>JBCDAG010000469.1:0-5060 GCA_039186165.1 Cyanobacteria bacterium P01_F01_bin.53
CGGTTCCAAAGAGCGTAGGCACTGACGAAGTCATTCAACTGGGCCATCGTTGATGATGGTCTATTTTGTGATGAAAGTGTTACCTAAAACCAGCTGTTGTTGAACCGTGCCTTTAGCCAGTTATCGTTTGGCCCCGCTAATCGTTTAGCCCTGCTGCTGGAGAAATTGTTTGGGCGTCGTGCCCTTAACCTGCTTGAAAACACGAGTAAAGTGGGACTGATCGGCAAACCCGAATTCATGGGCAATCTGTGCGATCGCCCCAGGGTTTGCTTTCAGCGCAGCTTTTTTGAGCGCAATGGTTGCTCTCTCGACCCGCCGCATCATCAGATATCGGTAAGGTGTGGTGCCGACCGCCTGTTTGAACACTCTGGCAAAGTGAAACTTGCTAAACCCTGACACTAAAGCAAGGTCAGTCAGGCTTAAATCCTCTGTCAGATACGCTTCTATATAATCGATGACCTGTCCTATCCGCTGGCGCTCTATGGTGCGTGTTACCGGTAAATTTAGCGAAATGCTATTGCCATAGTGGTTAACGAAATGCACAGAGAGCGCTGTAGAGAGCGTGTCGGCGTAGAGCCTGCCGTTAGTACCGCCGCTTTCGACTTCAATCAACAGCGCTTGAATCAAGGTTTGTAAGTGTTTGTCTTGGGCTTTGTGCTGGCGGCGGAAAACCTGTTGTCCTATCAGGGGCTGGTGCGGTAGGGCCTCTGCCAGCTTTTGGGGGTCAAGGGTCAGCAATACAAACTGGTTGTGGGTGTTAATGCGGTGAGAAAACGGGACGCCTGCCGGATTTATCCAGAGGTCGCCTTGCTCGTATCGGTGAGTTTTAAAAGTGTTGCCGTCTTTCCATTCCCACTCATAGGGCGCGCCAATGTTCATTGCAAAATAATGCTGGGCGACGGTGACATTCTCGGGATTAAAAGACTCGTTCTCGCCTTTTTCGATGTAAAGGCCTTCCCAATCCAGATCCTTGCTAGAGGTCAGAATGCGACCGGCATCCACCGCTGGGTCTGGTTTTAGCGTTTGGCTATTGACGAAGCTAATCTGACTTTGCATCTGGCTTTGCATCTGGCTTTGCGTCTGGCTTTGCGTCTGGCTTTGCGTCTGACTTTGCATGGTGTAAGCCCTGCGAGAGTAGCGATAGCTTGCTGAGCAATTTTGTACCAAAACTGAGCAAGGAGATCCAATCGTGATGCTTCAATTTTAACGATAGTAGTCAATGTAGATAAGGCAAGGGGACAGTGCCCCTGCCAAAAGGAGGATAGCGATGGACTATTACACACTGGGCAATACAGGATTAAGGGTAAGCCGCTTAGCCTTAGGCACAATGACCTTTGGTGATGACTGGGGCTGGGGTGCAGATGCGGAAAACTCGCGCCAGCTATTTGACACCTATCTGGATGCGGGCGGCAACTTTATCGATACCGCTGATCTGTACACCAATGGCAACAGCGAGAAGATGCTGGGCCAGTTTATAAAAGATCGTGGGGTGCGAGATAAGGTCGCGATCGCCACAAAATTCAGCTACAACGCTGATCCAGGAAACCCCAATGCAGGCGGCAATGGTCGCAAGAATATCATTCGTGCTGTGGAAGGCTCACTCCAGCGACTCGGCACTGACTATATTGACCTGTACATTCTGCATACCTGGGATCAAATTACGCCTGCCGAAGAAGTTGTCCGTACCCTGGATGATTTGGTGCGTTCTGGTAAAGTTCGCTACGTGGGCCTTTCTGACACGCCCGCCTGGTACGCCGCGCAGGCCCAAACGATTGCGAAAGAACGGCACCTCGAACCGATGAGTGCGCTGCAATTGGAGTACTCTTTGGCCGAGCGCAATATTGAATTTGAGTATGTGCCGCTGGCGCAAACGTTAGGTGCGGGCATTATGGTGTGGTCGCCGCTGGCGAGCGGTTTGCTCTCGGGGAAATATCGACCTTCTCAGGGAGCCTCCACCGCAGGGGCTGAAGGGGCGGGACGTTTGGCGAGCTTAGCCGATAGTGGAAACCCAGCCTTCAACAAGTTTACCGAGAAGAACTGGGAGATTGTGGCGGTGCTAGAGAACGTGGCCAATGAGCTGGGTCGCTCGATGGCGCAGGTCGCTGTGAACTGGGTGGTGAATCGTCCGGGGGTCGCGTCAGTACTCGTGGGTGCAACCAAGCTGCATCAGCTAGAAGATAATTTGGGTGCGCTTGAATTTGAAATACCTGCTGAACTACAACAGCGATTAGAGACTGTGAGCCAGCCAGAAACTCGCTTTCCTTACACCTTTTTTGAGCCTACGCTGCAAGGCATGCTCAATGGTGGGGCGACTGTGGGTGATAAGCCAAAAGGGTACTATCAGTCTGTGTTGGTGAAAGGGGACGGTGGGGGCGTCACGAGCGAGAAATAGTTGTCATGACTCTGTTCTGCCGCGTTATTCCCCTTTGCGGTAAACGAACAAATCATTGGCGATCGCAGTGCCTAACAGCACAAACCCACAGCCCAACATCATCGCCGCTGTAATGGGTTCACCGAGAACCAGTGCGCCCCACAACATGGCAAAAATAGGCACCAAATAGGTGACGGTGAGTGCTTTCGTCGAGCCGACATTTTGGATTAAGCGGAAGTAGAGAATGTAGGCAAGGGCCGTCGATGCGATCGCCAATGCAATCACCGAAATCATCACCGACGTGGAGGGCGTTTGGGTCGGTGCCGTAAAGGGCAGCAACGGCAGTAGCACAACCGCCGCCCCTAGCTGTGAGCCCGTGGTCACCACCAATGGAGATACCCCTGATAGGTTTTGCTTCACGTAGGGGGCGGCGATCGCGTACATCAGCGCCGCAAACAGTGCCGCCACCACGGCGGTAATAAAGGCGGGTGTGGCCTCAACTGATTTCCACCCGACTAAAATCACAACGCCAGCAAACCCCAACACAAACCCTATAAATCGTGGCAGGGTGAGCTTCTCTTTAATCCAAAGTGCCGCGACAATGGTGCCGAACAGCGGTGCAGTCGCATTCAAAATAGAGGTAAATCCAGCGGGCAGTGAAACAGAGGCAAAGGCGAGGAGCGAGAACGGAATTGCCGAGTTGATGCAGCCGACAATCATCAGCGGCAGGGCATAGGTGCTTAGCTGGGGGAGGGTTGCTTGCCTAGCGAGAAGCGGTAATAAAACCAACCCGGCTAGCAATACGCGGAACTCAATTAGCCAGATAGGACCTAAAACAGGTGCGGCGATCCGCATGAAGAGAAAAGACCCGCCCCAAAGGGCCGCAAGGATTAACAGCTCTACAATATCTGAAATTTTCAAGCCGATTTCTCCAATGCTAGGGGCGTTCCCCGGTATACACACATCAGCATACAAAGGCTTCCTGATTCCTGTCTCGCCATTTTCGGACGCCACTATCCGGCTACTGTAATACCCGGGCTGCTGTAATACTAAAAGCGGCAGCAAAACTAAACCCGCTAAGCGAGTAACATTAATGCTGCAATGTCTGATGCCTTCACTTTGTCGCCCTAGCTCGGGTTTCTCGTGTCTTTACGAATCAACAGACTTAGGCTCAACCAACTCAGCGATTGGTAATACTTTGGGTCCAATTCTTGAATCTCTGAGGCCATTTCACAGGACTATCTTGAGGTCGTACACGACGATCAATCATCGATTGAATCAGGGGAACACCGCCTACCTTCAGCCCAAGCAAAACATGCGCAAGTACCAACACCACGATGGAAGCCCAGGCAAATACGTGGAGGTTGTACCAGGTGTTATCCCACTCGCCTTGGATAAGGGCCTTTGCGCCGCCAAACTGCCGGGAAGACACCATCGATAAAATCAACATGCCCAGTAGCCCTATGTTGACCAGTCGATGCAGGGCATACTGGCCTGCGGGCTTTGTTGGATTAGCAAGATGTTTAATAGATTTGGTTTGGATGAGTCGCCGCCGCCCGGCGACCAAGCTATAGATCAGAAAAATGACCACCAATGGGGTGAGCACCTCGCCAATTCGATAGTGGATACTGAGCAGGTTGGTATCTGCTTCTGGTAGGGGGAGTTTTGCGAGTCGGTGGTCCCAGGTGTTGTACATCCAAAAGCCAGTAACCACAGAGGCGAGCACAAGGCCACCGTGCAGCGCATGTAGCAGCCGAAAAATGAGGGGTTGGTAGGGGCGTGATTTTGGCATAGGCAAGCCTCACTTTGAAGAAGGATGTATTCTCGTTTGAAAAAATACAATGCTTTAAGAGCACGCCAGTCAGTATAAGAAACAATCGCTGATTAACCTATGACGCTTAACTTAGGCGAGCCTGCTGTATTAGTAAATTGTCACTATCACTACGCTGAAAAGCTGTTGTGACACCCACAGTATAAGCGGGTGTATTGGACGGATATCCCAAATGGTCGCCTGTTTCGCTACGACCCGATTTATGAAGGCTATGAGCAGATTTATTTGGGTGAACCGGTGGGTGGGTTTACCCTTCAGGCCGATGGTTCGCTGCTGTTGTTTAAGACCCACGGAACGGTGGAGATTTGGGATAAGGGCAAGCTAAGGACCGTGGTGCCAGAGATTGGGGCGGCGAGAGGGACGCGGTTTAATGATGCGATCGCCGATCCGGTAGGCTGTGTTTTTTCCGGCATTATGGCCGACGATAACACCGAAGGCCGGCTCTACCGCATAGATACCGACGGCTCAGTCCATGAGGTTGTGCAAGATCTCATTTTGCCGAGCGGCATGGACTTTTCGCTTGACTACAAGCACCTGTATGTAACAGATTCCAAACGCCGAACGATTTACCGATTTGACTACAATTCAGCAACGGGTGAGCTGGCTAATCAAATAGAACTCGTCAAAACGCCAGCCGATGACGGGATGCCTGATGGGCTGATTGTCGATTCAGAAGGTTACCTTTGGTCAGCGCGTTGGAATGGTATACTCCAGACGCAGGGGAAACGCATACGTTTCTTAACAATGACTGCAAAGCATGACCCCTGAGCCATAGGATTGCCATGGCCTCCAACCCTGAGGGTGATTCTATGATAGCAAATACGCCCGTTTCGAGTCTGAAAACGCACTTCGGTGGGC
>JBCDAG010000470.1:0-5058 GCA_039186165.1 Cyanobacteria bacterium P01_F01_bin.53
AGGTCGTCCCCGCCTTCTGCACACCAAAGATCAAAAAATTGGGAAGAACCATACCAGCCAATACGTACAGATTTTTGAGTGTAGCCAGTATACCGAAACCCCTGAGCTACACAGCTCAAGCAATATGGAGTAATCGCTACAGAACAAATGCTACAGAACAAATGCTATGGCGCGATCACTACAGCGCGATCACTGATCTGAAGAAGAATCACCCAGAGCGTCCTCAACCTCTTTAATCGCTTCGAGGCTGGGATTTTCTTCATCAACATTATTAAATAAGCCCAGCAAGTAGCCCAAAATCGCACCAAACACAAAGCCACCCGCATGTGCCCAGTAAGCGACCCCGCCACCCATGCCAACGTCCGCTGCCGCACCCAAGCTCGCCACCCCGTAAAAGGCTTGCTCAACGAACCAAAAGCCTAGGAATAGCAGTGCCGGAATGCGAACAGACGCGAAAAAGATAGGAATAAACGTGAGTACACGTACATTCGGGAAACGGAAAATGTATGCGCCCATTACACCCGCGATCGCACCACTCGCCCCCAAAGATGGAATCGGCGACTCCGGTGCCACATACCACTGACAAAGCGAGGCCAGCACACCGCACACTAGATAAAAGAGGAAAAATTTGAGGTGGCCCAGCTGATCCTCAACATTGTTGCCAAAAATCCACAGGTACAGCATATTGCCGCCCATATGCAAAAAGCCCGCGTGCAAAAACTCTGCGCTCAGCAGCGTCCCCCACTCCGTAATATGCGGCGCACCCAAGCCCGTATTAAAGCTCATGCTCAAATCCTTTGGCACCACCGCAAACGTATTAAACAAAGCTTCCAACGCTGGTCCGCTAAGCGTCGCCTCATAGACAAAGACCAACACATTGAGCGCAATAAAGGCATACGTCACATAGGGTGTCGTCGAAACGGGATTTTCATCGCGAATAGGAACCACAGCCGACCTCTTTGTAGACAGTAATTTCATTAACTTACTGGAGCACCCTACCGACCTGGGTCCCTCTCTAGAGGGGAATACTCATCAAGCGGTAGAATCTCTCCCATGAAATAATCACTCCCATGAAATCAAAAGAGTTTCTTCTTAAGATGGCAAAACGCAAGCGCTCCGGCAGCAAATCCAGTAACAAAGCCACCGATCGAGTGGTCTATTCTGAATTTGACACAACCGGTGGCACCGCCAATGAAGCCACAGAGCGTCCCATACCTGACCTCCCCCCAGACCAGCAAGACCTGCGCGTACAGGTCTCCCGCAAAGGTCGCAAAGGTAAAACCGTCACCGTCATCAGCGGCTTCACCCACAATCCCAAGACACTTGCCGCACTGGCCAAAACTCTCAAAGCCAGCTGCGGCTCCGGTGGTACCGTAGCAGGCAACACCATAGAAATTCAGGGAGAGCACGCCCCCAAGCTCGTATCCCTGCTCACCAGCAAAGGCTACAAAGCCAAAATTAGCGGAGGTTAAACCCCACCCATGGCCCATAGGAGACAACACAAGGGACAACGTTGGCGGCAAAAGTTCGGCATCGCATTTCTCATCGGCATTTTCTGCACAGCACTCCTCAGCAACGTCACCCTTTTGGGGCTCAATCAAGCCAAGGCAACACTCAATGGCTTCGCAGGACATCCCATGGAACCCTGCGTTCAGGCCCTAGTCTCCCAAGATGTCTTTGAGCAGCGCACCGTCAACGATCGCTTTCCCAGCAGCGCCCTTACCCAAGAGATCTACGCCGCCGCCGTCCTCAGAGCCTTTCCCGGAGCCTTCGCAGCCAACAACGAATATCTCGGCCTTACCTTTAACGAAGCCGAAAGCGAAACCGAAGCCTTACTCATGGCCGCCCTCGGCGACGGCGCTCATCTTGAACAACATGCCAACCGTGCCCAAGCGCTGGCTATCTTAACCTCTGGCTCAGCCACCGAATACCAGGCAAACGCCACCCGTGCCCTAGCCACTACCTTTCGGGACAATCTCTTAATTCCAGAAAACACCCGCGAAGGCGTCGCCGCTGCCCTCGCCGCTGGCTACATCGTCGACAAAGAAGGCGCAGCCACCTCTAATGGGCCAAACCAAAAACATCAGCTGCGACCTCGGCGTAGCATTACCCTGGCCGATGGTGCGGCCTTTTTGTGCCAAGCCAGTCTTGATTCGCGAACCGCTGAGACGATCCCAGATGATCTCATCGTTGCCTATGAACCACCAGAGGCGATCGCACCCCCCAGAAGCGAACTGCGTGGCGTCTGGCTTACCAACATCGACAGCGACGTTCTGTTCTCCCACCGCAATCTCGAAACGGCCCTCAACCAGCTCACCACCCTCAACTTCAACACGGTCTATCCCACCGTCTGGAACTGGGGCTACACCCTCTACCCCAGCCAAGTTGCCGAACGCACCACCGGCTACAAACAAGGGCTCTATCCAGATCTTGGCCAAACCGGACGACAAAACGAACTAGAGGCAGCCCAGCAGGGCCGCGATATGCTGAGTGAAATCATTGAACTCGCCCATGACCGTGACCTTAAAGTGATCCCCTGGTTCGAATTTGGCTTTATGGCCCCCGCCGACTCTGCCCTTGCCCAGCGTCACCCCGACTGGCTCACTCAAAAAAGTGACGGCACCCTCACCACCCCCGAAGGCTCCCACGAGCGCGTCTGGCTCAACCCTTTCCACCCCGAAGTCCAAGCTTTTATCCTTGGCCTCGTTGACGAAATATCCAGCAACTATGACATCGACGGCTTCCAGGTAGACGATCACATGGGCCTTCCTTTTGCCTACGGCTACGACCCCTACACGGTAAATCTCTACAAACAGGAGCACGACGGCCAATCTCCTCCCATCGACGCCAAAGACGCCGAATGGACCCGCTGGCGGGCCGATCGCATTACCGACTTTATGGGCGACGTCTTCTCCACCCTCAAGGCCAACCGCTCCAAAGCAGTCATGTCTGTCTCCCCAAATCCCCACGTCTTTGCCTACGAGTACTACCTACAAGACTGGGATACTTGGCTAAAGCGCGGCTATGTTGAAGAGCTAATCATTCAGCTGTATCGAAACGATCTCGGGCGATTTGTCTGGGAAATGGGACAAGAAGCCGCTGAATTTGCCAGGTCCCATATTCCAACGAGTGTGGGAATTTTGAGTGGCCTGCGGACGCGGTCGGTACCGATGAGTCAGATTGTGGAGCAGGTGGAGGCTGTGCGTGATCGCAACTACGCAGGCGTTATCTTTTTCTTCTATGAAACCCTATGGAACCTCAGCGAAGAAGGCAGCATAGAAGATCGACAGGCCGCCTTACAAGACATTTTCCCAAACGAAGCGAGTTATCCCAGAGGGCGACAGTAGCACTCACCCTGGGAAATCTCCGTCTAAATACTTAAATTCACCTGAGATTGCCCTTAAGATTTCCGAGATTAATAAAAATTTTCTCTCTCCTTAATGGAAAAAACTGGCAACGTTGTTTAAAGTCTTTAGAGCTATGGAGAATTGCTCTTGGACTTTGAACGGTTCAAAATATCAACAATATTTGATATGAGCAGACAAACTGGCACTATCGACTGCTAGGCATCGATGGCTAGGGACAGTGTGCCGCGCGATGCCCTGATAGCTAGATGCCCTGATAGCTATACAAGAGAATAACCTAAGGAAAGTTTATGGCACAGAGTTTTGGTGTAATTGGCCTAGCGGTCATGGGTGAAAATATCGCACTCAACGTAGAGCGCAACGGGTTCCCGATTGCGGTGTACAACCGCTCTCGCTCAAAGACCGATGACTTCATGAAAAACCGCGCAGGCGGTAAAAATGTCGTCGCTACCTACTCCCTCGAAGAGTTCGTCGGCGCGTTAGAGAGACCCAGACGTATTCTCGTCATGGTCAAAGCAGGCAAACCCGTCGATATGGTTATCGACAGTCTCAAGCCTTTGCTCGATCCCGACGACATGATCATCGATGGTGGCAACTCCCTCTATGACGACACCGAACGCCGCGTAGAAGATCTCGAAGCAGCCGGATTCAACTTCATCGGGATGGGCGTTAGTGGCGGTGAGGAAGGCGCACTCAACGGTCCTAGCCTCATGCCCGGCGGTAGCAAAGCGGCCTACGATTCTATCGAGCCCATTGTCACCAAAATCGCAGCTCAAGTAGATGACGGCCCCTGTGTCACCTACATCGGCAAAGGCGGCTCGGGTCACTTTGTCAAAATGGTGCACAACGGCATTGAGTATGGCGATATGCAGCTGATTGCAGAAGCTTATGACCTGCTGAAAAATACTCTCGGCTGTACTCAGGAGGAACTCCACGAAATCTTTGCTGAGTGGAACAAGACCGAAGAACTTGACTCTTACCTGATTGAAATTACCGCTGATATTTTTACAAAAACAGATGAGGAAACTGGCAAACCGCTGGTAGAACTCATCATGGATAAGGCGGGTCAAAAAGGAACCGGTCGCTGGACAGTCATCAATGCACTAGAGCTTGGCGTTAGTATTCCGACCATCACTGCGGCAGTTAATGCTCGCATTATGTCCGGAACTAAGGAAGAGCGTGTCGTAGCTGAAAAGCAGCTTACCGGTCCTCCGACTTCTTCATTCGGCGGCGACAGAAAAGAGTTCATCGGCAAAATTCGCGATGCGCTCTACTGCTCTAAAATCTGCTCCTACGCTCAGGGCATGGATTTGCTGAGCAAGGCCTCCGCGCTCAACAACTACGAGCTCAACCTGGGTGAAACGGCTCGAATTTGGAAAGGCGGCTGCATCATCCGCGCGGCCTTCCTCAACAAAATTAAGGCCGCCTACGACCAAGATGCTAATCTAGCAAACCTCTTACTCGCACCTGAGTTCAAGCAAACCATCTTGGACCGCCAGGCGGCATGGCGTGAGGTGGTTGCCACCGCTGCCAAGATCGGTATCCCTGTACCGGCCTTCAGCGCTTCGCTAGACTACTTCGACAGCTACCGTCGCAGTCGTTTGCCCCAGAACCTGACACAGGCTCAGCGTGATTACTTCGGTGCGCACACTTAAGAGCGGATTGACAAAGAAGGCGTATTCCACACTGAGTG
>JBCDAG010000471.1:0-5053 GCA_039186165.1 Cyanobacteria bacterium P01_F01_bin.53
CGTCAATTATTTGTACCCGTCATTCGTCAGTTTATTCTGGATAATGTGGCCGAGTCTACGTTTTCCTCACATCATGAACACGACTTTGTCAATGCGTAACTTCTAGATGTCTCAGAAGATCTCGCAAACGACCAAAGGTCATTCCATCTTGCAGGTCATTCCGCTGATTAAGATGGGCAAGGAGAGACTCGAACTCTCACAACCGAAGTCGCCACATTTTGAGTGTGGTGCGTCTACCAATTCCGCCACTTGCCCAGGTTGGTTCATTAGTATACCGAATTGAGTGAATTTGTTACAGCTTTTTTCAGAACAAATTCCGCCCCCTCATGGGTAGGTACGAGTAGTGCCTACACCGCCCTACCAGTTACGCCAACCGCCTGACTGACCACCTGACTTGCCACCTAACTGACCAGCAGCCACTTTACGCCCAGCAGAATCACCCGAGGTCGATTTATTCGCACCTGATTCACCCGCGCCACTCTCCTTTCCTGCAACACCCGAAGTCGCCAAAGGCCTACTCGTCAGCAATGATTGATAGTCAGGCGTACTCGCCCAGCGGTCAATTTCTCTAGCCCTGAGCACAGGCACCGGATGGCTCAGCTCATCGGTCTTCATCCGCTTAAGCATTTCACCTACCTCACTCTCACTAATAGTGTCGTAGGCCCGCGCTTGATCAATAAAAGCATCTAAATTCAGCTGGGGCGAAAGGGTGGGCGAGCCCCCCGAAAGCTTCATCAGCACGGAAGCCACGGTGCGAGCATCTTGGGTCGCCAGCAGGGCCGCTCTATCACAGGTAAACTCCGCACAGCGCACCCATTCCATAATTTTGGACTGCCAGCCCTGCATCAGCACCGCACCAAAGGGGAGCTGCCCGGTAGCCAAGGTCAGCAAGTTGGCCAAGGTGAGGTACACACCATGATCGCACTTTAGGTGGCCTAGCTCATGGCCAATCACCGCCTGCACCTCAGCCGGATTCAGCAGCTCAATGAGAGACGTGTGCACCACAATGAAGGGCTGCTTACCCCGCATGGCGAAGGTGTAAGCATTCGGCACAGGATGCTGCTTAATGTAGAGCTGGGGCACTTCCAGATCGAGCACCTCGCAAGCTTCCACCAGCGCATGGTACAAGTCCGGCAGTTGGTTAGGCCCCACCAGCACACTCGCGGCAATATTTTCTAAATAAAAGAACTGCTCACCCATCGGCCCAATCAAGCTGCGAATGGCCACATCTAGGCCAGGCAGCTTTTTCAACGCTTGGGTGGCTTCGCGATCTAGCGGGTGACGAAAGTGATCCGCATTGAGCCCCAGCAGTGCGGCCTTTCCTCCATTAGCCGAAGAGGAAGTTAAAGGAGAATCAGGATTAGACAACGCCATAGAAATAGCTAGCCCCACAGTTAGCGGGCAGCTCGCTGGCAGTTAGCAACAAGCTCGCTGGAGGCCCTCACAAATAAACGAACTCACCGTGAACAGGGGTCCGAAGTCACCTCGATCAGTATAACGAGATTCCCTAGGCCATTCACGGTGAGACACTTGAGAAGGTATTAAGGGTAGTGCAGCGTCAAGCCTAAAAATTAAGCATTGATGCAGCTCTAGTTATTAATGGCATTCGCCGTGACAGCAGCCACAGCTGCTGCCGCGGGCTGCTTAGCAGGGGTACTGGGCGTGGGCTGCGCCGATTCGTCCGCCTCACTGAGCGGAATACGACGCAGGCGAGCCCCCACATTGGTCAGCTTCTCTTCGAACTTTTCATAGCCCCGGTCTAGGTGATGGAGGCCGTGGAGTGTGGTTTTACCCTTGGCAACCAGACCCGCGATCGCCAATGCAGCCGAAGCCCGCAAGTCGCTACCGGTCACAGGTGCACCGCTCAAGTGAGTCACACCGCGCACAATCGCACAGTCCCCCTTCACCCGAATATCCGCGCCCATCCGGTTGAACTCAGCCACATGCTGCAAACGGTTTTCAAAAACGGTTTCAGTCACCATGCTGTTGCCTTCAGCCAAGGTGAGCAGCGCCATAAACTGGGCCTGCAGGTCCGTCGGGAATCCCGGATAGGGCAGGGTTTGCACATCGGTCGCCGTGAGCGGCCCATTCGGGGATACTCGAATCGTACTTTTGCCTTCAATCTCAACATTGGTACCGGTTTCACGGAGCTTAGCCAGCAACGGGGTGAGATGGTCAGGGTCCACGGGGCCAACCGTAATTTCAGAACGAGTCAAGGCACCCGCAACCAAGTATGTACCCGCCTCAATTCGGTCTGGAATGATAGAGTAGTCCGTGGAGTGCAGGCTGGGCACACCTGTAATGGTGATGGTATTGGTGCCAGCACCGCGAATTTTGGCCCCCATCGCCCGGCAGAAATTCGCCAGGTCTACAACCTCTGGCTCCTGCGCTGCATTTTCAATAGTGGTTTCCCCTTCAGCCAGAGTCGCCGCCATCATCAGGGTTTCAGTCGCGCCCACACTGGGATAGTCCAAATAAATTTTGGCCCCTTTGAGCTTGCCCCTCGCACCGGGCACGTAGGCATGCACCACGCCATGGTCCATATGCACATGCGCACCCAACGCCTGAAGACCACGAATATGCAGCTCTACCGGACGAGCCCCAATGGCACAGCCGCCCGGCAAAGGCACTCGGGCAACCCCTAATCGAGCAAGCAAAGGACCAATCACAAAAAAGCTAGCGCGCAGCTTACTGACAATGTCATAGGGCGCTTTGGAATGGCTGACATGACTCCCATCCACCTCTAACATGTCGCCATCGCGAGAAACCTTGAGCCCGAGGGCTTCTAGCACGCTCGCCATCCGACCGATATCCATCAGGTCAGGGATGTTACGAATACGGCAGGTTTGAGAGCACAGAAGCGCTCCGCCCAACACCACAAGGGCCGAATTTTTTGCCCCACTGACAGGGATATGGCCGCTTAGCTTTTCGCCGCCCCAGATTTCGATCACAGAAACAGGTTCTGCCACGACTTTATCACCAGATTTATTAGCGGATTTATTACCAGATGTATGAGGAGTGATGATGGGAGTAGCCTCCGTAAAAAAGCGAATCAAAAAAATTAAAGAATTTGGTATGGATTCTACCCGAAACTTCAGAGGTTCTCCCGGTGATTTTCCACAAAGTGGATTGGTCATCGTTCAAATCATCCTCCCGAAGGAGGAAATTACGGAGAAGATTCAGAGAATTCACCCAAATTAATCGACAGATAACATTGACGAATGGCGCGCACTGCTAGATCATTGGTAATCGCGGCCCGAGAAGCATGGCACATACCAAGCGGGTCAACTACCTATGCGGGACTGGCGGAATTGGTAGACGCGCTAGATTCAGATTCTAGTGTTCGCAAGGACTTCCGGGTTCAAGTCCCGGGTTCCGCATGACAATGGCTTAAGTAAGAGAGCACCTCCGGTCTACCCACCGAGGTGCTTTTTTATGTGATAACCATCACTGATTTATGTGCCGAATCATCCATCACAACTTTCTATGGATCAGTACAAATACAGGATGATTTAAATATAGTTTACAAAAGTAGTTCCAAATCTAAAAAATCTGCTAGTAATATCCCTGTTTTTGTCCCTATGCCTTTAGGACCATGCTCACTAGCCTGCAAAATCCGACGATCAAGCAACTGCGTAAGCTACAACAGCCAAAAGAGCGGCGCAAACAAGCGGTGCTCTTGCTCGAAGGTACCCATTTAGTAGAGGCGGCCTGCGAAGCGAACTATCCTTTGCAAGTCCTTTGCTACACAGAAAGTTGGCAGCAGCATTATCCCGCCCTGTACCGTCAAGCGATCGCACAGGCGGATCAAATAGAGCTGGTCTCCGATGCCGTCCTCAAATCCATCGCCAGCACCGTCACCCCTGATGGCGTGGTCGCCACCGCCCCACGTCGTAATGCTTGGGAGGAAGCGGCGAGTCAGCCTGGAGACACTATCAATCTAGGGATCATGCTAGAAACGCTGCAAGATCCCGGTAACTTGGGCACGATTATTCGCACGGCAGCGGCGGCGGGCTGCGATGGGCTATGGCTCAGCCCCGACAGCGTGAATGTGGATAATCCCAAAGTCTTAAGAGCTTCCGTGGGGCAATGGTTTCGGCTGCCCATGGCCACGGTGGACATGGTTGAACAGGCGCGGCAACTACGAGACAACGGTGTGCAAGTCGTCGCGACCACAGCCACCGCTGAGCTGGATTACTGGCAGCTAGATTTGAGCGGACCGACCGTATTTGCCATGGGAAATGAAGGTGCAGGCCTATCGGAAGCGCTAATGGAGTGCGCTTCAACCGCTGTCAAAATTCCATTGATGCCGGGCGTAGAGTCGCTCAATGTAGCAGTTTCCACGGCACTGTTGTTGTACGAAGCCAAACGTCAAAGATCGGCCTAGTGCTGCGTCAATGCTTAATTTTAGGGCCAGGTTTGTAGGGGAATTTGGGAGATTGGGGGCATTGGGGAAACGTATTGCAATCGTGCTCCCAACCGCCCTAATTCCCCTAATTTCCCAAATTCCCGTTCCCTACTGTTTAGGCTTGACACTGCATTAGATACACAATTGAGTTCCTAATCCACTATTGGGGTTGATCTATCCCCTCTGTTCCCAGCTCGCTCCCAGCGCTTAATCTTGCACCCAACCGATCCGCCAGGGGAATGGCATCTAGAATGCTGCCACCAAAGCGATTGGCAAGCTCGGGTGCATTTTGCGAGGCTGATGTTTTCCTAGCCGCCTTTATTTCGGCCTCTTTTGCCTGAATGTGTTGAGCGGTGGCCGCGATCAGATCTTCTTCTAAAAGATCTTCTAGCTGATCGAGCGATCGCATAAAATCTTCGTCGGCGGCGAGTCGCAGGCCGCGACTATCTTCAAAAGGGCTGGGTTCATACATAGGGGTTATTTTTCACTCCCACAGGTGAGGCACAGACAAACTGCCAGCCATCAGCTGACCGTTCACAAAGCTGATCGTAAAAAACTGGCCGTAAAAAACTGGCCGTAAAAAACTGGCCGTAAAAAACTGGCCGTAAAAAACTGGCCGTAAAAAACTGGTAGTCACAACCTGGC
>JBCDAG010000472.1:0-5049 GCA_039186165.1 Cyanobacteria bacterium P01_F01_bin.53
AATTGACTAAGATGCCAATGGAACTGGTCTCTCCGGCAATGCTGCTATTGCGCACATAGTTGTAAATGTTCTTTTGTGCGCCGAGCAGTAACCCCCGTTTATTTTGGGCAATCCGTTTAAAAATGAGGTTGTACAGCAGGTACTGCCAGGCCACGGAGTAGGCACTTTGCTTGCCCCAAGAGCCTTCTTTTTCGGTGCGCAGATACTCCGAGAGCAGTTCGTAGGAATAGTCTTCCGGCGATAGCTCTAATACGAGGTTGCCTTTTTTGCCCTCTGTGGTGGCAATGTATTTGAATATGGCGCTTTTGCCCGCGCCGCGATTGCCCACAAGGATGGTTTTGCGGCCATTCAAAAAGCGATTGTAGGTAGCGTTTTGGTAAAAGTACTCTGCCAGGCCGACATCGATGTCCCGTTCAGCCGAATCGGAGCCCAGATTGAGGCTTTTGATGTCTAATCGCATAGGCGTCGTAGGCACTGCGGTTTGACTCAAGTTTAATCTGACGCGCTGCGCTTGAAAAGTACCCTGCCAGGGGCCTTGACAAATGCCCTTCCTGAAACGGAGCTGGCCCTTTAAGGCTAGTATCTCCAAGGCGATGGTGGGTTTCCCATACTATCCTGTGTGGTTGTTACGCCCAGTATGCTGAAAAAATAGCCTGCTGCAAGAACGGTTCCCCCTCTATGCCTCGTCAGCCATTTGTAGGGGCATTGTGATCACGAACTCAGTTTTTTCTCCCCTGCGGGAATTGCAGGTTAAGGTGCCACCATGTCGCTGAACCACCTGATGGCTCACGGCCAATCCTAAGCCCGTGCCTTTGCCAATGGGCTTGGTAGAAAAGAAAGGATCAAATAATTTTGTGCGAATATCTTCCGGTATACCCAGACCATTGTCCACTACCCGAATGCTGACGGTATTATCCGCATTGGCTTCGGTATAAATCCAAATTTGAGGAGTTTGATCAACAGAATAGGACTCGACTTCACCTTCTGGTTTCTCCCCTGTCCCTTTTTCCCCGTTTCCCATTTCCCATTTCCCATTTCCCCAAGCGTCTTCTAAGGCATCTATAGCATTGTTCAACAAATGCATAAAGACCTGGTTTAGCTGTCCTGGTAAACAGTCCACATCGGGCAAGTCACCATAGATTTTGGTGATTTGGATGGTGGGACGAGGCGATTTTTCATGCAGCCGATGTTCGAGAATAACCAGCGTACTGTCTAGGCAGGGGTGGAGATTAATGGTTTTGCGTTCTGATTCATCTAAGTGTGAGAACGTCCGCAGGGCCAAAACAATATCGCGAATTCGATTGGCTCCGGCCTTCATCGATGTAATGGCTTTGGGCACATCCTTTTCTATGTATGGAATATCGATATCTTCCAGTTCGTCAGGCAAGGCCGTAGATGGCTGAGGCTGTGATTGGTAGTATTGCAATACCTGAATTAAGTCAGAAAAGTCATTGCCAAGGTGTTTTAGATTCCCGAAGATAAAGCTCACTGGGTTATTAATCTCGTGGGCAATGCCGCCTACCATGCGGCCTAGGGCGGAGAGCTTTTCAGTTTGGATGGCTTGGGTCTGCGTTTTTTTAAGATCGCTAAGCGTGGTGGCCAAGCACTGATTTTTATCTTCTAGCTGGTTTAGCAGGGCGCGTGTGGAGGTGGCATAGTCGCCCTGGCGTTTGAGGTAGAGTCCGAGTGTGAGGGCACTGATCGATCCTGCTATCCACACAAGGATCCATTGCTGGGTGCGCTGACTTTCCAAAAATCGTTTGTTGGGAATAAAGAATAGGGTCCAATCGTTACCGGAGACTTCTAAGGATGTATTGGCATAAATGTTTTGGGTTTGTAGGGTGGCATCTAACTCCTGAAGGGTGCCTTCTACATATTCCCCATTGCGCTTTTTGTGGACATGCAGGAGGCGTGTGTCTTCAGCTTCCTCTGTGACGAAGACGTCAATGCCGCCCATATTTAGCTCATCGAAGGAGCCACGGACCACATTAAAAATCAGCAATTCTCCTGCAAAGAATCCAGCGAGCGCCTGCCTGCGGGCGTCCAGTCCTTCAGGGGGCGTCGGTGTATCGTATACGGGGGTGAGTACCAACAGTCTGAGCTGATCCAGGTCGTTCTGATTGGGATCATCAATGGCTAAGGTGGCGACGGATTGACCCGTGTCGCGGGCCTGGTTCATGGCTGTGGCGACGGTGGTGGATGTTGCCAAATCTAGCCCTATGATGCTGGTTGCTTTGCCTTTGGTGGCAGCATACAGCATGGGGAAATATTCGGGGCGTGTGGTTGCGTTTTGCAGTATGCTTTGGGCATTAATCTCGCGGATGCCGGGAAAGCGATCTCGATGCTGCCCCTCAAATTGGGGTCGCTGTTGTTCGGTGATACGGGGGACCCAGCTTAAGGCGTCGATGGTGGGTTTATTTTTGAATTCGGTTTCGAAAAAATGTTGGAATTCAGTCTCTGAAAAATTGCTTGATTGTTGAAAGACTCTGGGGACCGTATCGAGGGCTTCAAAGTCGCTACGAACACTTCTTTCTAAGGTTGTCGAAATTAAAAGAGAGCGTAATTGCAGGGTGAGCTGAATCTTTTTTTCTTCTTCGCTACGTACTTTGTAAGCACCCAACCCAGATAGCATTAGGCCGATGAGGATGACGATGAGCGAAATGTGGCGGCTTTTCTGCTGCTGAAAGCGTTGAGACAGTTGCTGAATCATGGGCATCCTATTTCTTTTCAAGAGGTTGCACGGATGCGCTGATAGAAAAACGGTGCATTGAAGCCTTGGGTTGACTGCTGACGACCTACCTAGCCTAATGCTGATGCATACCGCGTTAACAGTGTGCCCAACTGCAACTGTGGTGTGGATGACCTAATGCGACTCTATTGTCAGTGCTTTTTAATCAAGAGCGGTGCATGGAATTACGTAATAAATAGAGGTGTTTGTGCGCTTTATTCAGACGGATAAGCCAGTGCCAGGTAAGCCAGTGCTTCGCGATCGCACCCGTTGATCGCACCCGTTGATCAAAGCTTTTTGCCGTGTGACTTATAGTCCCAGACACTGCCGAGCTCTTTTTTGATGAATATGCTGGCTAAGACGCTTTATCGTGATGAAGCTGATGACAAAACCCAAGACCGCAAAGGTGAAAATCCGTCCTGCTGTAATGACCTCTTCGTTATAGAAAGGAAGAAATACTTCGATCTTTTTGAACAAACCTATGTATATGTGGTGTATCAGATAAATCCCAAATGAACCCTGACTGATTGCGAGAATAATTCGAGCAAAAAAAGTCTCGTGTTTGATTTTATGGGAAATTCCAAGACCGAAAATTAACAGCAAAAAAGCTAAAAGGATATCCCTGAGGACCGGTGATAAGGGATCTTGAAAAGTTAAAATAAAAATAGTTATTCCCAAACAAGTCCAGCTAATGATTAGCTTTTGACGTTTTGACCAGGCTGATTTGGCTTGTGTTTGAGCGGCTTGTGTGTTGGAGAGAGTGTGTGCTAACGCATGGCTTTGAGGAGTGCCTCCTTGTCCGATATTTCCTGTTTTAGATGCGATGAAAAATGCGAGGAAAATGTAGGGAAGACAGCGAATTAGCAGTGCTCCATAGGCTGCCAGTAGTCTGAGGGACGGATTGTTTGTGATAGATGGCAGGAACGCTTGGAAGGCTGTGCTGGGGCCTTCGATGATGAATTCATTACCACTCATCATTAGCCAGTGATGGGCGATCGCACTCGCTACCGTAAGACCTATAATTTGTACAACACTCCGTTGTTTGAGCCAGCCGCTCAGGTAGTGCATGGCTACAGTCCCTACAATTAGCAGCGGAAAGAAGTAGAGATGTACATAGGCTTCTCCTAAAAAGACGATGCCAATTGGGTCTGCTACAAGCGGCGCGAAAACGCGCTGAAGGTAGGGAAGCACGCTTAAGTCAGTAATCTCGATAGCATCGTAGAAGAGATAGATACCTGAAAAAAAGGCGTAGGGAATGAGGAGTCTGGTTAGTTTTTTAGAAAGATTTAGATGCCCTCTGACGAGAATTGATTTTGAGGTTAGGTAAAAGGATAGTGCTAAGAAAACGGGGACGGGAAAGACAAAATAGCTTCTTAGAATGTCTGCGTTGTTTGTGATGGGTACTAGGGCATCGTCTCCAGAGTGGAGGAGTACGACCGCAAAGGTTGAAATGACTCGAATGAGATCTAATCCGATCTTTTGTGACTTAGTTAATTTGTCTAAGCCTGCACCTTTTGTAAAGCCTTTGGCTATCGTTTTTATTCGTTGTAGTCGCGTGCTTTTAGCGACTGTGGATTTTGTGTTTATGAGTAACGGGGATTGGAGAAGCAGTGATTCGCATCGTTGGATATCGCCGTTCGTGTTTGATGGAGACATAGTGGTGTGGTGCCGTATGCTCTAGTTTTTATGTTTACTGTTTTATCAATGGTTTTGTTTATCTATGGTCTTAGCCGTTCCCATGCCCATTATGCCGTAGGCCTTTGGGACCAGATGGTTGCCGAGTTAGGTGTCGAGTCAGTTGTTTTGCAGGCTGTGATAGGCTGCGTGCCCAGCAGAATACGAGGTGATAACAGTACGACACTCACCGCACTGGAATACCAAACTAAAATACTGCACTGAAATATCGCACCGATATCAGAGGAAGGCTTCAATGTTAGCCACTGCCCTATACCGCTGTGTCCCGTCCGTAACTTCATCCAAGCTCATTCGGGAACATCAAAGCCTAGCTCATGTAGTGCTCAAAGAATCTTGAGAACGCTCGTGTGATCTCAAGATAAGTTTTCTGCCTGAAGGTGAAAATAGCTGAGGGGCTTTTTTATGGGCTGGTGACATAGGTTGTGCCCAATAACGTCCTAATTCAAACGGATTTTCAAAAGGATGAAACCAGCCCCTTTCTAAGGGCCTTAGGAATGACTCATAAATAATTGTCGTTTTCTTTTGTGGGGCTAAGTCTTTAGACTTGTAATGCAGTAAGCGTTATCGAGCAGTAGAAATGGCCTTTGAATTTCGTAATCAGCTATCGCCAAGCTTAGAAGCGAGTA
>JBCDAG010000473.1:0-5031 GCA_039186165.1 Cyanobacteria bacterium P01_F01_bin.53
TCCAGATTGTTGACGATCACTGACACGAACTGACCGTCACCGGACTCTCCGCCAACTGCAATCACATTCACTTCGTAAACGTTGTCACGGCCCTCATCAGCAGGCGCTTCCCAATCAGGAGCCTCTTTAAAAGAGAGCTGACCGGTCACCGGATCAATATCAAAGAAGGCTTGATCTGCCCCCGCGTTAATGCTGTACACCACATTGGCATCACCCACATTGGTCTCAAAGTCAGTGACCGCCGTTTGGCCTTCATCCACAGTCACCGCTGTAAAATCACCACCGCCATTGCTGATGATGGTCACCGGATCGTTGATGGGCGTTGAGGCGACCGGATCAAAGGTAATTTTGTCGAGACTGGTGAGTTCAGCGCCACTCCGATTTGCTTGAATGCGAATCTGGTCGCCGCGCTTAAGTTGCAAATCATTGATAACAATCTGCGATCGCGTACGACTATCAGGCAATCGTGAGCCCAAATTTTTGTTGAGAAGCGTCGAATTCACCTGCGTCTCATTCACCCACACCGTCACCCGACCATTACCATCATTTTCGTCGTAGGCATCTAGCGTGAGATTATAAACACCATCAGCACCGGTAAAGGCAGTTCTAACATTGCCAGAATTTCTGTTGCTTCTTACGCGAATAATCTTACCGTTCGAAGCATTGCGGTCAATTCCGCTAACGAAAAAATTATTATCGAAGTTCAGATCTTCCGCTTCAAGAACAATTTTAGATGGCTCGGTAACAGGTGGGGTTTTAGGAGTGAAAACAATTTTGTCAAGGCTGGTATATTCAGCACCACCACGCTTGGCTTCAATGCGGAACCGATCACCGCGCTTGAGGGTTAGATTTTCTATCCCAATTTGAAAACGCGTGAGGGCACCGGGCAAATTAGACCCAAGATTCTTGTTCAACAAAGTGGTATTCACTTTTTGGTCATTCACCCATACGGTGAACTGGCCAACGCCGTCATTTTCATCGTAGGCATACAGGGTAAGGTCATACACGCCATCTGGCCCTGTAAAAGAATCTCGAATGTCGCCATCAGTTCTGTCACCGCGCACACGAATAATTTTTCCACCTGAGGCACCAGAATCTATTCCGCTAACAAAAAAGTCATTATCGAAGTTCAGATCTTCCGCTTCGATAGTAATTGCACCGTTGGTATTATTCGTTGAGTTGTTTGTCATGATTTCTGGTTAGGCACAAGCCGCTAATTGCCCATTCGACCGACTTTGCAACATCCCTATAATCAGGCTCAATGCAACCTGATGTCTGGTCAGAGAACTGGCCAGACATCAGGTTGCGACCGAACCGATAGGGTCGTTCTAAATAGTCACAAAATCCTCAAAGGGACAATATTTCTTTCTAAATCGATATCAATGCGCCCCATAGTCCTTAGGAGACTGTCCATGCAGAGCACCTAAAGAAAATCGTTTGTACAAAATCGTTTGCACAAGCGATTTGCAACATCACGCCACTAACGTCTCACTACTATAGTCACGAGCCGCACTATGGCAGTCGCGCTCAACCAAAGGTTCACAAGTCCAATGGAATTAACTATTTTTTGGCGAGAGGATGTCGCCTCAACTAACAATGACTTACAAGCCAATTGAGAAGTTCCTTAGCAAAATCCGTGTGAAGGTTGATGAGCTATGGGTTTCAGACATTCGAGGCAGGCGATCCATAACTAAGTTATCCCACCTCAAAATCCTCTATTCACTTGGGATGTAGGGTATTTTCGATCACACTTTTTGCTGCCATCGGTAACTTTAAAGTACTAAATCATACTTTTCATAACTTTAGTTCGGAGCCCAAAGAAGTTTGGAGATGGCCTCCAATTTGCGAAAATAGGGGGCGCACAATTACACCTATTGCAATCACTCCTGTATTAATTATGGCCGCAGCCCCTGAAAGCCCAGTTCGCAACGAGGCAGTTCGCAACGAGTCAGTTCGCATGGAGAAAGACTCTATGGGGGAGCTTGCTATCCCCGAGCAGGCCTATTACGGCATCCAGACCCTCCGGGCCATTCAAAATTTCCCCATCAGCGGACTCCGCCCCCTAGCAACCTACGTAGATGCTTGCCTGCTCATTAAAAAAGCAACGGCGATCGCAAACGGTGAACTAGAGTGCATCCCATCTGATATCAGTGCGGCGATCGTCCAGGCCACGGATGAAATCCTTAACGGCTCGCTGCGTGACCAGTTCGTGGTGGATGTGTACCAGGCAGGGGCGGGCACCTCTCACCATATGAACGTAAACGAGGTGCTAGCGAACCGAGCGCTAGAAATCCTCGGCGATGAGAAGGGCAACTACAGCCGGGTAAGCCCAAATGACCATGTGAACTACGGCCAATCGACCAACGATGTGATTCCCACCGCGATTCGGGTGGGGAGCATTTTGGCTCTGGAGCATTCACTGTATCCGGCCTTGGAAGGGGCGATCGCAACCGTACAAGCCAAAGCCACCGAATTTCAAGAGGTCGTCCGCTCGGGCCGCACCCACATGCAAGATGCGGTCCCTGTGCGCCTGGGCGAAGGCTTCCGCGCCTGGGAACACATCCTCACTGGCCATCAAAAACGTCTCAAAGCAGCGGCTGAAGAGCTAGCCGTGTTGGGACTCGGTGGTAGCGCTACCGGCACGGGCCTCAACACCCATCCAAAGTATCGCTTCCGCGTTGCTGAACTCCTGAGCGATTACCTTGAGCAGCCGATTACAAGCGCCCTGCACCTGATGGCGGCGATGCAGAGTATGGCTCCCTTTGTGGCCGTTAGCAGCACCTTGCGCAACCTCGCTCAAGACCTGGTGAAAATCTCCCACGATTTACGTTTGCTAGACTCTGGGCCCAAAACGGGGCTTAAGGAAATTCAGCTACCCCCTGTGCAGCCAGGCTCTTCTATCATGCCGGGTAAGTACAATCCGGTGATGGCAGAGATGACGTCGATGGTGTGCTTCCAGGTAATGGGGTATGACCAGGCGATCGCACTGGCGGCTCAGGCCGGTCAGCTAGAGCTCAATGTGATGATGCCGCTGATCGCCTACGACCTGATCCATAGCATTGAGATATTGGGCAACACGATTGAGGCGTTAGATACGAAGTGCTTGCAGGGCATTACGGCCTTCCCTGAGCGGTGCATGGGCTATGCGGAAGGGAGCTTGGCATTGGTGACCGCGTTGAATACGCACATTGGGTATTTGAATGCGGCTGCGATCGCCAAAGAATCTCTTGAAACCGGCAAGCCGCTTCGCCAGCTTGTCCTTGAGCATGAACTCATGGATGAAGCCACCCTGAATGAGGTACTGGACCTGCAAAAGATGAGTCAAATAATCACCCAGTAAGGGCTGTTGTTTGAGCAACAGGCTGTTGTTTGAACAACAATACACCAAGGACCCAGAATATGCTTTTCAGCGTATTCTGGGTTTGGATTTACGGCAAACGCCAATAAGGCTTCCTCTTTATACTGCAACTGCTTGTCGCCGAGCAGTTGGAGAGATTTCCTCGTAGTAGGCCTTTGGATGAACAACGGTCACTGAGCAAGGTGCGTGACGAACCAGATAGTGACTGATGCTACTGCGATTAGTGCGATCGCGGTTACCCGTGACGATTAGATCGATATTGTTCTTTTTCGCAACTTCACAGATTTTCTGGCCTGGTGTTCCTAGAACCTTGACACAGGTAGCTTGAACACCCGCCGTTTCAGCATCTGCTTGCTTTTGCTTAAGCAATGCATCGTAGCGATCTTCGACCTGCTTCCACCGGTGTTCATACTCGTTTTGGGCGGCATTGTCTTCGTCCATTGGAAAACCGCCAATCAGAAACCTAGGAGGCTTCGGACTCTCCGGGGACAGCGAATCAATGACATGAACTAAAAACAATTCAGCTGCAAGCGATTGGGCCATCGCTAACGCCGTATCAAAGGCCCAGTCACTGGAGGCCGACTCATCAATAGCAACTAGAATTTTATTCAGCATATGAACCTCGCACTTGAAGTATTTTCTGTATACTACGATACCGATTATAAAATAAATAAAGTCGAGCGCAAGCAAAAGTTAGCAACTATCTACATAATTCTGAGCGCCCTTTTTTGGGCAAGTATATTTACTCAATGATTGCTTTATGTGCGTTGGCAGTGGCTAGTCTCAGGGGCACCTTGCATAGCCAGAAGGCAAATAAATTGGGCTGTTTGCGCGTTACTTAGCTAGTAGCCGTAGTGGTTTCAGCCGTTTCTCACATATAAGCTCAGTGACCAAAGCTATTGATGCATTTGGAGAATAGCTGTTAGATAGCAGCTACTCTCCAGGTGATCGCACATCAGATTACTTTTCATTGAGTCACACATCTGCTTATATACAAATCTTCTTCGCAAGCAGATACCCTTAAGCTGGCCGGTTTTAACTGGCTTATTTTGTGTCTGGGGTCGATAATCGGATTGGAATTTCGATCATAAACTCTGTGCCGATATTTTCATCCGAAAGGCACTCGATCTTACCGTTGTGCTTTTCAGTGATGAGTTGGTAACTAATTGCCAATCCCATGCCAGTGCCATCTCCGACCTTTTTCGTAGTGAAAAACGGATCAAAAATGTGGCTTTTAATCTTCGGTGGCATCCCTGCGCGGTTATCGGCAATGCTGAGCACAATGCTATCGGGACGTGTTTCGGTGCGAAGGGCGATCGTTGGCATCTCTTGATTAGCGGAAAGAAAAGGTTCGCAGCGATAGCACGATCTCTCTAATGCGCGTGAATGCTCGTGGTGCCCAGTTTCATAGAAGAGAGTGTTTTATCAAGATCCTCTTTAACGAAGTCAAGTTCCAACTCTTCTGCCGTCTCCTGAATCTCATCGGCAGGGTTAGGATAGTGCTTTTCGTAAAGGTGCAAGAATTCTAAGAGGATCGTGGATATAGCCACCAATATATTCCTGGAGTCTGGCAAAAATAGACTGTAATTGAAGGAAAGAGCCACACCATAGTAGATTCAGGCTAATAACCAAACCAGCCTGATAGTGTGACTCATGATAAAACTCATTATCCA
>JBCDAG010000474.1:0-5029 GCA_039186165.1 Cyanobacteria bacterium P01_F01_bin.53
ATTTCCTACTACTGACGCTCACGGTCAAACCTTGATAGTCTCCCCGGCAAAGCCGGGGGCTTACCTATTATTTAGTTAGTCATTCAATAACGTATTCGCACAGATCAAAAAAGGCCCTGCAACTATTGCATGCAGGGCCTTTTTTGATCTGTGCAATTTAATCCGTGTAATTTAATCTGTGCATGATTTGATTCTGGGCTACCAGGCTTATTGTGGCTAACCGAATCAATCCTTGTGGTGTTCAACCCAGGCGATTGCATCTTCAGCAGACAGAATATCCCCCGCCGCCTGCGCCTGCTCAAGCAGATTAATCCACGTCCCAATCTCTGGCCCAGGGGCAATATTGAGCTTTTTCATCAGTGTGGTACCGGTGATCAACGGTCGCGCATGGGCGATCACATCCTGAGGATTCAAAAATTGATCAATTAACGCTTGCACAGTGGCCATATCAGCACCTTGCGCCACGGCCAGAAGTGACGCCGCCGGAAAGGCATCACCCACCGCCTTAAAAAAGAAAAAGGCTTGCGCTCGACTTAAAGGGCCTGAACATAGCGCCTTAGTATAAGCCTGCACCTGGATTAAGGTTTGCACCACTTGGGCCTCAGCACGAGAATATTTAAGCTCGCTCATCTGTTTGCCTGCAGCGACGGCATCCGTACCCAGCAAGCTACTCAGCTTAGCGGCCTTTAGCCAGCTCCGATAGCAGCCAGTAGGCACAGGCTTGGCCCAACTTTTTAGCCTTTCCGCATAGGTTGGCATGACCTGCAAAAACTGCTGAAAAGCCTCGTCAATCGCCGCTATTTGGTCAACCCCTGTCGGCGTAAAATGGGGCAAACAGAACTGCAAAAGCTGCTGCTGCTGAAGGTCATGAAGCTGAGAAATAAACTGGCCATCAGAAAACTGGCCATCATCAGCCACACTTGAAACGCTGAGCAGCGCGTCTAGCTCGCTGCGAACCCGCTCCATAGAAACCAATTGCAGCTGAGGCGCCAGTGTCCCAATCGCCACCTGGGTCTTTACGTCCAAACCAAACCCTAATTGGGCAGCCTGACGATAGCCTCGCAAAAGACGCAGCGGATCATCAGCAAGGTTTTCAGCGTTTACCATGCGGACTGTACAAGCCGCAATATCAGCCTCACCGCCTAGCGGATCAATGAGCTTTTTTTGATGAGGACTGTAGGCAATCGCATTAATCGTGAAGTCTCGACGGCGCAGGTCATCTTCCACACTGGCCCCCTGCTGCTGGGCAAAGTCAACCGTCGCCTGCTCAAAAACGACCCGCGCAATATGTCGGGCCTCATCTAGCACCACAAAACCAGCTTCACAGACCTGGGCAATCTTCGCAGCTGTTTCCACCGCACGCTCGGGCAGAACAAAGTCCAAATCAAGGTAACTGCTCTGACGGTTAAGGAGGCGATCGCGCACACTCCCCCCCACTAAATAAGCATCGGCAGGGAGTAGATCGCTGGAGAAAGGCCAAGTTTCGGACCAGCTAGAGAGCGAGCTATCGAGGGAAAAACTATCGGGCAAGGAACTGGTGGGCAAAGAACCGGTGAGAAAGTAAGTATCAACCAATGAACAAGGGGCGCAAAGAAAAAGACGGACGAAGGAAATGGGAAAAGATAACTGGCAAAGGGAAATGGGACAGTTAAAGGGAACTGGCCAATCAGACAAACAGCCGCCAAAACAGCCGGGTGATCGCAAGAACTAAAAATCTTACGCTACAGTTAAAGCAGCGCCACGCGAGCCTTCACAGATGCTAGCGTGCAAAGCCTTTGGCAAGGAGGTCTCAACATCATGTGTATTTGCGTCAACTGCCATTACGTTGATAACTGCACTACCTATCATGCAGTAGAACAGCAGCACCAACAGCCACATCTGAGCGATTCACCAACCTTTGAGCCTAATAACCCCACTATCAACGTCAACATTACCCCACCCAAAGTCACCGTCACAGGTGAAAAAATTGTCACCAGCAATGAATTTGGATCCGAATATGACGTTGTCGGCTGCGACAGCTACACCGAAGAAATGGGGAAATGGGCCAAGCTACGCCCCGGAGAGGCCATTCCAACGTAGTCACTCGTTTTGCTCCTTTTAAAATCTAATCGAATTTAAGTCTGCCTTAAAAAACCTTATTCACGTCTCACTCACTAAGGCGCCTAGCAAGGGGCTTACGAGGGGGCTCACGAGATGGCCCAACCAGATGACAAGCTGCTCGTGTAAACTCACTAATATCGCAACTTGTTGCTCAACTCGTTTTTGTAGCGTTTATGCCATCATCGCCATTGGTCACCTCGTCTGGGTACTAAAATTTGGCTAGCAACGCCACTGCTTTAGCCCTCTGATTTAACCTTGCTTTTAACCTCGCTAGGTCCAGCCCCCAAATCTTGAATACGCCTAACTCTTGAATACATTTAGATCTTGAATGATCAGGCTATGACCCAGCTTCGCACCAAGCCCTGTTTATTTCACCGACATCGCGCTTCTTAAGATACACAAACATTAAGAAAGACAGTTTGAGCAGACCTTCCTCAGCGACCCCGAGGTCATGGCCTATTGTCTAAACCCTAATTGCCCAGGGCCGCAGAATCCATCAGCGGCTACTTTTTGTCAGGCCTGCGGGACACCGATAACGTTAGAAGACTCATTAGTTCGCTACCAGTTGATATCACTTCTGGGGCAAGGTGGATTTGGCCGTACCTTTTTGGCCGAACGGCTACCAACGGACCAAAACAGAGCGAAGCTGCCCTGCATTATTAAGCAGATTTATAATAATTCTCTGGCTGGGGACGCTAATTTTCAGACCGAAACAGAACGACTCAAAAGGCTGGGAGAACACCCACAAATTCCAGCCCTGCTCACGGCGATAGAAAACGAGCTAGGGCAGTTTTTAGTTCAGGCCTTTGTACCCGGGAACCACTTAGAAGAACAAATAGAGGCTGATGGGCCCTGGACCGAAACGCAGGTACGATCGCTTCTAAAAGCCCTTGTTCCCGTTCTTCAATACGTCCACAGCTTCGACATTATCCACCGCGACATCAAACCCGCCAACATTATTCTGTCCACTGACAAAAACCTACTGCCAACGCTAGTGGACTTTGGCGCAGCCAAATGGGTTCGTCAAAATCCAACTAAAACGGTCATTGGCAGCGCTGGCTACGCAGCCCCCGAACAGTCGTTGGGTCAGGCAACCTTTGCCAGCGATATTTATAGCCTGGGACTTAGTTGCCTCCATGCGCTCACAGGTATTCACCCCTTTGCCCTTTACTCTGCCGCTGAAGACCGCTGGGTATGGCGCGACTATCTCCCGAACCCTATCGAACCCCGCTTTGCTCAGCTGCTCGATCAGATGGTCGCCCCTTCTTTACAGCAGCGTTACCAAAGCATGGACCAGGTCGCCCTGGACTTTCAGTTTTCACGAAATCTATTACTCCACGCCCCTAAACGGCTATTCACCCGTGCAAAAAGGACCGTTGCACCGCTAACTAACAGCCTACAGACCAAAAACCGAGCGCTGCCGACACGCCCAGTCATCGCCACAAGAGAACAGACATGGCAACGCCAGCAGCGCTTAACGCAGCCGATGGGCTTGACCCAGGCCATTTCAATTAGCCCAGCCCAATCAACTTCTGGGACTATTTTTGCAACCGCCGGGACCGATAGTGCCGTGCGGCTATGGCATTTGCCCAGTGGCCAGCTCATTCATACATTTCCTCGTCGGCGCATTATCGGCGAAGGCCACACCGCTGGCATCACAGCGCTGAAGTTCCATCCCGATGGCAGGGCGCTCTATAGTGCCAGTACTGACGGCACCATCAAAGAATGGGACACGGCTGAACGCTACTTGCTAAACACATTGCCCAGTGCAGGCTGGAATCCGACTGCACTCGATATCACCCCCGATGGCGCGCAACTTGTGAGTGCTTACAACGACGGCCAAATTGTGATTTGGGACATTACAACGCTTGAGTCGGTTGCCCAGCTCACACAGCATCAAAAGGGTGTGAATGCGATCACGATCGCGCAATCTCCAACCCGTCAGCTCGGCTCAAACAATAAACTATTGGCCAGCAAACTATTAGCCAGTGCCAGTGACGATGGCACCCTAAAGCTATGGCGTTGGCTACCCGACAAAGGCCCTCAGCTTTCCAAAACGATCAGCTTGAGTAAACAGTTAGCTCAGGACCACGGTCGGCAACAGATGCTTGGAAAGCAGAGATGGAAGACCTCGCAGGGGAAAAGCCGACAGGGCGGAACGGGTGCGATGGCACTAGCCATTCACACATCAAACAGCTGTGCAACCAACGGAGAAACGGGCCAATACGCATCCCCCACGCATCAACTCATCACAGTGATGGGAACAGGCCTAGTGCAAAGCTATCGCCTGGATGAACAGCTAAATCCAGACGAGCCAGTGACCTTTTACCAGTCGCCCACCCCCATTACCGCCTTTGCCCTGAGCAACAATGGCACCCTTGCGATTGGCACTGAGGACACAGCGCTCACGTTATGGGATGTCAACACGGGAGAGTGCGTGGCGAAGCTTGCCCACGATTGGGGATTAGTGGCCGTTACCTTCTCCGCCGATAGTCAAACCCTGATCACGGCCAGCGCGGATGAGGTGATTTCTATTTGGCGAAGGGAGTCGTAAGCTGCTCATCGAGGCTTCATTCATCATCGAGGTCTCACTAAAGATTCCGCTCCCAGGAGACAGATCTTGATAAGATTCCGTATCTTTAGATCTTTAGGCCCCATTAGGATTGCAATGGCTCGGGTGACGATCTATAAAAGGATGCAGCATCTACGTATTCTTGCCCAAGATCGATGGGTGGCAAGTTAGCAAGATGAGCGTTCAGTCAAGGTGAGGCTGAAAGTGTTGTGAAATAGGCGTAAAGTCGATTGTCTTGGGTGGTTTACGGATGGTTTTGACGACGCTGAGGTCTCGATTTTCGGGGGCAGCGAAATAAGCTACCGGGTCAGTGGCCAGGCCTCGCTCATAGGCATCATTGAAATGATAAAGGCCTCG
>JBCDAG010000475.1:0-4992 GCA_039186165.1 Cyanobacteria bacterium P01_F01_bin.53
GTAAACATTTCCAGATAGTCATCTTCTACGAAACCCATGTACTTCTCAAACACTTTTAAATCTTTCTTCAAAACAACAGTAGTTCCAGCATAGCGAGATACATGCGTAACTTCAGGTCTCAAAATCCTACTCTCAAAGGTTCACACCCTCGCTTAATCAACTTAAAGAATTAATCCTAAGTAGTTACAAAAATAATGCTTTTTGAGCGTTGCCTGATTTTACGCTCCAAAAAGCATTTAAAAGGATTTTCTTAGGTTGTTTTATTGATAATTAGTCCCTTTTAAATCTAAGGGGCGAGGGTTTGAGCCTTCAAAAAATACTGACCGAATCCACCCCAATGAGCAGCAGTTTTTGCGTGGGTTCAACCTCACCAAACCCCAGGGACGGAAAAAGCGATGCTCGATATCGCCCTCCTATTTCGTATTGCATCAGCTGGCCACTCCTATCGTTTGGCGACTCAAAGCGACTCAAGGTGGGGAGGTTAAAAATATGCATCAAAACAGATTGACCTGCCATATGACCTGCTGTAGAAAGAACAACTATGCAAATGCTCCTACAAACAGAGGCTGCCGACTACACAGCGGCATCAGCCTCTTTTAAAATGTAGCCAACACTACGAACGGTATAAATAATGCGATTTTGCGCGGTTGACCCTAGCTTTTTACGCAAGTAACGAATGTATACTTCGATGATGTTTGAGCTGCCGGTGTAGTCGTAGCCCCAAACGCTTTCTAAAATTTGGGTACGGGTCAGAACCTGAAATGGGTGTTCCATCAGGTACTCTAACAGGTTAAATTCTTTGGCCGTGAGTGAAATAAAGCGATCACCTCGAAACACTTCTCTGGTTTCACGGTTGAGGAGAAGATCCGCGCAGCGCAAAAGCGGATCGGTGGACTGAGTGCGATCGCGATACACCACATTGGCATTAATCCTGGCAATAAACTCTTCTTTGACCAACGGCAGCGATAGGCAATCATCCGCCCCGGCATTAAATCCAGCAATACGCTGCTGCGGGCAGTCTTCCTGGGTGAGTAAAATGATTGCCTCGGCACGCTTATTGGCCCGCAGGCGCTCACAAATTTCTAAGGCAGACAGTCGAGGCGGCGACCAGCTGACAACAACCAAGTCAGGCTTCATCCGATTCACCGCCAACAGCCCACGCAACCCGTCATGGATGACACTCATTTGATACCCCTGCTGGGATAGCGCCATCTGAAGGGTTTCGGCCAACTCTATTTCATTCGAAATGAAAATGATGTGTTTCGGCCGAATTGCCTGAGGCAAAGGGCGGGCATCATGGGTTGAGAGTTGTTTTTGTGAGCTTGCCATAGGCTTGCTGTCTCGATAAAGGGAAGGGGCGCAAGAGAAAGAGATATGAAAGCAGATCAGAACGTAATTTCGAACTGTTTGGCATATCACTGAGCGAATAAACGGTGCGCGAGTAACGGTGCGCGAGTAAACGGTGAATCGAGTAAACGGCGAGCAAAAACAGAACTACTTTAGCCGTCAGTAAGATGACATAGGCTCAAAGGAGCAAGGCTAAAATTAGGAAAAAGCACCGCAAACAGGTGTACTCAATGACACGGTTATCTTAGTGAAAACTCTGCTTTCCACACGCCTAGCGGCGAGCCTAACTTTCGATCAGGTGGTGAGCGGGGGGGGATCTCTACTGAGCACTAGGGCAATGACTATAGTCACTGATAGGGCCTACCCCTAGTCGATCGGTAGGGGTGCGCCTGTACTCTCCTGTTAGAGCGGATCTAAAGCACGTAACAATTAATACATTTTTCATGTTAGGTGCTAGCAAGGCATAACTTAAAATCCACGCTAAGTCACTTGTTGGGCCGCAGCATAAAACAGGGCACCTTAAGATAAATCAAGGTTTTTCAATATGTTCAAGAGGATGGTGAGGGGAATGCGTTTTCCCCTATTGAGGTGGATAAAACCACGACATCAGCGTCATTCGTCACCCTCTACGGCACCCTCTGCGACACCCTCTACGGCGAACATCGCGCAGCCCGCTTCGTCACAAACTGTTTCGACGTTTCCCAAACAGCTAACCGTTGTCGTTGCCGCCATTTGCATTCTGCCGTTTTTACTCAACCTAATCGGCATTGATTTTGCGTCAGACTCGGCAAGTCTTTCCGGCGACGCTGTTAGTAGCTTGTCAGCTAGCCAGCTCACGGAGGCAATGCACCATGCCCTAGAAGGTAGCTATACCCACACCATATTGGAGTGGAGCGCCTTTTGCACGGCTATTTTTACGACGCTCCTGGCATTCGCCTGCTTCGCCAATAAGCCCGATGTGGCCACACCGATTCTGGGTGTAGCCTTGCTCTGTGCAGGCATTATGGACGCCTTTCATACCCTTGCTGCCGACCGGCTAGTCGAAGCTGTGGCCGATAATGGCAACCTTATTCCATTTACCTGGGCGCTGTGCCGCTTATTCAATGCGCTCATCAGCATTATTGGCACAGGGCTGTTGTTGTTTTTTAACTTTGGCCGGAATTTGCGGTTCAACGCCACTATCGTAGCCGCGATCAGTGGCTTTTTCATGCTGCTTGCCTACATCACAATTCAGGCCTGCGCCAATAGTCACAATCTGCCCCAAACGACTTTTCCAAATGCTTTAATCACTCGCCCTTGGGATATTGCGCCCTTATTTTTATTTTTGGGCGCTGGCCTCTGGCTGTATCCGGCCTTCTATCAAAAATATCCCAGCATATTTTCCTCTGCCCTCATCGTGAGCACCATTCCCAATGTTGCCACCCAGCTCCACATGGCATTCGGATCTACCGCCCTGTTTGACAATCATTTTAATATCGCGCACTTCCTAAAAATCATCGCCTATTTAGTGCCGTTGACGGGCCTCATTTTGGACTATGTATACACCTACGGTGCCTTAGAAAAACGAAACAACGAATTTTTCAAGGAAATCCATGAGCGAAAATCTGCAGAGAGTAAACTGCAACTTGCCCTCACTGATCTGAAGCAAACGCAGGTACAGCTTATCCAAAGTGAAAAGATGTCAGGCTTGGGGCAAATGGTCTCTGGCATTGCCCATGAGATCAATAACCCGGTCAATTTTATTCACGGCAATTTGAAGCATCTCAATACCTATTTTGACGATCTCCTGAGTCTCTCCAGACTTTATCAGGAGGCCTACCCTGAACCTGTTGAAGCTGTACAGCAAGAGCTAGAAGAGCTAGATTTGGCCTTTTTAAAGAAAGACCTTCCAAAATTGCTCAAGTCCATGAATGTCGGCACTGAGCGTATTCGAGAGATTGTCAAATCATTGCGGACCTTTTCTCGCCTGGACGAAGCAGCGGTGAAACAAGCTGATATTCATGAAGGTCTTGAAAGCACGCTGATGATTTTGCAGCATCGGCTAGAGGCCACTAGCGAGCGGCCCGCAGTTGCAGTGGTGCGCTGTTATGACAAGTTGCCCATGGTGGAGTGTTATGCCGGACAGCTAAATCAGGTTTTTATGAACATCATGACGAACGCCTTAGATGCCATGGAAGGTAAAAAGAATACTGAGCCCAGCACACTCACGCTGGCCACACAATCTTGCCCTGAGCGACAGGAGGTGGTGATCACCATTGGTGATAATGGAGAAGGCATCCCTAGCGCTATTTTGAACAAAATCTTCGATCCCTTCTTTACGACGAAGCCGGTTGGGAAAGGGACCGGTCTGGGGATGTCCATCAGCCATCAAATTATTACGGAGCATCACCAGGGCAGCCTAACTTGCCACTCTACCCTCGGCCATGGGACTGAATTTACCCTGACAATTCCGACAGTACAGAAGACTGCTCAGAAGACATTATAAAAGCAGTGCAAAAGGTAGGGATAGTCTTGGCCTGTAGCCATTTACTGCGCAGAATCTTCTAATCGAATGAGGCCGCGCCGGAGGGCCACAATAATAGCCTGGGTGCGATCATTAACCCCTAGCTTTTGAAAAATATGGTTGATATGGAACTTGACCGTACCTTCAGATATCCTGAGAGCACCCGCCAGCGCAGAGGTACTCGTACCACGGGCCATCATTTTGAGAACGTCACGCTCACGGTCCGTGAGGTCTTCAGTATCCATGCGTTCAGCCAGCTTGAGGGCAACGTTGGTCGGTAGGTATCGTTTCCCGCTGTGGACCTTACGCACGGCATCAACCAAATCCTCAAAATCCGCGTCCTTTAAAATGTAGCCCCGAGCCCCTGCCTGAAGCCCTCGGTAAATATCTTCATCAGTATCGTACGTAGTGAGAATAATGATGTTTGCTTTAGGGTCATTTTCGCGAATACGCGCAATGGCATCGACACCTTCCATATTGGGCATCCGCAAATCCATCAAAGTAATGTCAGGCCGATAAATACCGTACAGGTCTACCGCTTCTTGGCCATCGCGGGCTTCGGCAATGACACTCAGATCTTCCTGTAGCTGAAGAATAGAGACAATCCCTTGGCGGACAATCCCATGGTCTTCGGTAACAAGAATAGTAATAGGCGCGGCCATAGCGAGGGCAAGGGGGAATGGATAGCGAGTTATCTTGAGACGAACACCATCATACAATGCCCCTGCATTGCACGCCGAACGCCCTAAATCGGTCATTGTTTGTTGCAATCGTTTGCCGCAATCGTTTTTCACGCTAAGACCTCACCTAGTGATGGCCGTCTCAATGTAATGTTGTTATCGATAAGTGTTAGCCACTTTTAAAGAAAGCTGCGGGTACTATAACGTCACTTGTTTTGGTTCTATGATTAGTGATGACACAGCCCAGCTTTTTCCTCGTCGGCGCGCCTAAATGTGCAACAACAGCGCTCTGTAAGTATTTGGATCAGCACCCTGATATCTTCATTTCTAAACCCAAAGAGGTCTATTATACTCCAGACGACTCAGGGTTGAACTAATTTAGGCGTCATGATGAAATTGAGTGAGCCCGCTCAAAGAGTGTCCCCATCATGCTCCATTTAGAGTTCAGCGAAGCCGATATTA
>JBCDAG010000476.1:0-4983 GCA_039186165.1 Cyanobacteria bacterium P01_F01_bin.53
GAAGCGCTTGGTAGTACTGCTCTCGCTTGGCTTCAAAGTCTTGGGGCAGATCGTCATCTGGATTGCGATAGCGTTTAGCACCCTCCACCCACAGCTCCTTACAGCGCAGCTTCTCGCGCACGGTGCGCAATACACCTAGCTCATAGCTGGCGCGGTCAATCTCTGGCTCACCCTGCTTCCTGGTGACCATCACAGCATCCTGCCATTCAGCACTGAGCACCCCCTCTATCGGCACGTCTGTCCCCTTTGGGTAAGGCTCAGCACTGGGCACTTCAGCAGAGGCTTTCAGCAGTTGGATAGCCGCCAGCAACGGCTTCAAATTGAGACTATCAGAGCGAAACTCTAGGGCCTTGAGAATCAGCGGCAGTAGGCGACGATAGTAGCGGGTATACGAACGACGCATCTTGGCGTGGAGCCGTTCTTTGAAGCTCTTACCGCCCTCGCCTAACGTCTCAACGACAGTCTCTAACTGGGTTTCGTTGGCCACGGGATAGATGACGTCTTGAACTGTCCCTTCTGGTTGAGCAAGTGCGGCCACCGCAATCTGGTAGAGCATCTGGTCATGGTTTTCGGTTTCCTGAGCAGTGGCAATAATCTCCGAAGAGGTTCGCTTGCGGCTACGGCTTTCTAGCTTGTGGACCAATAGAATGAACAACTCAATGATGCTATCAACAATCTCTTGCGAGCGCTGGGAACAGAACGCCGATAGCAACAGGTAGCGAATCGGATCTGGATGTCGCCGAATCTCTGTGAGCGACTCGGTTTCGACCCGCTGCCGATAGCGGTCCACCAGCTGCTCACTCAGTCCCTCGAATACGTCTTTCGATAGCGCCAGCTCCTCGATTGTTTTAAGCTTCGATAGCTCTGCCTTCAAGCTTTTGAGACCTACGCCACCAGCCTCCTGTTTGAGCTGATTGAGTGGGATCTCATCAGCATCTAGAATCCACGAATCTGACTGCGGCCCGGTCAGCTTATCCAATGCCTGACGGCACTTAGCAGGCAGTTGCTCAACGACTGAATCGCATAGTTGGCGCTCAAACTGACGGTGAGCTGAATTGATCAGCCGCTCAATTCGCCCATCGGTCGGCGGCTCTATTTTACGAACTCGCAGTTCTTCGTAGAGCAAGGCTTTCAGTCGTCTTTCATTGATTGCCTGCGGCACCACCTTGTCAATCAGCCATTGACGCAGGCTATCAAACTCACTTGTCCGCATCCGATGAAAGCCATGTAGCTTTCGGATTTCAGCCCGATGCCGCTTAATGCCTCGCCCTTCCCAGTCGTACTGCTCGTAGTCGCTTTCAGTCGCGGACAGCTGCTCTGCGACAAAAGCACGAACGACTCTCGGTATCTCATTCTTCTTCTCAGGAAAACGTCCCTTCAGCTGAAAGAACTTCAGCAGTAGTGCGAAGCCTAAGCGATTGACACCGCGTTTCTGACGAATCAGCTGATGGTCTGCCTGCTCGATTGTCCAGTGCTCAGCCAGCTCATGGTTTTCCCATTTTCGTTGCATCCTACGCCTCTAGATTCACGTCTCTAGTGAGCGTAAAACGGCAGCAGGTAATATAAGCCAGACTTATGATTTAGCGATGATAGCGACTTTTCGCTTCACAAAAATAAACGCCTGAAACGCATGTATATCAATCGATTTAAGCTTATGGCACTTCGTGACAGCTACGCTTGCAGCACCCCTATAGGTGTGGTGCCGATTGAGAAGGACCGCTACGGGCGAACGGTGGCCGACTTGTTTGTGATGCTTGAGGATGATGCGGAAATCCATCTGAACTCACAAATGGTTATGGATGGCCATGCATACCATTACGTGCAGTACTCTGATAGTTGCCCACAGTCAGAGGTACTGGTAAAGGCTGAGGAGATGGCCAAGTCTACTAATGCAGGACTGTGGGCAAACCCAAACGCTGAACGTCCTTGGGACTATCGGAAGAGAAGTTAACTTGTACCATCTGGTAAACTCTGGGCCTATGCGGAGGGTACCGACCGAGCATGATATCGAGGTTGGGAGGAATCTGGTTTAGGCCCAGCGCAGCGGGAATAGGCCGGATTCCTCTTATAGTCAGCCTTAGACCAGTTCTACAAGCTTCTTATATTGCCGCTCAAGCTTGACCAATCTCCGGTTCATGGATGCAACGGACTCAGCATCAGTCTTATCCAAATACATACCAATAGCTTCTTTGACGAGCTCACTCTGGGACTTGCCGGTTTCCTGTTGGATTTTTAGAAGTTGGGCATGCCATGTTTGAGGAATACGTCCGGCGACAAGTGGCTTTTGCATAATTGTTAATTCTGTTATCAGTGTTAACCGTTACTGCATATAGCAACAACTATTTTTTTGAATGCCCAACTTGTTAACTGAGATAACGCTGTTAGCAATTGAATGTGATGCGTTCTAGCCATTGTGCCAGTTGACTAAAAAAGGGCTCTATTCTCAATAAGGTCTAGTAGATTTGCTGAACCCATTGGAATTCCAGTAAACTTTACTTGCTAAAAGATGTATTTCAGCAAGTGGACTATGCCCAAGCGCGATCGCAATGGAAAAGCTGAAATCTGGACCGATGATCAGCTGGTGCAGCTATGGACGGAGCTATCGCCACGATTCAGGGCTCTGTTTTCTATTTGTCTCTATGCTGGCTGCAGAATTAGCGAGGCACGGCAGCTACAGGCCGAAGATGTGATCGGCACCCACATTGTTTTTCGCAAGCAGACGACAAAATCTAAAGCCACTCGCCAGGTGAAGTTACACCCCAGCTTAAAAACTGTTCTCGGGGAGATAGAATTGCCTGCTACCGGCTATCTCTTCCCTGGAAAATATGATGGCTATATTTCAAGGCAGGCGGCTGATTTGGCGCTTAGGAATGCGTGCGACCGCTTGGGTTTCCGTGGCTACAGTACCCATAGCTTTAGGCGGACGGCACTAACCAGGCTCAGCAATGCGGGGGTGCCTCTGCGGGTGATTCAAAAGATCAGCGGTCACGCAAGTTTGACTGTCCTGCAGAAATATCTTGAGGTAACCGACGACCAGATGGAGGATGCCATTTCTCACATCTAATCGTTTCTCTAAGAATAGTTTGCTATCAACGGTGCCAGGTAACGAAGTGGCTGCAACCCTCTAAATACGTTGATTGCTCAAGAAAGTTAAGCATGGAAAGGAACTCAAAAAGTATCAGAAGTACCTATTTTTCAATGTGTTGATCGTTTCTGACTAATTGATTAGAATTGAAAGTACGAAGAATGTTAATGCGGAGTGGTAAAAAATTTAGGAGGTTTCTTTACAACCCATCAGAATCTGATACAAAGCCATTAACCACTCCAGCTGAGTACTGATTTTGAACTCATATCTCCTTGTAAGGCATTCCGCCATGGTGGAATCGTCAGCGTCTCTATATCGTTCTAAGAGCCTATGCTCATGGGACTTGTTGACTGTCTTGCATGGAAATGGTTCAAATTCGGTCAAAAGAATATTCCGCTATTTGGGCTTACGTTCCATTGCTGGGCTACAAATCGATAGAGACGTCATACACGGGGTAAGAATCCTTTCGTTACTGAAGGATGCATCTCTTTTGACGTTTATCTGTATGAGTGATGAATTTGAAAAAACGGAACCTGCAGGTTCTGCCCAATAACCAAAAAGAGTCAGATAATCTTCTGACGGTGCATGCGTCTGGCAATCTATCGATTCCTTGGCGTTTTGTTCGTCGGGGTTCTTATGTTGTGGGAGTTGTGGTGTTGATTTTCACCTGGCTCCTAACGTGGTTGCCAAGCTGAATTTTGATGGCTCGATTGAATGGAATTCCCCCAATTCAACGGAGCTGCAAAAGTGAGAACGCAGACTACCTAGCAACTAATCAATAACCACATTGAATTCAAAAGCCTGGGCCAAGGGGTCTGGGCTTTTATGTTGTAGAGCTAACCCACGCCCTCACGCTCCTATCATAGCGATTTCCAACATTTGAGGAATGCTCTGATATTGAACCTAACTGACTTCACTTGGAGAGTTTTTATCATTACCAAAAGTGTCATTGTCTGGCAACGGAAGGAATAAGCTGTGAAGCTGGTTTTTGATATAGAAAGTGTATAATAAAGAGATATACTCTTCCAATACTGCACGTTTTGTTGTCTGGTCTGGTAGACTACGCCAAATCCGAATCATGAGTGATTCCGATATCACATGTTTTATGTCCGAATTTGGGAATTGACGCCAAATCTGCGCAAGAAATGATTCTATCAGAATCATTTCTTGCGCATGTTCTGAAGTATCGGAGTCCACTGATTTCGATGTCTCATTATTTTTTCTTTTGAGACGTTCTATCTTAAAAATAAATTCAGCAAAGATTTCTTCTGGGAGACCGGCAAAAAAATCAGAATCGGGATTAAAGTATTGGGCGTTTTGGAGTCTTAGAGTAGTTATTGCCAGACCAAGCAGCGTCAGCAAAGATATTCCAAGTGAAATCCGTGAAGCGTTCAAGATCCAAATTCGATGGACCTCTCTTTGTTTTAGTCTTTCTAATGCTTCTATGCTCTGAGGAATTTGTAGTTTGTAAACAGCCGATAACTCGGCATTCATTGCGAACTTAAGAACATTCGTTATGGAATTATCTAGTAGCTGATTTAACTCATGAATATCCGCCTTACTCAATGCTTGCTCGGCTAGCCTAAGCCACTCAAAAATCCGACTAATTTCGACTATATGATCGCGACTCTGATCGAGTTGTCTAATCCTAGAAGAGTCCCAATCACCCGGTATATATGTATTCTGGACAAAGGTATTTGCCTTTAATAGTTTATGAGCTTCAATAATGTCCTTATAAACTATTTTCGATATCTCTTTATACTCGTCGGTCCCATTCTTGCGATCTAAATCTTGCACTACATCCAGAGTACTTATCAGTACCTGAATTTTCTGTTTTGTACATACATATGACACCTCTTCCCTGCATGCTAAGTTTGATTCATGCAGGGCTTGAGATA
>JBCDAG010000477.1:0-4971 GCA_039186165.1 Cyanobacteria bacterium P01_F01_bin.53
CAAGAAGCCATCAATGCCAACCCTGGCATGGACCCCCTGGACCGGGCTCAGGAAGAACTGAAGATTAAGCGCCAGCAGCTGAATGAGGAACTGAGGTTAGAGAAGGATCATCTAGCCCAGCTCCAGGCATTGCCCGAGCCCCGAAACCCGGAGGACCGGGAAAACCTGGAACGCCAGATTCGTGATTCTATCCAGAAGACGGCTGATCTAACCCTGCAACTGGCTAGGCAAGAGGAGCAGGAGCAGAAGGCGGCGATCGAGCGTGTCCAAACGCATCTTCAACGCCAGCTCAAAGCCCGAATGAATGCCTTGCAGGCCGAGACGCAGGTACTAGAAACTCAGCTGCAAATCTATGGCTAGATTACGGCTCAGATGGAGCGGGAACTGGATTTACTAGACCAGCAGATTGATGCGCGTCGGCAATATGATTCCATCTCTCAGGGCTATTACGATATTGCAATTGAGTTTGCCGAAAGCGAAGAAGAAGCTCAGGAGTTAGAGGAAGAGCGGCAGAAACGCAAAATCGAGCAACTGAAGAAGCAGCAAGCCTTAGACCGACTTCAGTTGGAATTGAAGCTGGAGCAAAATAAAGCCTTACTGGAACAGGAAATCATCCAAGCTCGTATCCAGAAAATTCAGGCGACTTCAAACAAAGCCCAGGCAAAAGCGGATTATGCAACGGCAGCGGCAGACCCCAGTACCCGGCCTGAGGAACTTCAAGCAAAGCAACTCAATATTGTGGCCGCTGAAATCCAAGGCCAGGCGGCTGATTTTTCGTTGGCTATTGCTCAGCAACAGTTACAGGGCTTTGAGAAGTCGGTTGATATTCAGCGATATTCTCTGGAACAACGACAAGAAGCTGAGTTGTTTAACGAGCGGGCAGAGCTGGCTAAAATCACCGAAACAGAGAAAGATGATCGCGCTATCCGGGATGAAGCCCTAGACCGAACACGAGGAAGGAACCAGGGTTACTACAACTACGGCATTAGTGAGGCTGAGGATAATTTCCGTCGCCTCAACTCCCATCTCCAAGAATTCAGCGTCGGATCATGAATGCCCAACCGGGTGCTCCTGGAGTCCAAGCGCCACAGGTAGCTATCCCAAATTACCACCCTCACAGGCTTAACTGGCCAACTTGCCCCAGGCTGGGGGTTCGGGCATGGGGCCGGGTATGGACGGGATGATGGGGGGAGCGAAGACGTTCAATATCGAAGTCAATAACACCTTCACCGGGACCGGACAGCCGGACCAGCAATCCTTGAAAGACTTTGAGAATGGGATGCTGGGGGTTTTGAAAGACGTGATTGATTTGGTTTAAGATGAGCACTTTCCAACCTCAAAAACCATGTCCCGCAACCTGGTCCCGACTCCTGATGACCCGCAATACTTTGCCCTGTTGGACGGACTGAAAAGCCGAATCCGTGCGTCTCAGGTCAAAGCGGCATTGTCCGTCAACCAAGAACTGATCCTGTTGTACTGGCATATTGGCCGGGAAATTCTGACTCGGCAACAGGAGCAGGGATGGGGTGCCAAGGTGATTGATCGGCTGGCCCAGGACTTGAAGCGAGAGTTTCCGGACATGAAAGGTTTCTCGCCCCGAAACCTAAGGTATATGAGGACTTTCGCAAATGCGTATCCTGATTTGGAATTTGGGCACCAAGCTGGTGCCCAAATTCCCTGGAAGCATAATTGCCTCATTCTTGACAAGGTTCAAGACTCTGAGGAGCGCATCTGGTATATCCAGCGAACCATTGAAAATGGCTGGAGTCGAACAATTTTAGAGGCCCAAATTGAAACTGGTCTATACCAGCGTGAGGGTAAGCCCGTCACCAATTTTGAACGAACCTTGCCACTGGCCCAATCAGAGCTGGCGCACGAGACCCTGAGAGACCAGTACAATCTTGAATTTCTAACGATAGAGAAAGACGCCAAGGCCCAAGACCTGAAACGGGCTTTGATGGAATACATGCGGGATTTCCTGCTGGAGCTGGGAGTGGGATTCTCCTTTGTTGGCCAGAATTATCACTTGGACGTAGAAGGGAATGACTTCTATGTGGATATGTTGTTCTATCACTTCAAGCTGCGATGCTTTGTCGCCATCCAGCTAGAGATGGGTGAGTTCAAGCCAGAGCATTCAGGCAATATGAACTTCTATCTGATGGCGATCGACGCCCAGGAACGTGGCGAGTACGATCAGCCAACCATCGGCATCATTCTCTGTAAAACCAGGAATAAGACGATCGCTGAGTATGCTCTAGGCAATCTGCGAAACCCGATCGCCGTCTCCACACACAAATTACCCAGCCCCGAGCGCTTGCAGGCAGAGCTAGGTAATGCAGTTCAGAAGATTGAGATTGCTGACAATTTGGAATTCAAACAGACATCATAAAAATGTGATGCCATTCTCTGAAAACTTCAACATAACGCTGATAGGGGCAGTGTCATGGTTGATGGGAGGATTGACAATTTTTAATTCAAAAATAGACTAGCGCATTTACACTAAGATCACTCTAGCATTGGTATCAAATGTCACTAGAGATAACTGGGCACTGGTCTCTAAAGAGGTGATGGACGGATGCAAGCTTTGCTCAGAAAAGGTTTCGGCGATTTTATGCCAAAAGCCCTGAAATCCTTATCCAGCAGGGCTTTATAGCTTTCATCACCCGCTAACAGTCCAGTACCGCTAACTGTGATCTCACCAAAGATGACTATAGAATAGTCAAACTCGTTTAGAAGCACCGAGTAGATTTTGTAGACTTAGGCTAAGACTACATCTGAAAGTCACAGATGTACATGAGCATATTTGAGGGATGAAGTAACCAAGAGTCATTATGATGAGGAAAGTATATTGCTTATTTTCTTTTTGTTATCTGGAAATAGTTGATAATAAAAGTCATCATCGTACTCAGCCTTATCCCAGTTCTCTGCCTTTTTGATTTGTTTCGTAGTTAGATTTCTGGCTTTCTTGAAACTGGCACCTTCTAAATTTGCCTCAGACAGGTTTGTTCCTACAAAATTTGCATCGAAGAAATCTGCATTCTTTAGATTTGCATTGCTTAAATCAGCCCAACCTAGGTTAGCTCCGCCAAGAACGGCATCTTCCAAGTTTGCATTAAAAAGACTAGTCCTTTCAAGTATGGTGCTTCGGAGATGAGCCTGCTGTAAACTGGCAAAAGACAAATTTGCTTTTCGCAAATTTGCCTTTTGAAGTTTTACTTCATCTAGAGTAGCCTGCTGTAAATCAGCTCCCTCAAGTTGAATTTCTGCCAGGTCAGTTTTTGGAGCGTCTAGTCCCTTTAAAGAAAGGCCTTCACTGTTAAGGTCTTGGAGTGCATTGTATCGAGCATAGCTTGTTTCTCTATTGTGGGCTGCATCAAGCATAAACCAAGCAATGTAGTGTGCTTGCCGCTCTTCCTCACGACGCCCCACGAGAACGAAAAGAGTCAGTGCCGTAATTATACTGACACTATCAAGAGAATCAAGGATGACTGAGTCTTTGAGAGACTCGATCAAGTCATGACGAGTTTCCCAGGGAAAAACATAATCTGAGATTGAGCCTCCCAGTTCTTTCGGAGTGTTCCATGACGTATCTTTTAGAGCGGTTTCAACAGTTAGTGCTATGTACAGTGCTACTACTACTACACTAAATGTTGATCCTAGCCATGCTGCTCCTATAGCTAGTTTTCTTAGCCTGGAACGGTTAGCACGTGTTCCATACCCTCCTGGAAGAGGATTTTTGGGTTGGGCTAGTCCTCTCTTCGTCGCTTTAAATCTATACATATTTGTCGCCTCTCAAGTGTTTTTTGGGTTTGAGCAGAATATTCAGATATCTACCCTCCTATATTGATATCACTATCTGATATCAAGTGTCGATATCAGATAGTGATATCAGGTAAGGTTGACAATTGATATCACTATCTGATATCGTTATCTAACGGTAGATAACTAACCAAAGAAAACAACTTTTGTAGTTATCCTGCTCTGATGGCTTTTTCTGGGAGGGAGCTAATCTAAGTTAGGATGGCGAGAACCATCTGTTTGTAGAGGGCTTCTTGAAGATTGTTTGTCCTCAAGGAGTTTCGGTGATTTGCATCGATGCTGATAGATGAGGTTGGTAGTCTACTGGTTTATTTGATGTGTACTGATAAACTTCCGGGTGATGTTAAATCCACACTCATGGCTGTTTTTGAAGATCCTCCTCCTAGGAATATCAAGTGGGCAAATGTTGTGATGTTGCTTGAAATGTTAGGGATTAATTACAAAGTGATTGATGAGCGCATCAACATTCTTGTTAAGTCGGAAGCTCGACGACAGATCTTTACGCTGCACTACAAGTCCGGTGCGGGTCGTTTAGATATGTTGGATGTCGACAGTGTGCGTCATCTTCTATTGACGTGCGGATTTGATCCAAGAGATTAAAACATGGTTACTTATAAAGGCTACACGGCAGATATAAAAGTTGATGAGGAGTCAAAGCTTCTCAATGGTAAAGTCTTGGATGTTAGAGATACAATTACTTTTCATGGAAAAACTGTTGAAGAGGCTATTCAGGAATTTGAAAAATCAGTAGATTCATATCTTGAGTTTTGTGATGCTACTGGGCAGACTCCCGACAAGCCATTTTCTGGAAAACTCCCATTTAGGACAACCCCGGAAATTCATAAAGCAATTTACTTGACATCGAGTAGGGTAAACAAGAGTATAAATTCCTGGATGGAGGAGGCTTTAGTGAAAGCTCTAAATCGTAGGCCTGTCAGTAATAAGCTTGTCAAAAATCTGATCGAGAAAGAAGTTAATTTGCAGGCTTTTCTGTCAAGAATTTCGAAATTTCTCGTAGATGACGATCCCCTTGCAAGAGAGAGTTTTATAGATGCTTTAGAAAGACTCTTAGTTGGGTTGGAAGAAGTTAGTCCTTTTCTTGAAGGGGACTTAGCAAATGGGCATGTATTAGATCTTGTCAAAGAAATTCAA
>JBCDAG010000478.1:0-4966 GCA_039186165.1 Cyanobacteria bacterium P01_F01_bin.53
ATCCACGAGGCGAGAAGTAGGATGTTCAGAGATTGCTTTGGGGGGACCTGGAAGGCCAGAGGCAGGTAAACTCACACATATCTACGGTTTGTTATGGGGCTGCAATTGCGATGACGCCATTTGGAAATACGGGTCAGCAAGCTCACCAGCAGGAAAATAATTTGTCCGTAAAGGGGGTGCTGCCTGGCCAAGAAGGCATTATCCTACAGCGCGGTGGTGAAGAGCTGCGGTTGAGAAAGGTGAGAGATCGTCTGACGTTGTGCCTGATGGACCTGGAGGCCCTGCAACCCCTCACCGCGCAGTTTCAACCCCGGCAGGTGCAAAATATTACGCCCCAGTCTACGGATCAAAGTCCGATTATTTTGGAGTGGCAGCTAAAGGCTAACCGGCTAGAAGAAACGCTGGATACCTTGCGAAAATCTTTGGCCGTACTCTATGCCAGTCATGTGTACGAGCTGGAAATGAGTCCAGGCACTTATGTGTACTTGGCCAATCAGCTAACGGTGCAGTTCTCTGAGGGGTTGTCGATTACGAAAATTGAGGCGATCGCACATCGCCTAGGCATCATTCGCAGCCATGCCCTCTCGGATAGCGGCAATACCTACTGCTTTATTGTTGGCCTTGCCGCTCGCCAAAACCCTTTAAAAATTGCCAATCAGCTCGTGCGCCATCCCAACGTGTTGCTCGCCGAGCCCAATATCATTTTGGCTACTGCCCCACTGTATCGACCCACCGACGATCGTTATCCCGAGCAATGGCACCTACACCATCGTGAAAATAGCGCTGACCTAGCGCCTAACTCCCATATCTCTGCCGAGAAAGCCTGGGACATTACCCGAGGTAGTCGCTCTGTAGTGATTGCCATTACCGACGATAGTTTTGACTTGGCCCACCCTGACTTGCAAGGCCCCGGCAAAATTGTTGCGCCTCAGGATCTGAAAAACCAAGACAATTTACCGATTCCTGTGGCTGACTATGAAAACCACGGCACGGCTGTCGCGGGCGTCGCCTTAGCGGAAGAAACGGGTAAAGGAGTGGTGGGGGTTGCGCCGGGCTGTAGCCTAATGCCCATTCAAACGACTGGCTTTTTGGATGATGCGTCTATTGAGAAAATGTTCGACTGGGCCGTGTCCCAGGGCGCAGATGTGATTTCCTGTAGCTGGTCACCTGCTGCCGTTTACTTTCCGCTGTCTCGGCGAATTAGTCGGGCGATTAACCGGGCGGCGACTCGTGGCCGAGGCGGTAAAGGCTGCGTGGTTATTTTTTCGGCGGGCAATGCGAATCGTCCTGTGGAGGGCAAGGTCGAAGAGTCTGGTTGGGCGCGTAACTTGTTTAAAGGGGTGACGTCCTGGCTGAGTGGCTTTGCGATTCACCCGGATGTGATTACGGTGTCGGCCTGTACGAGCCTGAATCAAAAAGCGGCCTATAGCAATTGGGGCCGTCATATTTCAGTCACGGCACCTAGCAATAATGCGCCGCCAAATATGTCGCTTTCAGAAGGCACCTTTGACACTGGGCCACCGATTCGCTCGCGGTTAGTGGGCCGAGCGGTGCTGACGAGCGATCGCACAGGCAGCAAAGGCTACTCAAGATCTGACTATGCCCGATTTGGTGGCACCTCTAGTTCTTGTCCCCTTGTGGCAGGTGTGGTGGGGCTGATGCTTTCAGCTAATCCTGACTTGAGTGCTAAAGAAGTCAAGCAGCTGCTGCAGAGCACCACGGACAAAATTATTGATAAAGATCCTGATCCACAGCTCAAGCAAAAGCATGGGACCTATGACAGCAACGGTCATTCGTTTTGGTTTGGCTATGGCAAGGTCAACGCATTTAAGGCGGTAAAGGCTGCAAAGGATATGGCGTTGCGCGATCGCGCCCTTCACACTACCCTAACTGCGAATAACCGCACGGTGATGCTCATTCCAGACGATGATCCGCGAGGCATTTTCAGCTCGATTGATATTACCGGCAGCGGCAAACTCCAAGATCTGAAGATTTATATTCAAGCTGAGCATGAATTTTTAGGGGATCTGAGCTTTACGCTTCAGAGTCCTTTGGGGCAATCTGTTCTGTTGCAAAGTCGTACTTTGGGGCGTCAAACGCGTTTGCAACGAACCTATTCGCTGGTAAGTACACCGGCGTTGAGACGTCTGCTAAATAGAGAAGTCAAGGGGCGCTGGCGACTTCAGGTGATTGATCACGTTAGCGGTCATACCGGACAGCTAAAACGATGGGAGTTGGTGCTGGGCATTTAGCCTCTGAACTAATTTTTGTTGGAGCAGTTCGGTGCCATTGCAACAATGGTTTCTACCGCAACAGCTAAGTTTTCTGCTTAGTTTTGTGCTGCCAACGTGGTTAAGGCAGTCTGCAAATCTTGCGTCAGCCTTTTGGATTGGTGCTTGCAGGTCCCGGCTTTGTAATCGGTGACTGAAATCGGTTCGCCAATGACGACTTTGGCGGAGCTGCGCCATTTGGGGCAGGGATCACTATACGCCAAGCTGATGGGGACAATTTTGACCCCTAGGTTAGGTGCGCTGCGTTCCGCTCGGATGGCGATGCGGGCGAGACCTGGCTTGAGGGGGTTGATGCGATCACGATAAATATCGCCCTCTGGGTAAATCACCAGCATTTCTTTTTCTTGCAGGAGCTGTACCCCGTGGCGTAGCGATTTAATTGAAGGCTTGCGGACATGGACTGGAAAGCCTCCCAGCCGCCTGATGAACCATCCTTGAAGACCTAAGCACTCGTCGGCCGTGACCATAAAGCGTAGGTAGCGATCTGCCCGCTTACCTACGAGTCCTACCAATAAGGGATCCCAGCGAGATTGATGGGTAGGCGCCAGGACAACAGGGCCGCAAGTTGGAATATTGTCTTGACCGACGACTTCAATATTGCTGAAATAGGCGGGAAGTACTATTCTTTCGCCAATGCCGTACATGAGTGGTGCTAGCCAGGGAGAAAGACGTGATTGTATTGCCGGACATCGATGATCGGCCGGAAATGCCATATCAGCAGGAGAATTAATCAGCATAAGAGATGAGGTTAGATGCACTAAAAGCTTTGAATAAATGCGGTTTTCTATAGCCCTGACTGCAGTAGAACGCCTCTAGAGGGTGGGCAAAACTTCCATAATTTTGGAAAAGTTTCGCTGGTTTTCTAGACCCTATTCAGATGTAACGCTTTGGATCACCATAGTGGGCAATTGACGCTCACTGAGTGTGCAAACTGACAGTTTTGTGGGTGGTCTGTGGGGCTAAGCATCGATGTGTGAATTGGCGCTGAGTGAATGCTAAAAAGTTGCTGAGGGTGTCTTGCTGTCAACTTTTTAGGTGTCTTCTTAAGAGCGTCTGTCCAATTTTCTGTTGCCACTCTTTTTGTTTGCTCTATGTCAAATCAATCACATAAACCTGTTGATTGAGCCCAGCGTGATTACGGATGAATTGAATTTTGAAGGATTTTCGACCTTTTTAGCGCCGTCTTTGCTGAAACCAGCGCTGAAGTTGCTGACGGCAGGGTTGTTCTAAAATGCCACCCAATACCTTGAGTCGGTGGTTAGAACAAGCACTATCTGGAATATTTAAGACTGAGCGTACGGCCCCTGCTTTAGGATCGTCGGCCCCGTATACCAAGGTGCCGAGACGTGATTGGATGAGGGCTCCTGCACACATCGGGCAAGGCTCTAAAGTGACATAGAGCACGTAATCGTTTAAGTGCCAGTTTCCTAATCGTTGCCCAGCTGCGCGGAGTGCCAATACCTCGGCATGACCGGTGGGATCAGCATCGCGTTCTTTGCGATTGGTTGCTTCGGCAACGACCTGATTGTCTGGGCCAACTACAATTGCGGCCACGGGGACCTCACCTGCCTCACCAGCAGCTTCGGCCAGGGCTAAGGCGCGTATCATCCAATGTCGATGCCGCAGATAAATTTCGTTGTCAATGGCCGGTGGTGGAATTTCTAGGCGTGTCGCGAGGGTGTTGGTATCAAGGCTATTTGTCTCGAGGGTGTTTGTGTCAAGCCCTGTTGCGAGGTTTTCTGTGTCCAGGGATTGATTGGTTGAATTCTCGGATGATTGCGCATTGGGGGGAATCATGGCCTATCGCCGACTGTTTTTCTAGATTTCCGAGGTTCTACGGATCTCGATCAGTAGGGTTTTGTCTCAAGTGCCATACTATAGCTGAAGCGACAGTTCCCTAGCCCATCGACCTACCCGTACCAGCCACTTTTCAGCGACTCCTCAACATATGGTGACCACCGTAGATTTTCTTAATCAGCTCAACCCTGCTCAGCGTCAGTCTGTGGAGCACTTTTGTGGTCCTTTGCTCGTCGTCGCTGGTGCTGGTTCAGGGAAAACCCGTGCGCTCACTGCCCGAATTGCCAACCTCATTTTAAATAAGCGGGTTGAGCCTGGCAATATTCTGGCGGTGACGTTTACGAACAAAGCCGCCCGTGAGATGAAAGAACGTATTGAGCGTCTCTTCGCGGAGCAAGAATCGCTGGCCCGGCACAGCAAGCCGTTACATATGCTGCCGGACTATGAGCAGACTCAGCTGCGGTCCTACGTTTATAAAAACTTTCTCAAAGAGCTATGGATTGGAACTTTCCACTCACTGTGTTCGCGGATTCTACGCTACGACATTGAAAAGTATCAGTCACCACAAGGCTATCGCTGGACGAAAACATTTTCTATTTTTGATGAGTCGGATGCCCAGAGCCTTGTAAAAGGGATTGTGATCGGCCAGCTAAATTTGGACGATCGCAAATTCAATCCTCGCTCGGTTCGTTTTGCTATCAGCAATGCTAAAAACCAAGGCTTAGATCCCGATCAGTACGAAGAAGAAAATCCAACCTTTAAGGGGCGCCACATTGCGGAGGTATATCGTCTCTATCAAAAGGGCCTCTCGGAAAATAATGCGCTAGATTTTGATGATCTTATTCGGATGCCAGTGCGGCTATTTAGGCAGCAGCCAG
>JBCDAG010000479.1:0-4951 GCA_039186165.1 Cyanobacteria bacterium P01_F01_bin.53
ACACAACCTATAGTAGTCAAAGCGCGATCACACAATCATGATTATGCTTGAAGGCAATCTTTGAGACATAAACAACAGAATCAAAACAAGCTTATATAGACTCATTAAAAGACAAAATACCAGCGTCAAAGTCTCAATTTAAGATTTTATTCGCTCAAAATGAGATGAGACTAAAACCATCCATTTAGTCCACTTAGCCCACAGTCTCAAATTAAGACATCCCTAAAACCCTTGGGGTATCCGTTTAAGCCGAAAAAACGTCTGCGTATAAGGTTTTCGGCTGATGTGCTTTATTCGACCTTCGGGGCATCGGTAAATCGCCAATCTGGGTGAGTACCCACTCGAATAGGTCGGGAAACTCATGGTTAAACAAGCGCTGTGCAGCGGTAGTCCCATCGGTCCGTTTGAGGTCGAAATTGTGGATGATGGTGAGGACGTTGAGGGACTGCTCAGAAAAGCCTCGCCGTGCATGATGCAGCTTGGAGAGATAGCCATTGCGACCCTCGACGGCTGAAGAAGTGCGTTGATACTTAGCGCAAAAGTCTTGGCCCCAAAGCAGCCAATGCTGTCGTTGGCTGTCGTTCATTTGTTGGGTCAGTGGCTGCTGTTGCAGCCGGTCAAAAGCACTGCTGGCAGCTTGCTGATAAGACTGTTTGAGGGTAGGTTTTCGGGTTTTATCGGCTTGCTGGGTCCAGTAGAGCCAAGGTAGTAGGAAGCTGAGTACCCAACCTTGGAGGTCCGGGTCTTGGGTTTTAGCCGCCAGGGCGATCTGCACCCATTGTCGCCAGGCATCAATGCCTTGGGCAAAGGAAGTAATTTGTTTTTCGAAAGTGTCAATCGCCTTCTGAGCCTTCTGCGGATTGTAAGTTTGAGCCAAATCCCACAAGTGCTGCAACGATGGTGCTAACTGTGTCAGCAGAGCTCTCTGGGTTTGCCATTGGTGGCTATCAATACTGAAGGGATGAATGAGCTGACTGATGCGTTTCAGCGCCGCTTGGTAGGTTTGTTGGTCTTGTTGAACTTGTTGTTGAGCAGTTGCCGTACTCTCAATCGCTGACTGTAAGGTGGATGGGTGGGGGCCATCTCCTTGTTTGCCCAGTTGTTTTTGGTACTTTTCTTGTTGTTTTTTTAGGGCCGCAGTCTGACTGGCTAGCCCCTGACCAATCGGTTTTCCTAAGGCTCGCATGGCATGAAACAAGTCGGCCACACTGGTGCAGCCTAGCCCCGATACCGCTAGCTTCACCAGAGCCTTAGCCCCATCACTGACCAGATAGTGACAGTGCCATCGGCCACGCTCCCACCACTTTTGGACCTGTTCTATCCAGGTCGCATAGGTACGATTTTCGCATTCGGTTTCAATGAAGATAAAGCCGCTGGCCAGTTCTATCAGCACCAACACGGGTAAGCCAAAGAACGTTTCATCTGCCCCGACACAAATGCCTTGTCCCTCTGAGGGCTGACAGTGTGCGGCTTGAGCAGCCGCGTAATCCAGGACAGCTTGATGTACCCGCTGCTTGAGCTGACGCAGGCTGCTGGGCGAGCAGGCCACATGGGTCTCCAAGTGCAGTGCTCGGAAAAACTCACAGAGACTTTCCGCTCCCACCCCCTGCTTAATGCCAAAGTAGTAGACCACTCCAAACACCAGCCGCAATAGCCAGCGATAACCTACCTCAGTTTCCCAAAAGCTCGATTCTGGGTACTGATGACGACGGGCGATGGCCTGGCGGTGGCGGTGGACGCTGCTCGGATGCAGGCCGGTGGTTGCTGAAATCGACTTGAGGGTCTGAACGGTCTTCGTTTTGATACATTTGGCGACTTTTTGACTGCGTTCTCGTATATTGAGGGACATCGTACCCATCCTTTTTTCTCTGGGTCACGATACAGGGCTCTGGGCTTCGCCGCAGAGCCTTCCTCATGTGCTTATTGATACACTGAAAACGTCGGCTGTTTACTTCGCTTTCTGCTTTAGGCCGCGAATTTTAGAAATGAGACTCACCTTAAGACTAATCGGCGGTATGTAGCTAGGTGAGCTAATTTAATGTCCAGTTCTTACTCATCGTCCTTGTCTTACTCATCGTTCTTGCCATGCTGCAACTTATATTGCAGCTGCAGCAAATAGCTGCTCACCGAAATCAAGAAAATGGCCAACGCAACATAGATAAAGTCACTGGCCTGTTCCACCCTAAAGCCCAGCATATTCTTAAATAGGCTGACAATCAGCGCCACCACAATCACTTTGACCAATTTTCCCTTGAGATCTTCCAAGGACTCACTCTTAAGAATATTAGTGCCGTGCTTGAGCCGCGTGTCGATTTCGGAAATAAATAGCTCGTAGACACCAAAGCTAAAGAGCAATAAAACAATTCCAATCAGGTAATAATCAATCCCACCAATCACATAGGAAACAATCTGGTAAGTGATCTCCCCTTCAGGATCTCCCATATCAAATTCGAGCATCACCCCGGCCAAAATATCCAGCGTGCCCATCATAAAGAGCTTTACAGCGCTCAGCAAGCTGAAAACAACGGGCAGCAAAACAAAAAATCGACAGTTCCAAACCATCAACTCGAATGCTGCCTCTACCTTTTTCGCTAATCTCATTAGGACACTCCATATGCAACCGCAGGCAGGTGAGTTATCGACAGGCCAGGGTCATCTGTACATCCATCAACTCTATAGCATTGCGATTCCACAGAGGTTCTCTAGGTCAATGCAAACAACACTTGCTAGCCAATGAGCGAAAATTTAATTCTCATTTTGAGACTCATTTGAATCAATAGTAGTCTCGTTTTAATGTGATTGAGACTATATCGTAGATTTTCTTTGCTGGGCAAAAATGACAGGCTTGTGAGGCCTACAGCAAAGTCGCGCTGGCCACCGGAGCCATCCGTGGAACTATGAGCTTACTTGTGCACTTACTTGCGATCGCGCTTTACCTAAGCGGCAGCACAGCCGTTTAGCAGTACAACTGCCAAGGTTGCCATGGACAGGGCCTCTTCAGGCCCCTTTATGAAAACCCCTTTATGAAAGCCTCCTGATAAATTGCATTGTTGATGACGCTAAGTGTGCCTAAAAATAAAGCCTTGCCGGGAAAGATCTTCACGACCATCTAGAAGTCTTATTTTGAGACTCAACCGTACCTTAAGTGGTCTTATAACAAGACTTTTGGTCTCGTGCTTGCGCGAGAATAGTCAATAGGCTTAATAATCTTTTTTGCCTAAATCGACTTTCTTTTTACTTTTTTAGTATCCACTTTTCAAAAAGCCTCCACTTTTAGCACATCAACATAAAGCTAACCCATTTTAAGTGACCGCTTCTCATAAAGATTCAATGTTGTTTTCTTTCGTTTCTTTGAAGACTATTGGCGGTCCGATGTCCGTAGAAACAAGCGTGATCTCTCTCATATCTAAATAGGGGGAGTGCGTGCAATTAATTTGGGTCATGGAATTTTTCAACTACCAACCCATTTAATGAAGAATAATTAACACAATTTTTTTCCTGGAATGTCACAACTGGTCCCCAATCGTCCTTCTCCGTCACAGATACAACAGTCCAACAACAAAGCCCCTAATTCTCGCGCTTTTTGTTCTATCCCAGAACAAATAATGCACCAGGCCCTAAAAACGCCCGAATCCGTCGCTTTAGTCAGTGAAACTGAAACACTCACCTACCAACAGCTTAACCAGCGCAGTAATCAGCTTGCCCACTACCTACATCAGCAAGGATTAGGCGCTGGGAGTGAGTCTCATCAGTTAGTGGCTATTCAGCTTACGCGATCGCCTGCTGCTATCATTGCCTTCCTCGCCATTCTTAAGGCAGGCGCAGCCTATGTTCCCATCGATCCCAACTATCCCGCAGCGCGTCAACAGTACATTCTCCAGGACTCAAAGGCCGAAATTTTACTCACCGAAACCTGCTTTATCTCCGCACACTCAAACTATTCTGGCCGCTGTATTTGTTGGGATAATGAGCAGTCAGATATTGAGCGGTGCAGCAAAGACGACCCCAGCGAAATCTCCCAATCCACGATTCAACCAGATGATCTCGCCTATGTCATTTACACCTCAGGAACCACCGGTAATCCTAAGGGTGTGATGATCACTCACCAAGGCCTTGCGAACCATGGTAATGCCATGGCCAAAGCCTTTAATATCACACGTGCTGATAGGGTATTACAATTCTCGAGTCTCAGTTTTGACATTGTTGTAGAAGAGATTTATCCAACCCTCATTAGCGGTGCGGCCCTCGTACTACGGCCTGAAGAGATTGCGACCTCTATTACTGCTTTTCTCCAGTTTACCGCCGCTGAAAATATCACCATTCTGAACATCCCCACTGCCTTCTGGCATGAGCTTGTCGGCGGGCTGGTGAGAATATTAGCCAAAGAACAGACTCCAAAAACAGACTGGCTATCACCCACCGTTCGCCTAGTTATTGTGGGGGGAGAGCAAGCTTCTCGCACAATTTATGCTCAGTGGCGTGAGCTGTTTGGGGTCTATCCTCGTTGGTTAAATGCCTATGGCCCCACCGAAGCGACCGTTTCTGCAACGCTATACGATCCCCTCGCCGAAAACTACGATTTAAGTGAAGAGATTCCCATTGGGCGTGCGATTGATAATCTTGAAACCTTTATCCTGGATGAAGCTCTTGAGCCTGTAAAGCCAGGTGACGCCGGAGAACTCTACATCGGAGGCCTAGGATTGGCCAAGGGCTACCTTAATCGTCCTGAAAAAACAGCCGCTGCTTTTGTCTCACATCCTTTTCGAGCAGGCGATCGCCTTTACAAAACCGGCGATATTGTCAGCGAGCTGACCGATGGCAACATAAAATTTTGCGGGCGAGCAGACTTCCAGGAAGCGGGTCACCGGCGCGAACAAGATTCACAAACCAAAAATCTATTACGATGATTTCTGTTCAGCATCAATCGCAGATCGAGTTCCAAATTTTGGCA
>JBCDAG010000480.1:0-4950 GCA_039186165.1 Cyanobacteria bacterium P01_F01_bin.53
GCTTCGCATTCCTCGCAGTTACAGTGATGAATGGCTCGGTTACTCATCTTTCGACCTCCCCGAGTGTTTCTTCTCTACGCTAGCCTAAAAACATGAATTTGTTTCTTTACAAACACTTAACGCCTGATTAGCTTTGAATTTCTCGAGGAATTTGTTGATAAAATAGCCTACTAAAATAAGCAAAATGCCTATTGCGAGTTTTTCTATAATGATCTTGATGAGTTCTTCTTGTAGAGACATCAGTATAATGAATTCGGAAAATATTAGTTCACTAGCTCCAGCCTAGCACCCTTATTTCTGTCAGGACAGCGACGGGCTCGGAGCTGGTATTAAGCAAGCGTGACTGTTAGCCCATCCAATGTACTTTTGGGTTATTCCTAGATGAGTTAGCCCTAGACTTCTATGTTTTTTGAACAAGAGCAGATATAAGCTCCGCTCTTGTTCCCTGAAATCTTGACTGATTATCTACACTGACATGGGCAACTTGCTTGCGATTACATCCACCTGCTCAATCGATGGCGGTTCAGCTAGTAGCTCTGATGCCTTAGCCATCAGGGCTGCGGCAATCTCTCCATTGAGATGCTTTTGACGGTCATCTGCACTGGGGAAGGCATCGACAATATAGAAGGTGGTTTCATTAGCACGAAAGGCGAACCAAACAGGTGTGAAGTCTTCTGCTTGTGCAAGCGGAAGGGCTGCGGCCAGAAATTTATTGACCTCCTCGCTCTGATCGGCCTTTGCTACGATTTTGACGACAAGTGCATGGCTCAGCATGGTACGTGGGTCTCCTGGGTGAAGGTGAAGTGTTCTGTGTGAGCTCACGAGATTTAGTATATGGGCGGAAAAACGCTTATCATAGTGTCGTAAACGCCAATAAAGATGTTATTTCCGACATGAATATTTTCGTGCTGGTGGTTGACCATATGTTCGACACTGGGCTCACAGCCATCCTCGATACCCTGGATATGGCCAATGAATTTATCTCAGAGCAGGGGGAGCGGGCTCCCTTTGAAGTGACCATTGTCGGTGTGCGGCCTTCCATAAAAACGCGTCTCGGGCTAAGGGTTTCAGCCGAATTAGCCACGTCACTGCCTTGTCCTGATGTGGTGGTTATTCCTGCCTTGGCAGATAAAACGCCTGAACTGCTTAATGCGGCCCTTCAGCGTCCTGATATTGTTGAAGCGCAAAGTGTCGTTCAAGATTGGTATCAATCCGGCGCTTTAGTGACTGCGGCATGCACCGGTACCTACATTCTGGCGGCGATTGGTTTACTAGACGGTGTCCGTGCAACGACGTCATGGTGGCTTGCACCTGATTTTCGTAAACGGTTTCCTAAGGTTATCCTCGATGATGCGCAAATGTTAGTGGTGCAAGAACAGCGAGTGACGGCAGGTGCGGCACTTGCCCATGTTGATTTAGCACTATGGATAGTTCGCCAGTACAGTCATGAGGTCGCGCAGTGGGTCTCTCGGCACCTGTTGATTGATGGGCGACCCTCTCAGGCCGTGTATGCGATCGCCAATCATTTAGCCCATAACGACTCTCTCATCGAACGTTTTCAGCATTGGGTCCGTCAAAACCTCACGAGCTTTACGATGACGGAGGCTGCCAATGCAATGGGCGTCAGCGAACGGACCTTACAGCGGCGGTGTCGGGAGGTGCTAGGACGTACGCCCATTGCCTTTGTTCAAGATTTAAGAATTGAGCGGGCAATTTACTCTCTTCAGACCACCGACACAAGTGTTGAAGAGATTGCCGAGACGGTTGGTTATCTTGACGGTGTTACGCTAAGGACGCTGCTACGAAAAAAAACAGGATGCAGTGTGCGTGAGCTACGCAGAATCAACAAGTAGCGATACCGCTAACACCGTAATGTATTTCCACAACGCTTTGAAGAGGAAATACGGAAAAACATTTTGGATGGCTCAATCATCCATTTCATACGTGTAGCCGATGAATTCGGCAACGTCATCAGGTTCTATCGAACGGTAAAGGGCATTCGCTGGATGGTTATCGACCTCTGTGCCAAGCCATAGTTCTTCGCAGCCTTGGTCTTTAGCAATTGCAATCAGCTTTTGCATGATTAGCTTTCCGGCACCTCTCTGTCGTTGGTCCGCGCATACATCGACCTCATCGACGTAGAGCCAGCGCTCCTTACCGTACGGCTTAATCTCAATTCTCGCTGATGCCATCCCTAATAGTGTTGAGCGCTCTGAAGACATTTCATAACATGCGACGAACACGGTGTCTTGGCGTTCAAGATACGCGCTTAAAGCCTCTACATCGTACTCAGACATTTCGTTTGCTTCATCCCAAGCGGCTTGATTAATCTGTGCGACAAGTTCGTCCAAATTATCCTCAGGAGTGATTACTCTAACTTTCATTTATCACCCAATTCCAACTTTGCTGATTCTAGAAGATGCTGCCGTGACATACCTAGCGTTCCGGTTCACCCGTGGCAGATCATCTCACTATTCTAGCTGAGCAACTATCCGCCATCGGGTGTAATCGGATTGTTAGGTGACGCATCCTTTTCTAGCTCTCATTGGTTCTAGATCTCATTGGAAAAACGAGAGGGTTAAAAATCCGTGACGCGAAAAACACGGGCAGGTTCACTACCCCCTTCGTAGAAGTTCCCATCGTTGATGACGATAAGAGACTGTTCGTCAGGCCAAAAATCAATGCTGGTGCAACCACCACATCCACTCGATAACACGACACTGACCTCGCCATCAGGTGAAATTTTTAGCAGTTGTTCTCCGTGGGTTGTGGCAAAAATCGCACCTTCTGGATCAATCGTAAAATCATCAACAGCCCCCGTTTGTGCAAAAAGCTCTAGCTCGTTAGGTGCAGTCAGATCTAAGCGATAGATCGCTCCGCGAGATGAATTAGAAACATAGAGAGTCTCTGTATCGCTTTTTATGCCATTTGCACCCGGTAAAAATATCTCCATAGCTGGATCAGGTGCTAGCAGAGGGTCACTCAGCCAGGACGAGAGCTCTCCCGATTCAGGGTCGACCTGCCATAGCGTTGCCGCCATAGAATCTGCGGCCAACACTTCACCGCTAGGTAGGCGATGTAACCCGTTTAAGAATTTTGCCTGGGGAGCAGCTGTGCGCGAGGTAACAGAGCCATTTGAATCAAGCATTACAATCGCATTTGTTTCGGTAAACGCAGGAACCTCCAAAAATGATGTCGCCTGTACAGTAACAATAAACCCATTTTCTATTTCTAGAATCGAGATCGGATGGTCAGAGAGTTCTGCGAACACCTCAATTGGACCATCACTCGATAGGCGAAGAATCTGTTTGTCGAAATAGCTGGTGAAAACCACGTCACCACTTTTGGTCACTGTTAGGTTTTCTAAAAAGGTTCCGCTGGGATACTCCGCAATAGTCTCAACCTGTACATCTGCCTGTACATTTGATTGAGCCTCTGCGATACGAGGGATGGCATTGCCGCTTGCCGGTGAATAGTTAGCCTGTAATAGGCCCACCAATGCTGTAATCAAGGGATACGATATCAGCTTTATTGTCATTTTAAGTTTTTGTTTATGGTAGGCAGTGAAGCTTTTTAGTCGGGGCACGGTCAGGGGTTTCCTGTAAGATGCGACTGGCTCATGTGATTTAGCGTAGTATATCGGTCCAATAGTTACCTAATGGAAACCAAAGAAAGCACAAAAATAGCCAACCGCTCTTATGGTTGTCCTGTTGAGAAGACACTGGAAGTTGTTAGTGGTAAGTGGAAGTGTGTGATTTTGTGGTGGCTGCGCCAGGGTGAAAAACGCTTTAGCGAAATTCTGCTGTTGATTCCGGCAATCACCAATAAGGTGCTAACCCAGCAGCTCAGAGAACTGGAATCGGACGACCTAATCCGACGAGAGACTTATGGAGAAAGGCCCCCTAGGGTGGAATATTTTTTGACGAAAAAAGGGCGCAGTTTGCAACCCTTAGTAGAGCTAATGTGCGATTGGGGAAAGGGGCAGCTATCGGGGTTTGAGTTTGGTATTTTGAAGTTAGCCGGACTCAAGGTTCTTGCGGTGAGTGCGACCCAACCTACCGCAGAAGCACTACACACTGTTCTAGCGGAAACCTGTGGAGCGGAACTGGTCATGCGATCGCAAGCCACCCCGCTAGAAACTATCCTTGAAACCCACATTCAAGTGGAACCCGAGGTTGTAATTGTGGAGTTCAGTGATACGACGCCAGATTTTCGTCGTTTAATTCAACAGGTTAAGCAAATGGAACGAGAACAAGAGACCTCTGTTGTTACAATCGGTCTCACCCACAACTCGGCTGAGCGGAGTCAGGCTTTTGCTCAAAAATTTCGGCTAGCGTTGTCCAATCCGTTTGAGATGGATGAATTAGTCGGTGCGATCGCTAGCCTCACGGACCGTCTTGGCTAGCTGCCTTTTAGCAATGCATCTCTCCCTTGAAGACGACTCCTGCCCAGCACATCAGCAGTACAGGGCATTTTCTCACTCAGTGGCAGGTTCTCCCATAATGTTTAGGTTCAGTCTGTCGAGTATTCAGCAGCTTTTGCAAAAATCTTTTCGAGTGGCTTGTAATCAAATCGAGCCGTTACGATTCCATGGTCGGTGGTCACATTTGACTCGGCATGATGATCCAAATGGTCATTCCAATATCGTGCATCACGAAATGCCCAAATGCGTTGGGGCGAATGATCGTAAAACTGTTCCGAAACTAAAATATGGTCAAGTACTTCGAGTTTGTTTTTATAAATGTGGGTGTAGTATACGTTTCGCAAACTGCGATACTCTTTTAATATCTGAGTAGAATACAATCCCAAATGGGGTTGTTGCATAAAGAACATGAGTTAGCTGCGATAATAGTGTCTAGCCCCCTTCCTTTCGCGCCCATGTCAGAAAAACCCGTCAAAACCCAGTATCGAATTCGCAACTGGCGAGAGTACGATGCAGCGCTCAAAAAC
>JBCDAG010000481.1:0-4942 GCA_039186165.1 Cyanobacteria bacterium P01_F01_bin.53
CCACAGGAAGTACTGGCTTGTTTTCTCATAGAAACGAAACGCATTCAACCCGTTATGGCTCGATTGGGCGTGGCGGTAAATATCTCACGAATTCCTGTTGCGGCATGAGACTACGATGAGATTGGTGCAAGATCTAAGTAGCAGCCAAATTGAGTATCTGCCCGATTTGGACTTGCTGGTGTTTGAACAAAACTTGAAGGGGACTGCTGGTCACAGTATCCCCACGGCAGCAGGACAGCTGGATGGGGCTCCCGTATTAGGGTATGTTTTTCCGACAACCCTCGAAACTCAAGATGTGGGCTTTGGTGAAGTCGATGGGATTGTGGCTTTGGCAGTGACCTCCCATCCAGATTTTGACGATACGCCACTGTGGGATGAAAATAGTGATAGCCAATACGACAATGATGGCGAGGTGTTTCACAGCCATTGGGTTGTTCTAACCGCAGATGATCGGGTGGCAGGTGGTTTGTCTGTTAAACAGTTTGAGCCAGAAGATAGCGCTGTTGTGATGCCACCAACAAATCCAGGGATGCCTATGTATTTGGACTCTCCAGGATTTCCTGTAAGGCTTGAAGGTAATCGCTTGAGTGTGTTGGTGCCTGCCCAGCAGATCAATGGTAAAACGGACTTTAATTATGATGCGGTCACCGCTTACATGCAGGTAAATACCTCGGACACATCTCATCCTTTGCTAGGTGTTTATGAGGTTTACGATGTTTTATCAGCGGATCTGAGTTTGCCTTTTTCCGTCGAGAACGCACAAGAGAAATCACGGTAATAAACCATCATAAGAAGAAACCATCATGAGTAAATTCCATCTCAGAACAGAGACTATACTCCAGGGTGATTTTAAAATTCAGCCCCTCAATTTGATCTTGATTTTTCAGGTCAACTGTCCGGGCTGTTTTATCTACGCCCTACCCCTTGCTGCTAAGCTCCACCAAAGGTACGGTGCCTACATCAATGTCCTAGGCCTTTCAACAGCTTTTGAAGATTTTGAGCTGAATACAGCGGCTAACACTCAAAAGCTATTGCAAACAGGAGAAATGATAGGATTTACACGGCAGTATTTCCAAAAACGTGGAACCTTTCGCTACGATACGCCGTTAGAATTTCCAGTGGCCTTCGACCGTGAAACGTTTACACTTAACCCACTACAAGGCACACCCAGCTGGGTGCTGTTTGATGCCGACTACAACACTCTAGGCGGTTGGTTTGGGCATAAGTCTGAAGCGGAGATTAACGCAGTACTAGAGCCGTTTATAGAAAAACACTCGGCATAGTCACTCGGCAACGCTAGCCAAGTACAACAATGATGAAAAGGCTCTCTGCTTCATCCTTTGTTCAGACAGCCGCTTCCCGGCGCTCACGACTTTACTGCACCAAGAACTTTACTGCACCAAGAACGCTTCTAGCGAGGTTTTAGCGTGGTTTCATTAACCAAAGTATGGTGACGTGGGGCACTATGAACATAACTAACATGGCTAGCCACGTCAGTTTTAAAAACTTAGGACTCACGCTTTCGAGATTTAGTGAATTACTTCTTAAGATTGCTGGATGCCGAAGTAATATTTCCGCACCGTTTTGAAACCACAACCATTGACTGAAACTCAAGATTAGCGCCCAAATGACAATCCATAAAGCTACAACAGATGGATTGCCTTCACGAACGTAGAAGTAGTCCGCTATGGATTCAATCTCTCCTAGCGTCGTGCCGACACCTACGACAATCCAGGGTAGACTCAGCCCCACAAAGAAACCTAGAAGAAGCTTGATATAGCCTGTTTTTAGGATGGGTGTTTGTTGAATGTCGGGTTGTGCTCTTACCCAAAAGATTGTTGCATTGATGGCATTGATTGCGATCGCAACTAACCAGACATGACTCATAAGGCTTGCTATCTTCAAGACGCCGGATTCAAGATGCCGAACTCAAGGTGCCGGATTTAAAGTGTCGGCAAAGACATTACTGAGGCAACAACTTGCCGATAAAGTGCTTTTTCTTCTTTGAACGTTTTGCAACGACACGTGCTTCCTCGTCACGTTTTGCCTGTTCCCGGCGATCGCGGATTTGCTGCATAAAGAATTCTTCTAGCGTGGGCTTTGCCACCTCTAGCCTGGCAATTTGGGCGTTCATTAGCCTTGCGGTTGCCATAAATTCAAACGGATTGTCGTACAACGTGCCCTGCCAATAGCCATCGTTGAATGTGATATCTCGTAGCCATTGGTCTAGTACATCTAAGCTGCCGCCGTGGCCTTTGACGATGTAGTGCGCTGGGTTGCCCAACAGCTTTTTGATTTCGCCAATGCAAACGATTTCGCCTTGATCGAGGATGGCAATGCGATCACAAATCTTTTCCACATCTGAAAGCACATGGCTATTGAAAAACAGCGTTTTGCCCTGCTCTTTTAGCGAGAGGATAATTTCTCTTACCTGAAAGCGGCCTGTGGGGTCCAAGCCTGACATGGGCTCATCTAGGAACACAATCTCTGGATCGTTAATCAGCGCTTGGGCCATGCCCACCCGCTGCAACATCCCTTTGGAGTAACGGCGCATTTGCTTTTTTGTCGCCGAGCGCCGATCGAGCTGAACCAGATCTAGCAATTCTGAAATTTTCTGCTTTTGGACCCGGCCCGTAATTCCAAATAGCCCAGCGGTGTAGCTGAGAAATTCCCAGCCCGTCAAATAATCGTAAAAGTAGGGGTTCTCGGGCAAGTAGCCAATTTTTGCTTTGGTATCGCTATCGCCTGCGGGCTCTCCCATCAGCGTTGCTGAGCCTGCGGTGGGGCGAATAATGCCCAAGAGTAGTTTTAGTAATGTGGTTTTACCTGCGCCGTTAGGCCCCAGCAGGCCAAAGGTTTCTCCTCTGAAAATTTCTAGTGAGCACTGCTTGAGTGATGGCGGTGCTGACTTTAGCCAAAAGCCCGTTCGATAGACCTTACGTAAATCCTGGGTCGCGATGATCGTTGGTTGATGCACAATCGACGACGACACAGAGGACGAAGCAGTGGGGCTGGAGACGGAAGAAGCCACGTTCATATCGCAGGTAAAGTAAAATGGATTCTAAGAGGTCTAAATCAATTATCTTCTTATTGGATATACAGGATTTAGACGCCCCCTGCTACCGCAAAAACACTCATCATTAGTAACTGACAACTGGCGACTTAACGTCACACTGGAGACCCGAACGCTTATGAAACGCTCAAAAATCGTGGCAGTTATCACCGGAGCCTTGTCTATACTGTTAGCGGTTGCCTATCTCCTCATTGTGCAAGTGCTTGATTTTCGCGGAGAAATGATCCCCGCACCAGTGGGTTTATTAGGCTTTTTTATGTAGCAAATGAGACCGCTGTAAAAAAGAGTGCGGTCAGTAATTCCTGACGGCACCCTTTTTTATTTAGGACGTGCACGGTTATGGTCGGATGACGGTGCGGTATCGCTTCTGCGATCGCCAAGCCTGCTAGTGCAGCGTCAAACCTAAACATTAGGGAATGGGAAGTGGGGGAATTAGGGGAATTAGGGCGGTGGGGAGCACAGTTAAAATACATTTCCCCACTTCCCCAATCTCCCTAATCCCCCTAAAAACCTGGCCCTAGCATTAAGCATTGACGCAGCACTAGGCCATTCCTACTGCTGAGCCATTGCCGAGGCCACTGTGCCGGGCTCCGTCACCTTAAACCAGCCTGACAAGTCACGATCTATCAGGTCTTGCAGGCGCAAAATGTCTTCGCGGTAGTAGTTTTCTAGGAGCTTGCGGTCTTCATCGGAGAGGGGCATGCCCTCTTTGCCTTGGGAGTTGGCGGAAATTAGGCGCGATCGCAATGCCTGTCGCTTTTCCTCGGGCATGAGCATTCTCAGTACTGACCCTGCTGCCGAGCGGATCGGATTATTGGTTCTGAGCAATTGGTTAAGCTTTTGGTTTTTCGGAATTTCAGCCTTTTGCTGCTTTTGGCTGGTGTCGGCATTAAAGTCAGGATCGACCCCAATAAAGCTATAGACCTCTCGCATGAGGCCCGCACTATCATTCCGCAGCTCCTCATACAAAAATAGCTTCACCTGCTCAGGGCCAAACACCTCTAAAAAGTGCTTTACGCCTTCGTAATAGCGGCCCTTCAGCAGCGTGTAGGACGTATCCCCGCTGGTTTGAATTTGCTCTGCGAGGGGCTTGCGATTGCCCACGACCTGACGGACATGCATGAGGTAGTCGGAATAGGCCCGTTCTATCGGATTTCGCAGCACGGCCATGAGTTTGGCGTTGGGAATGTGGCGCTGAATGTTGGGGACGGCGAGGGTGTGGGTGAATAGGTAGTTCGGAGAGGCTTCGCCGATGGCGATTTCATCGGTTACCCCGTCAAAGAGTTCGCGGTAGTCCTTAATGGTCAAAATTTGCTTACGTCCGCCCCGTGAGAGCTGTTCCTCAAATTCTGCGCCCTCTGGAGCAGCGGCAGATTCGCGACCCATGAAGTCCGTTTCCTTGAGCGGGCTCATGAACACCTGGGGGTGCTGCTTTAGGTAGTTGTAAATGGAGGTCGTGCCTGCTTTTTGAACGCCAAAAATCAAGAAATTGGGGAGGGTCATAACAGTAGGGCCAGAGCAGTAGGGCCAGAAATTATGGATGCATCAAGATTATTATTCCCATGGCGATCGCACGACACAGGAAAAAAGGCGATCTCACTTACAGTTTCTTCACCGTAAAAACAAGGAAAGTTGCTGTGTTAGAACTAAGTTACTCGTTAGGCGGCAGTCGGCATATCGATAAGCCTACACGGCCTGCGTAGGACACTATTCATAACGACGCCCTGCAATGCATCGCTCCATGACTGACCTCGACCTGATTCGCCAACTCGGAGACCTGCTAGGTCGCCCGCTGCAGGAAGTTTCTGAAGAGCAGTTTGAGCGGCATATGCTATCGCACCGTAGTCGAGATAGCATATGCCGTATTCG
>JBCDAG010000482.1:0-4914 GCA_039186165.1 Cyanobacteria bacterium P01_F01_bin.53
ATGGCTCGCCTACTTCCTAATTTTCCAAAAGTTGAAGATTAAGGTGTCCCGCACTGCGGAGAAATTTGAGCATTTGATTGGCGGGATGAGTTTGATGCTGACTCTGTTGTTTTGGATGGTGATGGCATGATTGGTTATCGAGATATTGTCCTGCGGTTAACCCTTTGGTTTTTACTCACAGCTGACTTAAGCCTGGCGAATGTTGCCATTGGCGTGGGCATTTCGCTGTTGCTGCCCAAGTTTGGCCCTAGGTGCTACATCGCACCCACGGTGATTAAAGACTGGCTGCAAATTCTTTGGGAAATTATCATCGCCATTCCTAAAGCCTATTTTGAAGCTTTTGAGATGATGCTCTTTCCGCATACAGAAGAAAAAATCACCCGCGTTCCTGATAAATCTCGACGGACACCGGGGCTGTTGTTTTTAGATATTTTCCTCATCACCTTTACGCCTAAAACCATTGTGGTAAAACACCATGAAGAAGACGGGGAAGAAGGCTGGCATGAGGTTCATTGGGTCACTCGGAGGCGACGATCATGATGGTGATGAATGGATTATTAGTGTTAATGATTGTCGCCCTGCTCATCCCGATTTATGAGGCTTGTCAGGATGAAGATATTTGGCAAAAGATGCTGGCCTTTGCCAGCATTTCGACCAAGACATCCATGATGATTTTGGTGGTTTCCGTGATTCGTGATGACTGGATGATTGGCCTGGTGGGCGTACTGATTTTGAGCTTGGGCAATGCCTCGCTGATGCTACTGGCCCATATTTTAAAACGCCTAACTGTAAAGCGTCTAAACGTTAACGGGGGGAGTGGCCCAAATTCGCTGGGCACGGCAGCAGGAATGGCAGAGACAGGAGGGCTGGAAAGATGATGAATATCTTGAGTGTCGCGTGTTTTAGTGTTGGGATTGTGTTTTGGTTTTGGGGTACCTGGCCATTACTCGGACATCGCTCGGTTTGGTTTAAGCTACACAGTCTTTCAGTGGCTGATACGTTGGGGTCGATGGCGATTCTCTTTGGGCTCTTGCTTCAGATCCCCCAGGAGTGGCCGCTGCTGATTTTAGGACTCTTCTCTTTGGCGATTTGGAACACTGTGTTGGGCTATGTTTTAGCCTACTGCACGAGAGATGGAATGGTCCTTGGCCCTAACGATAACAACAGCTATGCCCTGAATAATGGAGGACGCTATGACCAATAGCCTATCTTTGCAGAGCCTATTGACAGAGAACTTTTACATTTTGGGCATTGCGGCACTGTTCCCCCTTATGGGGTGCTTGACGGTGTTGCAAACCAACCCTTATCAGGCACTGGTGGTCAGAGGGATTTTAGGAGCGATCGCAGCCCTGGTATACACGCTCTTTGGTGCCGCTGACGTTGCCCTCACCGAAGCCCTCGTCGGCACATTCCTCTCCATTACCCTCTATGCCGTAGCGGTGCGATCCTCACTCAAAATGCGACTCGGCATTCTAGATCATGAAAATCTGAACCATGAAAATCTAGACCATGAAAATCTAGACCATAAGCCCTTACCTTTAGCAGCTCTCCGCAGCGTCCTAGAGGATTATCACATGCAGCTTGAAGTGGTGGCTTATGCTGACTCAAAATCTCTTCAATCAGCATTAACCAATAAAGAAATTCATGCTAGCTATACCCACGCCGATCACCTCCGAACCCGTATAAAACGGCTGTATGAGATTATGCGGGCAAAGCTCCCACCTTCCGATATGCGTTTAAGCTATCTTGAGATAGCACACAATGCCCTAATCACTCAGAATGGCCAAAACACACAGGGCCAAAACACACAGGCAACAGAAGCAACGGGGGCGACATCATGATATGGGTATATATTGCGGCAGGTGTAGCGCTCTACATCAAAATGCTGGTATTTCCTAATCCAGTGATGGACGTGGCCGATCTGTCGATTGTTGAAACCGTGGTGCAAGAGAGCGGGATTCCCAATGCCGTTTCAGGCATTATTTTCAGGAATCGGCTGTACGACACCATTTTTGAAGTGGTGGTTTTTTCAACGGCCATTATGGGGGTTCGCTTTTTACTCAGCGATGAACAACCGGCCCCCATGGTTCGTCAGTTTTCGGATCATCCCTCAGTTGTACTGGCTCGACTCGGAGCCACCATCTCCTTGCTCATCGGCATAGAACTGGCCATCCGAGGGCACTTAAGCCCCGGCGGTGGCTTTGCGGCTGGGGTCGCAGGAGGGACGGCCATTGGACTCGTGGCTATTACCTCACCAGCTGACTGGATGGCAGATCTTTACCAGCGCTGGCAAGCAGCAAAATGGGAAAAGGTCTCTATTTTGATCTTTATTATCATTGCAGTGCTAGGACTCATGGGGCTCTCTCTCCCGCAAGGAACTCTCGGCAGCTTATTTAGCGGTGGATGGGTTCCTCTGCTCAATATTTTAGTGGCCATCAAAGTGGGCCTCGGATCATGGGCAGTGATTTTGTTGTTTGTTCGCTATCGCGGATTGTTGTAAGCAACAAAAAAATCATGCATTCTCGCAAAGTCCAGCGAAGTCCATTAGTTGCGAAGTCTATTAGCTGCAGAGGCCATCGAGGCCATTAAGAATGAGTTCGAACCCAAACGCGAAGTCATGAATGCCGTCATAGCTGCCATCTATCACATGGTGGGTAAGTCCATTGAGGTAGGGATATTTATCAGCGGGTATGAGGGCGAGATACTCTTTCGCCACCGCTGAATATTCTTCTGCCTCGAATGGAAAGTTCAGCGCCTGGAGCGTAAATCCATAGATGTGGCTGTCCATGGCATTCCAGGCATGGTCTGCCATTTCAAACGAAAAGCCCGCCTCCCGCAGACAGCCAAGGGTCGCATTGATATAGCACAACATGGCCGGACCAATATTGACTCTGCTGGCCATTTCCATGGTCGCCCAAGGATGGCACAACAAAACACTATGGGCAGAATTGGCCCGTCGCCGCATGGCCACCTTCCAGTCACCGCCAATTTCAGGAACTTCGATCTCACTAACGACCCTATCGACCATGCCATCAATAATGTCGTCTTTATTTTTGACGTGGTTATAAAGTGACATCGCCTTGACCCCAAGGCCATCGGCAAGCTTACGCATAGACAGCGCCTCAAGGCCCGACTCATCCGCCAATTTTAGGGCATGTTCCAAGACGCGCTCCCGACTCAACGGGGTGCGCGGCTTTGCTTTGGACGCTGTCGATTTGGCCATTGCTGTCTTTAAATTCAATATCGATGCATGTCTGAGCAGAACTGCTTCAGACAACCGTTTGCCTGGCTATATTGACACACTTACAGTGTATGTTAAACTTACAGCGTAAGTAGAGATGATCAAGAACACGCATACCCCTACCAATGAGGTAACCCGATGAAAGCGATTGTTCAATCTGAGTACGGTTCGGCGGATGTCTTGAGAGTGGAAGACATTGACAAGCCGGTGGTTGCTGATGATGAGGTGTTAGTGAGGGTTCAGGGTGCTGGTGTCCATGCTGGGGACTGGCACCTGATGAGAGGAACCCCGTTCCTGATTCGTCTGATATTTGGCGGCATCCAAAAGCCTAAATTCAAGACAATTGGCACCGATATCGCCGGTCGGGTGGAGGCTGTTGGCAAAGAGGTCACACAGTTTAAGCCTGGGGATGAGGTCTTTGGAGATTTATCAGAGTGTGGTTTTGGGGCGTTTGCTGAATACGTTTCTGTGCCTGAAAAAGCATTGGTACTTAAGCCCACGAATCTCACCTTTGAAGCAGCGGCCACGATTCCTGTCTCAGGCCTTGCTGCGCTGCAAGCACTGAGAGACATTGGCAAGATTCAGCCTGGACAAAAGGTGCTGATCAATGGAGCTTCAGGGGGTGTGGGCTCATTCGCAGTGCAGCTTGCTAAAGCCTTTGGGGCCGAGGTGACGGGGGTGTGTAGCACCCAGAAAATAGAGATGGTCAGGTCATTGGGTGCAGACCACATTGTTGACTATACCCAAGCCGATCCGACGAAGCCAGCGCAGCCCTACGACTTAATTATAGATGCGGCAGCTTATCAGCCTTTCTTTGCCTTTTTGGGGGCAATCGCACCGGGTGGCACTTACGTTCTCGTCGGGGGTAATACAGCTGAGTTTTTCCGAGCAATGTTGTTTGGCTCCTTCGTGGATCGCTTTAAGGCTAAATCCAGTCGCCGCAAGGTAACCTCTTTACAGTCAACGCCCAACCAGGCCGATTTGAAAACATTAAAAGAGTTGATTGAAGTCGGTAAGCTCAAACCATTTGTTGATCGGGAATATTCGCTGGCAGAAGTGCCGGAGGCGATTCGCCACATAGAACAACGACACGTGAAGGGCAAGGTCGCTATTAGCGTGTAAGTCCTATCTGTAAGTCCCTGTTAGTCATTAGTGCGTAAGGCAGTGTCCCAGCCTATGGGCACATTACCTTGCTAAACTCTGGCTAAAATACAAGCAGCTGTAAGGGAAATTCTACGATGAAACTGGGCCAGGGACTGTTAGTGATTGGCGTTATTTTGACGGGTGCGCTGTTGTTTGGGGCCTATAGTGCGACGTCTGCGCCTTTGCCAGAAGGGTTTCCGGCACCGACGGCAGAAGGGGAAATTGAGATCAAGCAGTATCCGGTGTATCGGGCGGCGACGGTGCAAGTAACAGGAGAATTAGCGTCGGCATCTTCGCGAGGGTTTTCACCGTTGTTTCGGCATATTAGCGACAATGGCATTTCGATGACAGCGCCAGTGGAAGCGCAGTATCCGATCGCAACCCTTGAGGCAGATGTGGTCACCGAAGGGGAAACAGCGGTTTCTTTTTTGTATCGGAATTTGGAGATTGCGCCGGAGGCAGTGGCCGGTGAGGTAAGGGTGGAAGATAATGCACCGATGACGGTGGTGAGTGTAGGTGTAAGAGGGGGG
>JBCDAG010000483.1:0-4899 GCA_039186165.1 Cyanobacteria bacterium P01_F01_bin.53
ATCAAGTTGAAGGCGACTTTGAAGGGGGTGCGATCGCCTTTAAGTGAGTTTGGATAAAGTCTCAGTAAGTTCAGATCGATTCTAAGCTACTTAAGCTTGACTGGTAAGGGTCATGAATCGATGCCGAGGGCGTTGAGATCGAGTTGAAAGAAGTCTGAGTCAATCTTTCTCTATGGGCAATGGATTTGGTATAGAGAATATCTATGGTTATCGAGTTGTTACGGATTCAATGGGCTGATAAGTTTCCGGATTTTTCAATAATCTGTAATTTTACAGAAAAGAATGTGTACTTTTTGTCCGTTTGTACGGGCATTGTGAACATAGCCGGATGATGCACGCCCCATTGTTATTGTTGCAGGCTTAATTGATCGTATTTAAACCATTACAACATTATTTAGGAGCGTATTTTTATGGCTCGACCTAAAAGAAATTCAGCGGTATTGACCCAGGCAGAAAGACGGCTGCTGGGGATGAAGGCGATTAGTGCCAAGCTTGATTTGGGGGGCGGCTGCTCTACGGCGACGGTGGCGCAGAAAGTGACTGAAGTGCGCGAAAATTTGCAAAACTATCACACGCTACTGGCCAAGGCGGATGCGGCGGCGAATGAGCTAGAGCGTTCTGAGAAGGAGCTGTCCAAGCTATCAAAAAAGGTGCTGCTGGGTGTGGCGGTGAAGTTTGATAAGGAGAGTGATGAGTATGAGATGGTGGGGGGTGTAAGGCCGAGTGATCGCAAGCGGCCTTGCCGTTCGGTGGCGACAGCGGTGACGGCATAGGTGACAAGCAGGCCATAGCGGCAAATAAACAAGGGATTCAGGGATTCGTGGGGGTACCCATGAGTCCCTTTTTTAGGGCTTTTAGAATACGCCCATCCTTTTTGGTGAAGCGCTGCACGGCATCAGTCAAGACACCCTGTATCGATAGTCTGGTTTTAGGTTGTACATTTAGCCTAAAATGGCCCGTGAAATGACTGCGCGCCATTTTGCCCGCCATTTTATAGCTTCCCGCTGTCCTGTGCCCCTTTTTCGTGACGCCCCCATGCCCTCACCTCAAATTGCTGAAGCCGAACGACGAATCCAGCAGGCACTTGAAACGAAGGCAACAGAGCTAAACCTCTCAGGACTAGACTTACAGACGGTGCCGCCCGAATTGGGAAAACTCGCCAATCTGACTCAGCTTTCCCTCTTCCAAAATCAACTGACGACGGTGCCGCCCGAATTGGGAAAACTCGCCAATCTGACGGAGCTTTCCCTCTTCCAAAATCAACTGACGACGGTGCCGCCCGAATTGGGAAAACTCGCCAATCTGACGGTGCTTTTCCTCAACCAAAATCAACTGACGACGGTGCCGCCCGAATTGGGAAAACTTGCCAATCTAACGGTGCTTTCCCTCAACTACAATCAACTGACGACGGTGCCGCCCGAATTGGGAAACTCGCCAATCTGACTCAGCTTTACCTGTTCCAAAATCCTGAATTAGAATCACCGCCCCCTGAGGTGATAGAGCAAGGAACGGACGCGGTATTGATCTATCTGCGAGCACAGCAAACCGATGGGGAACAACAATGGCTCTCAAAACTGTTGGTGGTCGGCGAAGGGGGCGTTGGTAAAACATCCCTGTTGCGTGCCCTGAGGGGTGAGTCCTTCGAGGCTCAACAATCCTCTACCCACGGCATCGAAATCAAAGCCCTGCCCCTGGCCCATCCCACCAAGCCTGACGTCACCATGACGCTCAATACCTGGGACTTTGGCGGCCAAGAAATCTACCATGCCACCCACCAGTTTTTCCTCACGAACCGCTCCCTCTTTCTCCTGGCCTTTAATGCCCGCCTCGGCTTTGAACAAGGCAAACTCATCTACTGGCTCAAAACCTCCGCGCCAACGCCCCAGACTCCCCCATCATCCTCGTCGCCACCTACACCGACGAGCGCGATGCCGACCTCCCCCTGTCAGACCTAAAGCAACAGTTCCCCCAAATCGTTTCACTCCTTGAGGTCAGCAATAAAACAAATAAAGGTATTAGCGAACTAAAACAGATAATTACCAACACCGCCGCAGACCTGCCCTTAATGGGCGAACGGTGGCCGACGACCTGGCTCAAGTTTGCCACTGCCATTCGAGAAGGCTCCGGACAACAAGTCACCCCCAAGCACTTTTGGGATGCCATGACCCATCACAACGTATCCGCAGATGGCCAACCCGTCTTAGCAAACTGGCTCCATGAGCTGGGCGATATCTTGTTTTTCCAAGATGATGACGATGTGAATGATTTGGTGATTCTAAAGCCCCAGTGGGTGACCGAATACATCAGTAAGGTCCTCACCGCCGAGCCCGTCATCGCCAATAACGGTATCTTCACCCGGCAATGTATGAATGATATCTGGTCGGATCTGAAGCCAGGCCTACGCGATTTTTTCTTGCGCCTGATGGAACGCTTCGATCTCTCCTATCGCACCTTGGAGAACCGCGATATTAGCCTTGTGGTGGAGCGCCTCCCCTTTGAGCCCCCAAACTTCCAAGATCGCTGGACTCAAAAAAAGGCTGAACCCAACTGCAAAGAAATTTCCATGAAATTTCAGCTCAGTGAAATTCTCCCCGGCATTCCCACCTGGTTCATCGCCCGTCAGCACCGCTTCACCATCGAAGAAGGCGAGCGACGCGGCATTCACTGGCGCACAGGCGTCCTCTTTCAAGACCGCGAAGGCAAACACCTCGGCCTAGTCCGCACCCTCCGCGACGAAAACACCAACGCCGACTACCTACACCTCACCGTCCGTGGCCCCGTCCCCCACAACTTTTTTGATATCCTGCGTGAGGGCCTAGAGCTAACCCTTCACCGTTACCCCGGCCTCAAAATCACTCGCCTACTCCCCTGCCCCGACCCCATCAATACCGACTGCCTGCACGAGTTTGACTATGCTAACCTCACCCGTCGCCTAGAGCGCACCCCACCCCGAGAAACCATTGAATGTCCTAACTGCTTAGAAGATATTTCGGTAACGAGTCTATTGTTCGGCTTGCACTACACCACCCAAAACACCGTTATTGCCAAGCTCGACCAACTCCAAGCTTCTAGCGATACCCTGCAAACTTCCGTTGAACAAGGTTTCACCGAACTGCGAGAACTCGTCCAACGCGACCTGCTCCGCGAAATTCGCATCACCCAAAAACAAATCGAATCCCCCTGCCCCAGTGTATTTGTGTTGCGTCCTGATAATCGCAAGCCCTGGCAAAAGAACCCCGCTGCTCAACGTATTAACCTCCAGCTCTACTGCGAGCATCCCGGCTGCCTCCATCCCGTACAATCAGGTGGCCTCTACCCCATCGACAATCCTAAAAAATGGCTAAAAGTCATGGCCCCCCACCTCAATCGCCTCTTCGGCATTTTAAAATACGTCACCCCTGTCGTTGGCCCTTGGGTGAATGTCGCCGACGCTGACTACGGCAAACTGATTAAAAACGATCTTGCCCTGACCCAATCCCTGGTTGCCAAGCTCCCCACCCTCTCCCTCACGGATGATGACCGCAGCTTTGCACCTCCAGAAGAACGACTAGACCGCGAAGACCATCATCTTCGAAAAGTCAGTGGCGCACCGCTCCGCACCCTCCACGAATTCCTCAAGCGTAAAGATCCTGACCAAGTATGGGGTGGCCTTACCCGCACCACCACACCAGAAGGCGACGTCCTGTGGCTGTGCCAAGAGCACATCAAAGAGATTTATCCAACATCTTCAAAACCAGCATCCTCAAAACCAATATCCTCAAAACCAACATCCTAATAGGAGCTTTCCCCATGTCCAACGCATCCAGTGACGCTGAACGTGAGCATCGTATTACCTATGAAGTCGTCGTAGACTGCTACGACGACTATTCACCCACTAACAGAGCACTAACCGCGCATTAACGGAGTAGTAACACCTTATGAAACTAAAGCCTGACGACGCTCAGCTTTTTATGAGCCTAATGCTCCCCCTACAGTGGTATGTCAATCAAGAGGCGAAACTTTTCCCTGAGCTGAAGAGCTTCGAAGATTATTGTGAGTCCGCAGTAGAAAACAAAGCAGCCGTTAGGGACTATCTTTTTAGCCATATCGAGCTGATCGATCAATTTATTCAGGACAATCCGGAAAACCTAAATGATGAGGAAATCGCGATTGTTTCCGGATGGAAGACCTTCGTTTACAGTGATTTCTTCATCGAACGAATGTTGAAGAAGCACAGTATTTTCATCGATGATGAGGATAATGTGTACGGTGTTTTAGGCATCACCGATGCACCATCAGATTTTATCGATAAAAGAAGCCTGCCTATCAGGCTTCAAACGACCCTGCTGCCCTTCAAAGGCAAGGTGGTTTCTGATGGGTTGTACCGTTGGTATAGGATTTCCTTTGGTGGTGGCATCCGCTCTCGGCTCAAGCAAACCTACCTAATTGCCAAAGACAACGACGACATTATCCATACCCTAACGCCGACAGATAACAGTTCCTCTGACAAAGCCCCTAATGCTAAGGCCTCTAAAAAATCTAATCAGGCTGATCAAGATTGGGCGCCGTTACTGGAGGAGCTTGCTAGCATGGCGAAAAAACTGCGCGGTGGTGGCGGCCAGCCCGCTACCTATAGCCCTATTTTTAGCTTGGTACGTTCCAGCATTGAGCTGGCTCAGCTTGCAACAGACCCCAATCCCGATGTGAAGAAGCTAGATAAAAAAGGACGTCGTGTAGGTACGCTTTTGAACCAAGTTGAAGATGCAATTTGGCGTGAATTCTAGTCTTTTGGTATGTTGGCGATCGCATTTTTTCAGAGCACTCCTTTGGCCTTATATTTGTCGTGGCTGAAGGTGCCGACCCCTCAGGTGGCGAATTCCGTTGAATAACAAATTGGTTAACCCTCTGTTAACCAATAGG
>JBCDAG010000484.1:0-4893 GCA_039186165.1 Cyanobacteria bacterium P01_F01_bin.53
CAAATTAACAGAATATTAGAAACTGAATATTAGAAGCTGAATATTGGAAGTTTGAAGAGACTATCGCTTAATAATCGAGAGAGTTATGGCTCAATGCCTGTGAGCTTGCGTTCTGCTAATGCGAGAATAAACAGAACGCGCTGATTTTCCTGATTTCCGGATGATTTGTAAGGGATGAAAAAGAAGTTTTAGTTTTACTTTAATGAAAGTCTTCTCGAAAGTGCTAATGATGCGCTAGTATTGTTTCCACAAACATTTGTTACCTGTGAAATTTTCTATTTATGAGCACATCCGTATTACCCAAGCTAGAACAGATTGTCTCAGATCTTGCAACCCAAGAAGCTGCTGTTAGTGAGCAGCTTACTGAGGTACAAGCAAAGCTAGAATCTATTCGAGCTGTGTTAGTGCTGTTTGATGAGTCAGGTGAAACTGCGACAAAAGCACCTGCGACAAGAGCAAAAGCAAAAACATCAAAAGCTAAGGCCACAAAATCAGCGAAAGCGGCTAAAGTAACCAAGAAAGCACCTGCCAAAAAAATCTCTACTCGAGGGAAAAGTAAGAAGAAGGATGGTCGTGCTGCGGCCTGGCAGAAGTACACCCGCCCCGGTGTCGGCAAGCAACCCATGCCAGAAGCTGTACGCATGATTTTGGAAACCCAGCCAGATAAGGACTTCAAGATTGCGGAGGTCATGTCGAGCTTGTTTAAAGATGACATGCCTAAGTCTCAGTATTTGAAGGCGCGTAACCGCATCTCGAACATTCTTTCAGGTGGTGTTCGTAATGGTGAATGGTTCAAGGGTGAGCGCGGTGCCTATCGTTTAACTGATAAATAGTAGCCCGTTACTTCACGTCGTTATTTCTCGTCACTGATAGTAGTCGCTTTTGCTGCGGTTATTTGGCAAAAAGCCTTCCCTTGTTGAAAAATAAGGGAAGGCTTTTTTGGTAGAATGCCCACTCTGATCAGAAGAGATAAACACGTTACCTATTTTCGGTGATTTTCTTTTCGGTGATTTTCTTTTCGGTGATTTTCTTTGATAAGTGCGCTCATAATTATTCGCTAACTAGACTAATTCAACTAGCCGGTTATAATACTCACATAACACTTGTTGGCAATTTGTCGTTTTAACTTGAGTGACTTTCTATACAACACTCGAACAATTATCTACTGATAAGTCTTTTTCTAGATAGAACCCCTAACCCAGTCTTGCAAGAGAGTATGATTACAAAATTTAGCTAAGCCTCTTTTCAATCTCGGTCTTTTTTACGTCGGTTTCTTTTCACTAAAGTCTTGTTTTAATTTGGCATAAGCTTTAGCGTTTGTTAGGGCTGAGAGCGCCTGTGCCGATGTAATATGCTGCGAGCAAAACCATTCCAATCCTTGGGGGTGCCCTACCCTATCAGGTTGAAGGGGTTTATAGTCTGCAAATTTTACTAGTGTTCCGCTTCCTGTATTTTTGATGGTGATGTCTGTAGCAAAAACGGTGGCAAAAAGACCTGATTACGTAGCTTTGACTACAGTCACTAGGATTAGTTTACGCTGTAATTAGGGTTAGCTTAGTTTTTAACTTGCTTTTGTGCCTAACTTAGCGCCTCAAGATTTGGACGTATCCCGGCTTTTGTTTGATCTGAAGCTGTGTGCTGAGGTGGTTAATGAGTTTACAGGGTGCTTACTCCCCAGCGCGATCGCCACAAGCGTAACCAATAGCCTGATCGAAAAGTTTGACTGTGTTTTTGCCCGGATTTGGCTGGTAGATTCTGAGCGAGATAGCCTCAAATTAGTAGCCTCTTCCGGGCTCTATAGCCGTTTGGATGGCTCCTTTGCCTCTGTGCCTATGGGGTCTTTTAAGGTGGGGAAAATTGCCCAGCACTGTATTCCTTTCTTGAGCAATTGCTTACCGGAAGAATCTTGGGTGAAGGACCGGGACTGGGCGATCGTGAATAATATCCAAGGATTTGCCGGTTTGCCCCTGATGGCTGAAGGGCAAGCCATTGGCGTGTTGGCTGTGTTTAGCGTGACGCCGATGGAACCTGAGTTTTTAGAAGTTTTGCAAATTCTCAGTCTGTCGGTTACCGGCGCTTTGGCCAGTGCGCTGAACCATCAGGCCTTGGCTCAATCAGTTTTGGCCCAATCAGATGTGGGAAAAGCTGTTAGCGAGCAGAGTATGGCGCTTTCGGAGCAGCTGGCGGCAATGCTGGGACACCAAAAGCTGAGCTTATTGGGTACAGAACAACCGCTGGAAGGTTCTATTCACCAGTTGCTGATTGATTTGGCAACTTGCTTGTTGAAGCTTCCCTGTCACTATTGTCGTTTGGTGTATGAAGCTGATGCTGTTGTGCTAGAAGCTATGCTGGCAGCAGCGCAGGCATCGGACGAGTTGTCTGTTCAGAGTACGGGTGCGGTGACTTCTCACAAGACAATTCAAGAGATTTCAAAATCAGCACAGCAACTGGGCGGTTCGCTAACGGTGCAAAGTGATAACCATGAAACGGTGGTTGCTATCCGGTTACAGTTGCCTCGAATAAGTGCAAATGCTCATTCAAGTCGCTTAAATCAACAGACGCAAGAACCCTCATCGGAAGGCTCTCCATTGTCAGAGCGAGAGCAGGAAGTTATGCAGCTGTTGGTTCAGGGGTTACGCGATCGCGACATCGCAGAAAAGCTCTTTATTAGTGAGCGAACCGTGAAGTTTCACGCTAAGAATATGGTGACTAAGCTCGGCGTAAAAACCCGAATTCAGGCCGCTTTTAAAGCAACGAAGGCAGGGTGGGTGAGTTAACGCAGTACATGCTGTGATAGGGAGATTTGATGCAGCGTTTTATCAAAGCGTTAGGAGCCCAGGGCAACCTGATTGACGACTTGATTAGATTTCCGTGCGGTAACTTTATGTTTTAGGGCTTTGTGTTTTAGGGCAATGTAGCTTGCGAGGTAGTTGGCATCGCGGGCAACCCCTGAAAAGCGTCCGGAGCCCCAAGTATAAAGCCAAGGAAGACCTAGAAAGTAAAGTCCCTCGGTGGTGGTGACGCCACGCTCGTGGCTGGGATACCCTTTGCCATCAAAGGCGGGGACTTCTATCCAGCTAAAGTCCATGTGGTAGCCCGTTGCCCAAATGACCGTTCCAATGTTGGCAGCTTTCAGGTCAACGGATAAGGGCGTATTTTCAGGTTGCCACACGGGTGCGTAGGGCGCTTCGGTGGGTGCTTCTATTTGATTGTTTTTAATGTAATTGTCGATGGTGCCTTTGATACTTTCAGCAACACTATCGGCATAATCCAGGTTTTGCTGTAAGTCATCTTGGAGGGTCAGGTAGTTGCCCTGAATGATATTCAGCTTGCCGTAGAGCTGCATGCCTTCAGTGGCAAATTGGCGCAGATCAATTTCACGACCGCCGCCGCGGCCAGTGACATAGTGGTTCGTTTTGGTCCTCACCGTTTCTTTTTGGGGATGTTCATCAATGGGAATATCGTAATAGCCTAGCTGATCGAGCCAATCGACCACATCTTTGCCACGATACTCTCGGGGAGAGCGGGGGGCACCCCCGACACATAAGTGAACTTGCTTCCCGGCCAAGTGTAGGTCTTCTGCGATTTGACACCCTGACTGACCTGTTCCAACTACTAAGATACTCTTATCTTCAGGTAATGATGTCGGATTTTTGTACTCGGAAGAATGTAGTTGAACAATGTCTAGCGGTAGGCGCTCAGCCATGCGAGGGATTTTGGGCCGATGGTAGCCGCCAGTTGCGATCACCACTTGGTTGGCTGAGTACTGGCCGATGGAGGTATCAACCATAAAGCCATCGGCGTGAGAGGAGATTTTTTCAACAGCAACGCCTTCTTTAAGGTTTGGCTGAAAGGATTGGGCGTAGTCTTTTATATAGCGAACAATCTCATCTCGCTGCATGAATCCTTGAGGGTCTTCACCAGGATAGGAATATCCAGGGAGGGTGCATTGCCAGTTGGGCGTTACCAAGCAAAAAGAATCCCACCGTTTGGATTGCCAAGAGTGGGCAATCGTATTTTTTTCAAAAATAATATGGTCGATATTGTTTTGCTTTAAGCAGTAACTGATCGAAAGACCTGCCTGGCCACCGCCGACAATGATGACCGGAAAGTGTGGATTCATCATGGTTGTTTAACGCCTAAAAGACACCGTGAAATGACACTGTAAAAGAGCACTGCCAAAGTGCGCGACAAGAGAACGCATGGAAGAACAGTTTTGGCCTGATATGCTTTGACCCTCATCCATTTGATATGTTTCCACCATAGAAATGGAGAAGAGAGAATCCTGTATCACCTGTTACGAAATGACGAGATCTCGCTCTATGGACAGGGGCTTTCGGCCCTTCACCCTATATAAAAGGTCAATAATTTGTGCAATCACCAAAGGCCACCTGCACAAAAGTGTAGGTGAGGCCTCTGAAAGACTTTTCTTTCAGAGGTAGTAAAAGTCTTTTGGCTGTCTCAAGTGTCAGGCTTTGTTGTTTTGTAGCACGTGATACGAGAGTTTGTTCTTTTACCTTTTAGGCTGTTGATCAGATATTTGGGAGTGATTCTAATGCCCGCAGTAACAACCCCTGCTCATCAGTCCGGCGACTTCCTTGTGGATTATGAGGAGAAAGTATTTCCTGATGTTCAGGCTGATCCGGGTGAAAAGGCGCTGGTGACTTTTCACACCGTTGCGTTTGAAGGTTCGATTGGATTGGTTAACCTGTTACAGGTTAGTCGCTTGATGTCAAAAGGGTTTGACACCTCTGTTTTATTGTATGGGCCAGGGGTGACCTTGGGTGTGCAGCGCGGCTTTCCTAAGCTAGGCGATGAGGCCTTCCCTGGACACATGGCCATGAACAATCGGCTGGTGAAGATTATCGAAGACGGTGGTAAGGTGTATGCCTG
>JBCDAG010000485.1:0-4859 GCA_039186165.1 Cyanobacteria bacterium P01_F01_bin.53
AGTATCATTGTCATTCTTGACAATAGTGCCACCTTGTTCACTGTTGATGTCAGTGATGGTCAGGGTAGAGGGAGCATCACCCAGGTCGTCATTGCTTAGTAACGCTTCGCTGGTAATCACCAGTGGCATATCTTGCTGTGCAGGCACACTATCAGGCACTGCCCTGGGAAGGTTATTAGGTGGTTCATCAGGCCCATCTTCATCACCGTCATCGTCAGCATCTGCATTGTAGTTTTGCAACACTTCAGCGGCGGAGAGGGCCTGGTCGTAAATGGCAACCAAATCGAATGCGCCCAACCAAGCTCGATCCACGTTCAATTCATTAGCGAGTGCTAATTGGTAGTTAGTATTCCAGTTAGATAAATTACCACCAACTTTTTCACTCTTAATCAGGACACCGTCATGATAAATATGGGCATCCCCATCGGCCTCACGGGTATACACCACATGGGTGAGGTCTGTGCTGAATCCCTGGCCTAGAACAGCCGGTAGGCCATTATTGTCAGTGTTCGTTGTTCGTAATCGGACAGTGGAGAAGTCGCCTGTTAGACTTTGGGAATCTCCTTGTCCTAGGGTGAAATTTCGATTACCTCCGTTTTGAGATAGTGTGACGATCCGAGCCGGTCCATTTTGATTAATATCAGCAGACTGAACCCAAGCCTCAATGGTCAGCTCATTACTAGCCTGCACGGCATTGGAGACTTTTTTGGCAGGCACTAACGATGAAATTAAGGTTGGATCGTCTACCGTGAGAGTGCCATTCCCCCAGGTCACATTATTCGGATCTTGAATGGTTAAATTTAGCGGCGTACCCGTTCCAGAGACATCAAACACCTTGTTCCCACTTCCTGCATCAAAGGTGTAGAGCACTTGCAAGCCCTCATCCACCCTAGGGGCACGACCGGAAGGCACATACAGAGCCTTAAATTCTTCATCCTGATCAGGCACTGTAATAGTCTGAGCTGATGTTGTTACCCCATTGGACCAACGGTCGAAAGTGTATAACACACCCCCCTCGGCAACCGTCTGAGGCGCTGAGATTGTATGCTCAAAATTGATGGCCGCATCATGCACAAAAGGACCATTTCTGGGTACACCATCTAATGTGTAAGTGATACCGTCTGAAAGATTGGACTCAAAGCTGATATCTACTTTGTCGGGGAAAATGGAGACCGTTTCGGTATCGGTTAGGCCGTCAGAATCGGTGACAGTCAGTGAAATCTCAAAGCCAGTGGCATCCGAAAAATCATGCCCCGTAGTATCAATTTGGAAGGAGAAAGTAGCCCCTTGCTGAGCCTCTATCTCGGGATGAAAGTGGGCATTGTGAATAAAGCGCACATCCCATTGATAACTATTGTCTGTTAGCGGACCATCATCGGTGGCTGTGCCAACTAGATTGATCGTGTCTCCGGCCCTAAACAGCTCATTATTAAAAGGGGTCTGAATCGTGGCTTCTGGTGCTGAACCCAGCATGACACGAATAGGCGCAGAGGTTGTTTTATTGGTAGGGTCAGAGACTTCTAGGGTTGCCTCATACAGGCCGGTTGTGTTGTAAGTATGTTCAACACTTACACCTGTACCCGTGGTGCCGTCACCAAAGTTCCAAAGATATTCTAGGGGGTCGTTTTCTGGATCAGTTGCGCTGCCTGTGAATTTTACCGTAAGGGGCCCAGCAATATTTTCAGCGGAGACCTCTGTAATAAATGGGGCGAGGTTATCACCAGCGTCATAACGAATACGACGTAAATTTCCAAAGAAATCGGTGTAGTACAGGGCACCCTCAGGACCTTGCTTTAGAGCGGTGAGGCCCCCAATTGAGTTATCAAAATTATGAGCATCAAGTTCAGGTGTGGAAGGGTCGGCGTCGATAAAGTTACCAGCCTCATCCAAATTAAAATATCGAAGCCAGCCTTGCACGTAGTCTGCAAAGAAGTACGCTCCTGAAAATTGGGAGGGCAAGTGATTACCACGATAGACTAGTCCTGAAATGACAGCTGCACCGTTGGGCGTAGGTTCCGTGTGCCCATAGCTAAAGGCAGGGTTTTTATAAGCGGGATTGTTACTGACACCTTCAACATTGGGCCAACCAAAATTCGCCCCAGCATCCTTCACTGTGAACACATTAATTTCTTCTTGGGCTGTTTCTTGTACGTTACCGCCTACATCTGCTAAGAAGAAACGCCCGCTGGGAAGATCCCATCCTCCAGAAAAAGGATTACGCACACCAGAGGCCCAGATCTCAGGTAGGATTCCACTAGGGTCATCCACAAAAGGATTATCATCAGGAATGAGGTGATCATTGTTACGCCCCCGTCTCCATTCGCCGCCAGGCCCATCAACCGCTGATGCATCCAGACGAACAATTTTTCCACTGGAGTGGGTTAGATCTTGAGAAACTTGTGTATTTGTAAAAACATCGCCTGTGGCCAAATAGAGATAGCCATCTGGACCAAAGCTTAAGGCCCCGCCAAAGTGACAGCAATCGAGAATGTCTTCATTAGCTTCCCAGATAACCTTTTCATCACTAAGGTTCGCATTTGTACCATTATGCTTAAATCGGGAAACTCGAAAGCGGCCTGCGTTTTTCGAGTTATTGTTATCATCGTAATTGTAGTAAACGTAAAAATATTTATTTGTGTCAAAATTTGGATCGAGGGTAATTGCTAGAAGACCTCGCTCCTTAGTAGAAGTAACTTTGGAGAGTCTCAGATAGTTCGATTTAGATGGCTCATCCACTTGCGGATCGAGAATTTTAATAACACCTCGTTTTTCAAGGACGAGCATTTTCCCATCGGGGAGTGTTATTAAATTAGTAGGTGTCTGAAATCCAGAGGTTACTAATTCGTTGGTGAAGTTAGGATCTGATTGAACAATATAGTCGCTGTTGGGCATTAATTTATCTCTTTCCTGTGGTCAATCCGCGCTTAATTAATGCACCTCAAAATCGTCCCCTATCTCAAGTGCATAGAGGATTATAAGTTTTCTCCATAAGGGTTTTGACAGGAAAATTCCTGTTCAAAAATTATGCTGTAGCCTACCGCGTCAGCACCTAAAAAATATATTAAATAGAAGAACGCTTAATTTTGCCGGTCAGCCAATGTGAAAAGATTACTATCCAGTTGACTGTATAGATGCCACGTAAAATCCTAGTTACCAAGTAGTTTTGATGGTTTTGCGTAGAATTGCGAGCATTTGTTCCGAGTCTTCATTGTTCTTTCAAGGACCGAGCTTATACAATGATTATTCTGTTGATATTTTTCTAAATTTAGGGATGGGGAGACAGGCTGCACCACAGCTGTTCAGCGCTAGGCATTCTTTTTTATTGGCTTTTCTCAATAAGTCTTAATACAAAGATGCAATGAAGCCGATGAATGCTTTGTCACCGTGATCTTACCTTCGATGATTCAGCACTAGTTGCTGGCGATGCTTTTAGCCCCTCACATATCTCTATCTTGGGACGACCGTTGACTTCTTTTACTCAGGAGATGACGCTGATGGTCTATAGGCCAGAGTTTCGCACCTTGTAGGGTGTCTCCTCAATCGGTAATTTTTCACAGTCCCAATCGCCATAGCGTAGCTGAAGCCTTTTTTTCCCGGCATACTCCACCAAGCTGCCGCCATAGCGTTTGGCATCGAGTCCCATGCTTTGGATGGTTACAGTGCCGTTGAATACGGTTGCCCTACCCAAGTAAATCACCAGATCGTCTCTGGAAGGTCGATTAACCGTTGTGCTGGCGGTGAGGTGGGCTAAGCCGCGCTCATCCATTTCATGGGAGAGGGCAAAGGCGGTGTCACGAATACCGCGAATGGCTACGATGATGGCCGCGACTGCCATGGTGATATCTACGCCTTCATCGGTCAGTATTTGCTGGTTAGAAAGGTACTGAAAGTTACGCTCTCCTAAATCATCTCGAATGCGGCGGTGAATGAGATTTTGTTGTTGGTAATGCGTTAGGGCACCCACAATGGCACCGCAGGCTGCACGGGGTTCACGCCAAGGGGCTTCGCGAGTTTTACCATAAATAACGTGTTTGCCCCCTTCACGCAGGCGGCCGACGTGGGTTTTTAGATCGATAGCCACGAGGGAAATAGATTGGGGGTTACCTGCGTAGATCTGTTTTTTGAGGTGCTCGTCTAGCTCATGGGCCACGGTGACGTGAGCCAGGGTTGCGCCATTGTCTGTGCCGCCACCTGCGGGGAAAAAGGCCTCTAGCTTGAGTTCGCCAATTTCGGAAAGGGTGGCAAAGCGGGAGGCAACGACGTCGCGGTAGCGTTTGGTGGCTTCGCCCTGGTGGATGCGATCGCCACAGTTGGTATAGGCCAAGGTGGTGACCACGCTGGGTAAGCTCAGGTCTGCCCCGCACGACTTTATGGCTGCGGGGCTGGCCGCGGCAAACTGAAGCTCATCCCGTAGAATTTGCAATCCATTGATGAGGACGTAGCGATCGCTGACAATTTCATTGAGGTAATTGTGGTAAGCATTGCGTTCCATGCCAAAGCTTGCAGGCAGCTGCCAAAATTTATCTACTCGCTGTTGGGTCGCTGTCGCATCAAAGGGCAATGTCATAAGTTCACAGGCGTTTCTAGACTAACTAAACGTTAAGTTGGTGGCACAGTTAAGTTGGTGGCTTGGTCGGCGGCTAGTTTTGTGGCTAGGTTGCCCAAAATTCATCATAAGCAATGCCAAATTTGACGCCTTGTCAAATTTGGCTCCTATTCAATAGACAAGTTGTGAAATAGTGGATGGTTTTAGATATCAGAGACTGGCTCTGCCTTCCGTTCTTGTGAATTATTATGCAGCCATCAGGTAGAAGTTCCATAAACCCGCTGCGGTGAAGATGGACGCATCATCAAAGCCC
>JBCDAG010000486.1:0-4857 GCA_039186165.1 Cyanobacteria bacterium P01_F01_bin.53
AATCCCTATCCGCCATCGCCTAAGGTTTTAGCGGCTTTAAATGACTTTAGCGGTGAGTTACTGAGGCGCTATCCTGATCCGTTGGCTCAAGACTTTTGTCAGGTGGGGGGGGAGACATTTGGCATGCCTGCTGATTGGGTAATTGCAGGCAATGGTAGTGATGATTTGCTAACGCTGATCGTCCGGGCTTGTGCGCAAGGACATGAGCGCCCGCTGGCCTATCCGATGCCGACCTATGTGCTGTATCGAACGCTGGCAGCGATTCAGCCTGCGCAGACTGTTGAGATTGACTATGAAAATAGGGAGGGTGACAATTGGCAGTTGCCCGTTGAGAAATTGCTGGCAGCGGATGCAGCGGTGACCTTTGTGGCGACGCCGAACAGTCCATCGGGGCACCTCGTGCCGATAGCGGATCTGCGCAAGCTTGCCCAGGGGCTATCTGGTGTGTTGGTGATCGATGAGGCCTATGTGGATTTTGTTGGGGAAGGGGCAGATGTTGCTTCCTTGGCGCTAGTGCGTGAGTTTGACAATGTGATGGTGCTGCGGACGCTCTCAAAGGGATATGCCTTGGCTGGGTTGCGGTTGGGTTTTGGCTTTGCTCAGCCTGCATTGCTGAAGGGGCTTTTTAAGGTGAAGGATAGCTATAACGTGGATGCGATCGCCCTCAAGTTGGCAGCGGTCGCGATTGCTGATCAGGGGTATAAACGGGCGATCGCTCAAAAAGTAATTGCCGCTCGTGAGCAGCTGGCTCAAGATTTGCAGGTCTTGGGATTTCGTGTGTGGCCTTCCCAAACTAATTTTTTGTTGGTGCAGCCGCCTGGCGAAAAGGTTGTAGGTGACGGCACGTTAGATGAGCCCAATCTAGAAAACGGTGCTCGGATTGCCCAGCGGTTGTATAAGGGCCTAAAAGCAAAGCAGATCATGATTCGCTATTTTGATCAGCCAGGCTTGGCCAATAAGCTACGGCTGACTGTGGGAACGCCTGAACAAAATAGACAGCTTGTGTGCGGACTGAAAATGCTGCTGACGGCTATGCCAAATTAATCAGTACGAATGTTCGGTTTCAGTTCGGAATTCTGAATGAAAACTGCCTAAAATGCTGGGATTTCCGTCATTTGGCTGATTTCTAGAAATTGCGCGATCCGTTTTTGGGTAGGGGTGTTACAAATAAAGACAAGTTGTGACGAAGATCACAGCTTTCTCCTGATGTCTTTCGATGCAGTCGTGCATTGATTCAGCACTTTGTGCTGTTTTCGATGTTGATCTGTAATCTCACTGAACAAGTTGAATTTATCTATATTTGCCACGCTCTCTTGAGTGGCTCAGTTTTTGGTGAGGGTCATGAAATCTACCACTTCCCCATTGCCGAAAGTCTCCGTGCCGGAAGCGGCGCATGATGGCTATCAGCGAGTGCCTCGATGGGTACCCCTGAACAAAAAATACAACAGGCAGTCTTCTGAACTCGACACGGAGCCTGATGCTCAGAAGACTGTTTCCCGACAGAGATTGTCTTTAGTTCTACTGGGACTCAGTTCGATCGTCCTGCTTTTTTGGCGGCTTGGCTCTGGTAGTTTGAGCGACTGGGACGAGGCCATCTATGCCCAAGTGGCTAAAGAGATTGTGACCGGTGGAGATTGGCTGACCCTGCATTGGGGCTATAACGTTTGGTTTCACAAGCCGCCTTTGTTTATGTGGATGACGGCGACCTTTTTTAAGCTCTTTGGGGTGAGTGAGTTTTGGGCAAGGGTGCCCTCGGCAATCTCAGGTGTCGGCTTGGTGGGCTGTACGTATTTGATTGCGCGTAAGCTTTGTTCTTTTCAGGATACTAAGCAAGACGGTCAGCAGGAAGCGCCTCGGCAAGATAGCCGTACAGGGCACGTGGTTGGTTTGCTCTCTGCAACGGTGCTGCTGACGAACTACACGTTCATCCACTTTTCGCGGTTTGGCACTACCGATATTACGCTGACTTTCTTTTCCTACTTGGCTATCTATGCCTACTTGCATGTGCATCAGGGGCGTAAGTCGGTCTGGTGTGGGGTATGGAGTGCGATCGCGCTAGCCATGATGACTAAGGGTGTCGCTGGCCTGCCGGTTGCGATCGCCTTATTTTTCACCCTTGTGTTGACGGGCCGCTTGTGGCGAGCACTGCGTACGCAGGCATTTTGGCTTGGGATAGGGTTGGCCAGTCTTATCCTTGTGCCATGGCATTGGGCGATGATTGCGTTTCATGGTCAAGCCTTTATCGATCAATACCTTCTCTATCACGTGGTAGAGCGTTCTACGGGTGCTGGCCTAGAGGGAAATGAGGGTGGTTTGTTCTTTTATTTCAAAGCGCTGGGGAACCACTTTTTTCCCTGGGTGTATTTGTTGCCACTGGCTCTTGTTCAGCGAGCAAAACGGCTGCGCCGACCCCATGGCTCACTATGGCTAATTTTGCTGCTGTTTGTGGCGGTGGTATTTGGAGGCTATAGCTTAGCGAGCACTAAGCTGAGCTGGTATATTATTCCAATTTATCCGGCGCTGGCGATTTGGGTGGGTACGTTGTTGCATCGAGCATTGATGTGTCGAGATCGGTTAGCCTGTGCGGGTTTATTGGTGAGTGGCGCGATTGTGATGGTGCTCTTCCCAGCAGAGATTGTGTTTCTATCGTCGTCGCTACAGCAGATGATGGTGATCGCGGGATTAGTGATATTGGTGCTCTTAAGCGTTGCGGTGTATGAGCTAGGCTGGCGACGTCAGGTGTTGAGTGTTGCCTTATGCGGTTTGTTTTTGGTCGCAGGTGTGAGAGAAATTAAAGGGATCTATCACGCTTTCCAAAGGCCGGTTGCCACGCTTTCTCAGGCGGCAGAAGTTTCTGTGGATGCTCCATTCCCTGCCAAGAAGTTGCCATTACTCGTCGCTAGGCTCTCGGAGCGTTTGTATACTCCGACGGCTATGTTCTATAGCAATCGCCCGATTGCTTGGGTCCGCTCTGCGGGTGACTTAGCTGCTGCGACAGATACGATGCGTAAGCAGGATATTCTGTTGGCTGCTGCGGATTTGGACGCATTGACACCAGAATATGACATTGATGTCTACGCCAAGGATGGCAAGCTCGTTTACGCTGGGATTCAAAAGCGAGATGACGATACTTCTGTCGTTGATGAAGTGACACCTTAATGTTTTGTTTTGTGCTGGATTTGCACTGAGTGATTGAACCCAAACTGTTAACATGCGGTTCCTGCCAATCAGGTTCGCAGGAGCTGGTTATCCAATAAAGGCTTCTGCCTCTATTTCAATCAGCATATCTGGATTGATTAGTGCTTTGACCTCTACCATGGATGTCACAGGCGGATACTCGCCAAAGAATTCTTGGTGAGCTTTGCCAAAAGCTTCCCACTGGCTGATATCAGTGACAAACATGCGCGTTCTCACCACTTGATGGAGATCTGCGTCCATGGCTTGTAAGGTGGTTTTGATAATCTCGCAGCATCGACGGGCCTGGGCTGCGGCTTCTCCAGGTGCAAAGGTGCTACCGTCTTCTGCGACAGGCGCGGTACCAGAGAGGTAGATCATATTGCCTGCTTTGAGGGCTCGGCAATAGCCGACTTTGGGCTCCCATTTGGTTTGAGTGAAATGGCGTTGGAGTGGCATAACGCTTGCAGGATGTGGCTGTACTGTTGACTGTCAATGTATCTTGCCAAGGAGATACGTGAATAGGTGTATCAAAAAACTTGATAGAAATTATCTGAGATTGCAGCGCACTTATTTACAACGTTGGAAGCGGGATGCTCATATGAATGGCGAGACGATTCAGTAGATGGTGCGAAGGGTAGTTTTTTGGGGAAATGTTCATGAGTACGAATAGATGAATGCCACGGATGACAGCTGATTCTGGATATGTTGTTAAGCTCCAAGTGGAAATCTGAAGTTGCTGGTGGCAATGGGCATATTAATGAAAATCCCTTGCCTTCTTCAGTCTTAGCGATTTTACCTAGCGTCAGCTTTTATGCTTTTTTCACTATCGCAAAAACTACTTAGCCCATTCAAAGCTCGATTGTCTCGTCATATTGCCCTGTGGGTATTTGGTAGCATCGTGGTGATCGAAGGCCTGATTGTTATTCCCTCTTGGCGAAAGAAAGAAGCTGACTTGCTTAAGCAGCTAGAAGATACGGGGTTAGTGTCGATCTATCCGTGGGCGAGCATCACCGCATCGGATCTCGATACCCAGACCCTAGATACGATTAAACAAAATGTTGCGTTAACACCCTTAGTCAAAGGTGCTGTTCTTTACGAGCCGAATGGGCAAGTGATTAGTCAGCTAGGTGAAATTCCTACGCTCAGTTTTGATCAAGTGAATGCTGATGAGATCGCCCGTCAGCGAAGCGATAACCGCCAATATTACGATGTTGCATGGCCTGCGAGTACTTTTAATGATGACTACACTGTTGTCGCCCGACTTGATGCTAGCGATGTTCAGGTTGGAGTGATTGATTACTTCTGGCGAATGCTCTTTTTTGTCTTCATTATTTGTGTGTTTGTCACGGTGGCGACGATGCTGGCCCTTGGCCCAGCTGTTATTCAACCTATTTTACGGCTGCGGGATGATTTGTTGCTGGCCGCAGACCAGGGTGTCAGCGCCTATCAAAAAACAGGTGAATTCTCTTCTCTTTCTGTGCAGCGTCAGGATGAGCTAGGAGAGGTGATGACGGCTTTCAACACCATGATTAAAAAAGTCTCTGATAATGTGACGCAACTGAAAGATCAAGAGATTAAGCTGCTGGAAGAACGGGAGCAGGAAATTGCGATCGCCCGTGATGAAGCCGTTTCTGCTGCCCAAAGCAAAAGCGAATTTTTAGCCAATATGAGCCATGAAAT
>JBCDAG010000487.1:0-4852 GCA_039186165.1 Cyanobacteria bacterium P01_F01_bin.53
CATAGGCTTTTAACATCCTAAAGAGGGGTAAAGATAGTCAATGGATACATACCTAACGGGTAAACCACACTGTTCCCCATCGAAGCTGGGAGAGTTCTATAAAGATATCGGTGCACCCTCCCAGCTGCTCCCTACGACTGGTTTACAACCGACTCTAATTGACGTGATGAATCTCGCATTATCTTTTTCTGAGCGAGTCCTCTAATTCGATGAGCCATTTCTCCTAAACATTCAGCAATGTGAGGTTGATGAGTTTTGTCTTCTTTAAGCGCCACTTCAGACGATAACCACTTAGCGAGCAAAACCATCTGCTCTACAGACAAAGAATCTACTAAAGCCCTTTCATCAGGCTGTTTTGACAATGAAAGATGCATAAACACACGCGTTAACTATGGTTTATATGTTCAGGGTTACGGAAACCATAGTCTTCGGTGAAATTGACTAGATCTTTAGTCAATTTGTCAGAAGGCTCACCTCGGCTACCGGCATGACGCTTAGAGGTCTAGTGCGAGCGTAGGCGCTATGAAGTGCCATAAGGGTATCGGCAAAGTCTGAAACAACGGAAAATCGTTAGTAAATTAAGGAAAAATCTGAATTTCTTTCAGAGAGATAGTTCAAAAAGCTAATCTAAATCCCTTGTATAGCAGTGCTTTTGAGCTTGTGGCCCTTTATCGCAGCTACGCTTGCACTGCCCCTAGTATCTCCTGCGCCGGACCGGTCTTGCGATAGGTTGTTGCTTTCATGTTCGCTGCCTTAATATCTGATTTCTCTCAGATGCACGGCGCACGAAGCAGTCCGGGCAAGCATGAAGATGCGCTTGCCCAAGCTAGATCAACGGCGGATTGTTTTCCGGCTACGACCGCAATGGTTTTGGCACACAGATCGGACAATCAATGAAATACGTCCATCCACCATGTTCCATCAGTTTGGCAACCTCAGTGGATATACCGCCACCTAAGGTGTTGCCGTCATGATCCTCAATGGTCCATTCTCCTTGCAGGATTGCTGTATCCCCATTGATCATCTCTCCGGTGACAGTCGCCTTTAGGATAAGGCGGTTTGCAACAAAATCTTGGAAGATTTCACGCACACCATCGTGCCCTTCCATTGGTGCACCATCGGGATCCATCGCCACACGGCAATCCGGATGAAACATGGAAAGAACGCCTTCCATATCACCATTTTTGACGAATTCGGCGACACAGTCTGCAATCTGGTGAGGACGCTCAGCTATTTTACGTTGGGTCATGATTTGTCTCGATCAGGAATTTACGGCATTACGAAAAAAGCGCCGGAGACACGTCAGGCGGCGTGTTGTCCATGTCAAAAAGAAGTTTCCATTCACCAGCTGCGTTGCGACGAAAGACCACCAAGACCCTGCCGGTTAGGTTGTCGTCTTCCTTCGGGGTAACACCAGCAGGCGGTTCGAAGTAATAGACGCCAGACAGCAGAGCCATCGTACCTTCAAGAAATGCGGTCTCTTCTTTGTAGTGCAGCGTACCTTTAATGTTGGGAAAAGCCTTCTTAAACCAAGGTTTGATCTGAGCCACACCTCGCAATAAAGGTGCGGCCGCGTTCGCATAGACGCTTTCTGGATCATAGAGCGCGATCAGCGTGTCAACATCCTTGGCATTAAAGGCAGTCAGCCATTTATCAAGAGTGGCACGCGCCTTATCAAGTTCTACAGTGTTCATAATACATTTCCTTTCGTGGCTTGAGCGGTTGTTTCGTTTCATCTGCGCATGACAATCGGGCCTTTTAGACTTCAGTACCACGCACGGGGTAGTTATGGTTCAAGACAAAGTCCAGACCTCCGAGCAGTGCATCTAGATCGGTACGAGCAAACGGAGCGTTATTGACACTAGCGAAGAAGAGCATACCGTCGGGGTCGATTAAAAAGAGCCCAGGTTCATTGAAATAAGCGGGCTCATAGTCAAATGCACCCTTAGAGACATAAAGCCCCCACTGCTGCATTGCTTCGCGGGTAAGACCATAACCCAGCGTCAAATCATTCACATCCCAGGTTTCAGCTGAAGCTACTGCTTTCTCACGAGTGTCACCGCTAATGGCAATGACTTCAATGCCGAGATCTTTGAATTGACTTAGCTTACTGTTTAGCTGCTTTAAATACTCAGCGCAGAGGGGGCAGTGTAACCCTCGATAGAAAACTACCATCGTGTAGTTGCGAGGCTTTTGCTCGGCAAGATTCCAAGCACTTCCCGATAGCGTATCAACAGTTAGGGCGGGGACGACGTTGCCAGGAACCAAGCGAATAGCTGAAGTTGTTGCAGTCATGGTGATTTCTCCAAATGAATGAAAGGTGTCGTTAGGTGTTGACAAAGAATTAGCTTCCCAGAGAGAGCTTGAGACGTGCTTAGATGATTGCGATCACCTCCTCAATCCCCCAATTTCTCAGTGACTGATAATAGTTAACTGATAAGCCACTTAGCATAATTGGAGCCAAATTTGGCAATTGCTCCTGATACCATTTCATGGCTTCTTTAGAAGGCTCTGGCGCACTATCTAAGGTATGCATTGGAAATTGGCGTTCAGTTTGTTGTGTGTATGTCATGTTTTTTCTCTTTGATGAGTTTTTACTGTTGGCCTTTTGGGCTTGGAGCCGTTAGTTCCAGCCATACTTCCATTTAACGTGACCAGTCATCTTAAATGGAGGCAAAAAATATTTCGCTTCTATTTCTTTGATGACTTACATTGAGAGGCTGGCTTAAGCCAGGACTAATGAGTGTTCGCGCGAACTCAGTGAGCAGAGTTTGAGTAAATCTTTTGGGAAACGCATTAGGTCTTGTTCTCCTGCATCAGAATAGATGGAAAAACAACGTCAAAGGTATACTCCACATATGCTGTGAGCTGTTTACTATTTCCTTCAGATTTAGAGCGCACTAATGCACCTTGCCAGCCGTTATAGATAAAGGTGCCAAGTTTTTTGACATCATTATCAGGCCCAATTTCACCGCTTTCTTGTGCTGCCTGCAAGCAGACAATGAAACAAGATTCTAGGTGAGAAAAGCCTTCTTTAGCGGCCTGCTTAATCTTGTCGCTCTGGTTACCCATTTCCTGAGTAAGGTTTCCAACAAGGCAGCCCAGTCCTTTGCATTCGGAAAACATATTCTCGGCCCAATACTCAAGTACGAGCTTCATCCTTTCAAGATGATTGCGCTTACCCTTTTTTAGACGCTCCTCTAAAAATTGAATCGTTTGACGGGTGTAATGATTGATAACCTCTGCGGCAAAGTCCTCCTTACTTTTGAAGTAGTTGTAGAACGAACCTTTAGGCACCTCTGCTGCGTTGGCAATATCCTGAATACCTGTGGCATTGTAGCCTTTGGAATAGAATAAACTCAGTCCAGCTTCTAGTATTTGTGCTTTGTTAGCACCGCGTGCCATGTAGTCTCTCCTCTCTTTATTTACTCGCCAATCAATATGACCAGTCGCTTTAAAGCAGCTTAGCCTACAACTCCAAGAAATGTCAAATAGAACCTGGGGCTTTTGCATAATGGACCAGCGGGGGCATTTAAACCAAGAATTACGGTTTCGCTTAAAACTATTTCAAGGCAGGGTTTTCAAAACTCACTATTTTCTTGACACTTTGCTGGGTAGAGCAACTAGTCCTATGTAAATCAAGGGTTTGACTCAGAAGAGTAAACGAGAAACCAAAGGTTTCAGAATATAACTAGTAAGTGATATAGACCAAAACTAATCCCGAAGCTCAAAACCGTAGTTTTCTCACCGAGCCCCCACTGACCCAGGTAATCAATTCAAGCTCATTTTTGTCTGTTTATTAGTACTTTTGGGACTATTTTCAAAACTAATGCTTGAAATTATTGCTGGTAAAGGGTTTCAGTCCATGACACCTTTTCGTCAGGATCCATGCCATACCCCTACCTGGTTCAATATGCTAGCTCGTAATGCAAATACTTGAGACCTATTAAATTCAAGAGCCTCAGATATTTTGGATAGACCAGAATGTTCACTATGAACATCTGCATACAGGGATCGGTAGACCCGAATAATTTTCAAGGCGGGCGGATCATCGTGAGGTGATTCGCCTAGCTAGCACAATCACCCCTTTTTGAAAAAACTAGTGATGGATAAAATCTCGCTGCAAGCTAGAGAGCATCCAAAAAATCATGGCATAGCTGCATAGGCCCAAAAATAGTCCTGATACTGAACTAACAACGACCCGAACTCCCAACCCAGCATAGATTCTGTCTGCGGTGGTATAGAGCGAGATCGCCCTCCAAATAGTCATAAGCATGACCGCGCCAATCGCCCCCGAGGCCACTACTTTTCCAATAAGCGGCAGCGTTTTATGATACGAGCGTCTTGGTTGCTGAAGCACCCAGCCTGTGAGCAACACCAGCAGCACCACAAATCCCACGACGCTGCTGCCATACTGTAACCACTTGTAAACAGGCAGTGCCCCTAAGTCACTTGAGAGCCAAGTAACTTGCTTCACAGGCCATCCGTAAGAATGGGTAAAGCTGTCCCATACAATGTGGGTGAGCGCACTTACCACAACAGAACATCCGATTGTAAGCAGACGGGGAAGCGTATCGAATAAGTAGGGACAGCGGTGAGGAAAACGGTTAGCGATCGCCTGTGGACACAATGCCAGTAGAGGTTTGTATAGCAAATATCGACAGATGAGCAATAGAACAAAGGCGCTGGGTAGACCTTCTAAAAAAATTCCTGATAAACTATGTCCAATATTCGGCACGGGTTGCAGCGCAATAAAATAAGAGATATCAGGAATCATTGCTCCCACGGTGAGGGCTGGTAAGTCCAAATACCGACGAGTGCCCCACCATAGGGGCACAATTGCAACTGGATG
>JBCDAG010000488.1:0-4842 GCA_039186165.1 Cyanobacteria bacterium P01_F01_bin.53
AAGTCATTGACTTGGTAACGCGCTTGGAAAGCCGCTATACCAGTCACCTTGTCGGTCAACTGCTCTAGGAGTCTATGGAGGGAGTCAACCTTCTCGTTGAGTTCAAGCATTTGCTTTTGTACAACATCCATAGCCATAGGCGCAGTTAGGTCATTAATTTTTTCAATCCTAGAGATTAAAACGATAATTGAACGCCGAAGCACTAAATCATTTAACCTTTGGCTACAAAAATTTGCAAAAGTAGGGCTCTATCTTAAGAATCGCTTCACAGATAAGCGAAGCCAGGCTTTTATAGGGCTGTAACATCACCATTTTTTAGCCACTCGTCCGGACAGGCCGCTAAACACCCAAGTATGCAAAATGGGCTATGGGAAGTAACAGGTAGCCAAACCCGAACCTAGACTGCCTGTCAAACATCCTCAGATCACTATATACTTCTCATATAAGTGCAAAAACTATACACGTTTAGCCGTTAGAGGTTTTATGAAATCTATTGCTAGAGCTCTTCGCAGCCTGGGCACCACCCTAATGATGGCAGCCCTCGTAATCAGCAGCTGTGCCGTCTTCGCTACCCCCGCCCTCGCCGCTGATCACGTCGTCAAAATGGGTTCCGACGGTGGTTTGCTCGTTTTTGAACCTGCAACACTCACCATTTCCAAGGGCGACACCGTAACTTGGGAAAACAATAAAATGGCCCCACACAACGTTGTCTTCGATGAAAACAATGTTCCTGGAGGCAAAGCAACCGCTGATAAACTCACTCACACACAGCTGACCTTCTCTCCCGGCGAGTCCTACGGCAGTACCTTTGACGAATCCGGTGAGTACAGCTACTTTTGTGCACCTCACCGTGGCGCTGGCATGGTAGGCAAGATCATCGTTGAGTAGTTTTGAAATCAGCTGCTACTATAAGTAGGCTAATGACATAGGGCTTAAAGCCTCGATAGAAAAAAGAGGGTGCGGTAGTGTTTCTACCGCACCCTCTTTTTGTGAACCACTGACACAAGCTCACCTAACGCGGTCCTCACGTTCCCATCATTCAGCTTCAGCCTATGTAATGAATGGAGAAAAAAGCCTAAGACCGGCATTTCACAGCCACCGTTGCCGACCTCTCATGCCAGCTTACGAGGAAAACGGGATTTACAAGCAGCACTTTAGAGGTTGTTTTAAAAGTCACAAATTCAGTAAGAAAGCTCACACGGTATAGGTTGAAAGTAGAAAAAACCTCAACCCCGTGAGAGCGATGCCAAAATCATACTCCAGTGACTTGACCCGAGCCCAGTTTGAACTTCTTGAGCCCCTTCTGCCTGCCGCCAAACCAGGCGGTCGTCCTCGTAGCGTTTGCTTATGGTGTATTCTCAACGGCATTTTGTATGTGGTCGTTGACGGCTGTAAGTGGCGAGATTTGCCGGGCGACCTGCCCCCCTGGCAAACGGTCTATACCTACTTCCGCAATTGGCGCAAAGACGGTACTTGGGAAGTTATTCATACTCGACTCAGAGGGTGGACAAGAGCAGTGTCAGGGCGGCCTGAAAGCCCATCAGAAGTGATTATCGATTCCCAAAGTGTCCCGACCGCCACGATGGTCCATAAAGCGGTTGGCTATGACGGTGGCAAAAACATAAAAGGTCGAAAGCGCCATGCTATCGTCGATACCCTCGGGCTACTGATGTACGTGATGGTAACCGCCGCCAGTACACCCGAGAGAGCCGGGATCAAACAAGCCTTTGAAAAGCTGATGGCGTTAAAGCCTCAGGTCTCTCGACTCTATCTGGTGTGGGCCGATGGTGGGTATAGTGGTCAGCCCTTTCTCCAGTGGGCTATGGATACCTTTCGTCTGATTGTGGAAGTCGTCCTACGCCCTGAGCAAACTAAAGGATTTGTGCTCCTTAAGAAGCGATGGGTGGTGGAGCGCACCTTTGGCTGGTGGAACTGGTATCGTCGCCTCAGCAAAGACTATGAGCGACTCCCTGAAACTGCCGAGACGGTGATTTATATCGCCATGATTCGCCTGATGCTCAGGCGACTGGCATAATTTGTCACACTGTTCACCTTTTAAAACAACCTCTTAGTTTGCAGTAGAAACGGTAGGTTTTAGAAAACGCTGTATCAGGCACCATACCAGGTGTTATACTTTGCGCGCATCTGTTTTTGCTATACGGAAGAACATTGCAATGCTGTGTGATAGTCTTTAGCTCACATCCTTATATGCAGAGGACTTCAACGACTTGAATACTTTTTAAGTCATCTCCGGGACCAACCCCAGAGATGTAACTAGCAAAGGCTCAGCCTGTCCTGAAACACTCACATTTTTCAGTATTTTGCTAGAGCCGATGATTCTCAAGTGTCTGCTCATCCATCAGCTAATGATAGGGATCTGCCCCCATAACCGTCCAATCGCCAAGGTAAACAGCCGATGAGCGATACAACTGCATATCTGGCAGGCTGCGCGACTACAGGCGTGGCAGCTCTGGTACTACTCGTCGCTCGCGTTGGCATGGTCTCTGCTAACGCGAATTCGAATAGTGCCACTCAGTTGGACGAACGGATCGCACGCATTGAAGCAACTGCTCCTACCCAAAACACCCTGACAGAGGCTCGGTCAGAGGCTCGCTCCGAAGCCATCGCCGACCAACGCCTAGAAGATGAAATTCGCCGCGAACTCGATAAGCAACGCGACCTTACCAGAAGGCTGGAAGGCCAGTTAGGAAAGCAAGAAACCCTGTCAGGTAGCCTAGAAGATCAGCTCAGGCAGCAGGAAGAAAAAACGAAGTACCTGCTTGAAAGAATCCAAGACTATCAACGGTCAGTAGAAGATTTAGAACTAGAAGATAAAATTGCCGCAGCCGCTCGCCCAGCGCCTGAACCGCCGAGGCCAACCGGGCCACCGGCGTCCATAATCTGGCTTGGAGCAGGCGTCGTCGTCGTCCTCGTGATGGGTGGCGGTGGCCTCATTTTATGTGCAGTGCTGCTAATCTTGCAGTCACAGCGCCGCACTGCACGGCCCGCACCCATGCCACCCCCAATGCCCATGCCACCCGCAAGCGGCTATCGCTATTACGATCAAAACTATTTACCCTCTGCCCAGTTTCGCCCCAAGCGACCAACTTACTACGACTATCCGCCATCTCCTTACGACTACACGCCTTAGTAGCACCATATACCTCACGTTTTTTAACCCGTAAGTAAAAAAAGCGTCTGAGACTGTAATTTCAGAGGACCAGTTAGGCTCGCCCTTGAGCAAAATCAGGAAAACAATGTTTCAAGGGTGTTTGGTTTAGCGAGTTAACTGGGCATGATTGTAAGGACCAAAACTTCTATAAAACGGACACGCCACTGCTGAAAGACTGCGTTCATCGCATTACTCAGCGGCATTAGGCAAAGTCGCTTATACCAAAAGAGAACGCCCCGCAGTACCCGATAAAAAGGGCGCTGCGGGGTGTTTTAATGAGTCACTAAAATAAGTGCCTGGATAGGTGCCTTAATCATTGAGATACATAATTTAGATACTGACATGGCATAAATAGACATGGCCTGTCAGTATCTACTCACGGTAAGCTCCTGTCATCTGCCCCCAGTAGTGATGATTTAGGAGAGCGCCCTTGCAACTCATCATCGGTAACAAAAATTACTCATCTTGGTCCTTAAGGGCTTGGCTATTACTCACAACGTTTAACCTTGAGTTTGAAGAAGTTCAAGAATCGCTTCGGCAAGATACTCACGAAGGCTCTCTTAAAGGGAGGCTAGGCAAATACTCGCCAACCTCCCGAGTGCCTGTACTCATAGATAATCAGCTCACAGTTTGGGATTCCTTAGCAATTGGCGAATATGTTTCTGAACAATACTTAGGTGGAAAAGGGTGGCCTGCTGACGTTGCGTTGCGAGCGGAAGCCCGAGCCATTTGCGCTGAAATGCATTCTGGATTCATGGGACTACGGTGTGAACTTCCAATGAACTGTCGTGCTACCCGGCAAGTTACGCCATCAGAAGCCGCAAAACAAGACATCGCCAGGATTGACGAGATTTGGTCACACTGCATGACGCATTACGAAGGCCCCTGGCTATTTGGAAACTTCTCAATCGCTGACAGCTTTTATGCACCTGTAGTTCTGAGATTTCAGACCTATGGCATTTCACTATCAGAGGCTGCCAACCGTTACCAGGCCTTTGCGCTTCAGTACGAGGCCCTGAATAAATGGGTGGATGCCGGTAAAGCTGAAACCGAAATCGTGCCTGAAGACGAAACCGGAATAGACGTTAGCTGAAAATTAAAGGCGGCACCCAGATTCGAACTGGGGATAAAGGATTTGCAATCTAATCAAGTTAGCCTGAGGCCCTTTTAGATAAGTGGTTTTGGGATGGGAAATTATTTTTGCCTAATTTATGACTAAGAAAATGCCCCCTACGCCCCCAACCTAAGTTTCCACATTTATCCAGGGTCATTGCGCCTGTTCGTCCAAGCAAATTTGTAAATTGCCTTGCATCGTTTTAGTCCAGGGATGCTCCTCGCCCAATAGCCGTTTACTCATCGCCAGCGCCGATTGATACAACGGCTCCGCTTCGCTGTAACGGCCTTGCTTGTCGTAGAGCCCCGCCAGATTGTTCAGGCTACTGGCCACATAGGGATGCTCATCGCCCAATAGCCGTTTACGCATCGCCAGCGCCGATTCATACAACGGCTCCACTTCGCTGTAACGGCCTTGGTTGTAGTAGAGCCCCGCCAGATTGTTCAGGCTCAAGGCCACATCGGGATGCTCATCGCCCAATAGCCGTTTACTCATCGCCAGCGCCGATTCATACAACGGCTCCGCTTCGCTGTAACGGCCTTGGTTTTTGTAGAGC
>JBCDAG010000489.1:0-4826 GCA_039186165.1 Cyanobacteria bacterium P01_F01_bin.53
GAACCAAGCCCTGAAACCCTTGATCCTTCGTCATAAATTCTCAATAGATGGCAGTTGCTGAGAATTTAACGTGTTCCTAAAACCCTTATATGACAAGGGTTTTAGAGATGTCTCGGACTTATGTGTACACGGGAGCCCCAAATCCGGTTGCGCCATGGCGTTCAATGATTTCAAAGAACAACGTGGGCCGATCTTGAACCGGCTGGGTGAAAATTTGTAATAAATAGCCGTCAGCGTCGCGATCGACCAAAATCCCTAATTGAGCCAGCTTATCGAGGGGTTCTGCGATTTGACCCACGCGCGCGGCCAAACCTTCGTAGTAGGTCGGGGGCGGGCTTAAAAACTTGACCCCAGCGGCCTTCAGCTGAGTAACGGTGTCAATAATGTTGTTGGTAGCTAGGGCAATGTGCTGCACCCCTGGCCCCTGATGGTACTGCAAATACTCTGCAATTTGAGAGAGTCGTTTCCCCGGTGCGGGCTCATTAATCGGTAACTTAATGTTGCCAGTGGGATCTTGCACCACTTTGGACATCAGGGCAGTATATTCGGTGGCAATGGTTTTATCGTCAAAGTGAACTAACAGCTCAAAGCCAAAGACCTTGATAAAAAAGTCCACCCATTTATCCATGGCCCCCTCCCCAACGTTCCCGACCACATGGTCCAGATTGGTAAGGCCGCGATCTTGCCAGTCGGTGGATGAAATCTTGTTGGGAACAAATCCAGGGGCAAAGGCACCGCGATATTGCTGACGTTCGATGAGCTTAATCAGCATATCTCCATAGCCCTGCACAGCGGCATAGCGAAAGACGCCCATTTCGTCAGTTATTTCGGTAGGCGGGATGATAGCGATCGCCCCTCGCTGCCTCACCTGACGATACACCTGGTTGACATCGGCCACCTCAAAAGCAATCGCCGCGACACTATCTCCATGCTTTAAGGCGAATTGTGCAATTGGGTTATCGGGTTTGAAGGCACTGGTGAGAACAAATCGAATATTTCCCTGTTCTAGGACGTAAGCTGCGGCTTTGCGCTCACCGGTTTCTAAGCTGCGATAGGCCGTCACCATAAATCCAAATTGCTGCCGATAAAAATTTGCAGCTTGTCGGGCATTTCCGACGTAAAATTCTAGATGATCAAACCGTAAAATGGGACAGTCGTTTTCTAAAGAAGTATCCATCAAAAAACCTCCTCCCCCTTCACTCGATACATCGAGGGAGGTGAATAGAAGAACAATCCCAGATAATTAATCCTAAACGATTAAGATTGTTCTTTTTTTAGTATAGAATACAGCTAATAGAGACGGTGTTCTCGCTATCATGAATGTAATGGGAGGATTTCATGATGGTGAACCTACCGCTACGTCCCTTGCTTGAATCCGTGGTTGACTATGCCGGAACTTTCCCACCTGCGGGTGAGCGTCTTGACGCTGCCATGTCGGCCTATGCAACCTACCAAGGGCAACCCTACAATTGGTTGTTGGGGCGATATGTTTTGGCCGCAGCTGATTTGCCCGTTTTCATCAAAGAATTGCTGCCCAAGGTGAGATTGACAATGGGCTTAGGGCAAAAACCGCCGGTCTGGCCGTTGAGCTTAGTTCTCCGCGAGCCCATTGGTGACTTGTCCAGTTCACTGTTAAGATCTTTGCACTTTTATCAAGCCAATTCCTATTTGTCGATTGCCGCACTGGAGATTTCACCTCAACCCAGGGACGAGCTTGAAAAAATTGTAAGGGCCATAACAGCGCAGGTTCCTCAATCGGTGGAGACTTTTTTTGAGATCCCACTAGAAAGAACCGAGCAGACATCCTATGAAGAGATCCTAACGCTTCTTCATGCCCATCGGGCTATGCCCAAAGTTCGCACGGGCGGGCTTCGCGTAGAGGCGTTTCCCAGTGCCATACAGCTCGCCCGATTTATTGCTGCCTGCGGGCGATCGCACATGCCCTTCAAAGCGACAGCAGGGCTTCATCACCCACTTTATACCCAACAGCGCCTACCGGACGGGACTTGGGTGGCGATGCATGGGTTTCTCAATATTGCGATCGCCACGGCCCTCACTCATTACGCTCAGCTAACCACGTTTGAAATCACGCACCTACTGCAAGTCACATCGCTAGAAGATTTTATGCCATGGTTCGACGACGTTTTACCGGCTGAGCTATGGAGCGATCTCTGTCAACTGCGAAAACAATTTTTTAGGGGCTTTGGGTCTTGTTCTTTTCAAGAGCCCCTAGAAGGTCTCATTCAATTGCAACGATTGCAGGAAAGTGAACGTAAACCCAGGATAAGCGATGACATACCTGCCTGATGAAACCCACGATCCTCACTTACGTAGCTGGATTGCCTCAGCGAATGGGCCAGCCACCGACTTCCCGGTGCAAAACCTACCCTTAAGCATTTTTAAACCGCTGCATTCAACCGCAGCTCCTCGGATTGGCGTAGCCATTGGCGACCAAATTTTAGATCTCTATGCCTGCGGAAAAACAGGTCTGTTGCAAGGCTTGCCCGAGCCCTTACAACAGGCCTGTAGCACGAGTACCTTGAATGCTCTTATGGGGCTGGGTGAGGGGGCTTCTCATGCACTCCGACACAGGCTCAGCCAGCTCTTGCAGATAAATACGACACTGCCAAGGGATGAATTACAAATTCTGGTTTCCATGGCTGAGTCCGAGATGTTATTGCCCGCCACCATCGGAGACTATACCGATTTTTACGCCTCAATTTTCCACGCCACGAACGTCGGCAAACTCTTTCGACCGAATAATCCTCTCTTACCAAACTATAAACACCTGCCCATTGCCTATCACGGTCGGGCGTCCTCCCTCACCATAAGCGGAACGTCTATTCATCTTCCTCTCGGGCAGCAGCAACCGGCAGATGAGGGGGCTATGCCGGGCTTTGACCCGTCTCAACGGTTGGATTATGAAATGGAAGTGGGGTTGTTCGTGGGGCAGGGAAATGAACTCGGAATGCCCATTGGCATTGGGCAGGCGGAGTCCCATCTCTTTGGCCTATGCTTAGTGAATGACTGGTCTGCACGTGATATTCAAGCCTGGGAATATCAACCCCTGGGGCCGTTCTTAGGCAAGAGTTTTGCGACCAGTCTTTCCCCTTGGGTGGTGACAACAGAAGCCCTAGTGCCTTTCCGTTGCCCAGCCTATGGGCGAGCGGATGACGACCCGACGCCTTTACCCTATTTGTCTTCCTTACAGAATACCGAGCATGGGGGAATAGAGATAACTGTAGAAGTATGGATGAGTTCTGCTCGAATGAGAAAAGAGGCAATCGCACCCATCAGGCTCAGTCAGGCCAATTTCGCCCAAATGTATTGGACTGCTGCCCAAATGATTACCCACCACACCAGTAATGGCTGCAACCTGCGACCAGGAGATTTGTTGGCGAGCGGTACGGTGTCAGGCCCTGAGGTCGGTGCACAAGGGTCTTTATTAGAGATAACTCAGCAAGGGCGATCGCCCATAGAACTCCCCTCGGGCGAAACTCGGACCTTTTTAACCGATGGGGATGAGGTGATTTTGCGCGGGTACTGTGAAAAAGCGGGCTACACCAGAATTGGATTTGGCGACTGCCGAGGCCAGATTATAGGGCAAGGGATAGTGGAAGGGCGCTCTGGCCAACAATCCCCGACTTCATGAAGAAACAGTCTATGAGGAAACAATTCGTAAGGAAACAGGCCATGAAAGAAAAAGATGTGACTAGAAAATAGCCTTTTAAGGAGATATCGGTGACACAACATCATGAGCTTGGTTTTGCTTGTACTGATAAGTATGCTGCCTTACAGTGCCTAAGGGGAACATAAAAATTAGCTGCATTTTTGTAGAGGGGGCATGGTGCCTAACAATCCTACGATTCCCAGCAACATATCCAATCTTGCCCAAAAGATCAGCGCAGCATAGGTCCTTGAATTACGCTGTTGTTGATACTGAATGAGTGCTATCCCAAAACTCAACAACAGAAAGAGGCAGCCGATGGCAAACCACACCGGATACCGCATCGGTAGCCAAACCATTGCCCCCGGAATTGAGAGCAGCAATAAGCCCAATACCCCCCAAACAATTTGGAAGGCAACGCGATCACCCCATAAATTTGCGATCGTCACCGTGCCTTGAGCGCGATCGCCCATCGCATCATGCACATCCCAAACAATTTCCTTTGCCAGAATAAATAAAAACAGAAAGCCCATCGGGTAAAGTCCTGCCAAAGGCCGACCTGCTACCAGAGCGCCCAACAGTATTAGGGCGGATACGAGCGCAGCCACCAACACATTGCCCAAAATGCCACTGTACTTGAGCAAAGGCGAGTAGTACCAGAGCAGGAGGGCACTCACGGTTACCAGTAACAAAGGCGATGCGCCAAGGGGAATTGCCAGCAGCAGTGCAGTCGAAAACAAGCTCACAGCCAGTCTTTTCGCTTGCAGTCGGGAGATACGACCTGAGGGGAGCGGACGCTCAGGATGATTGATGCGATCCTTGTCGATATCCCAATAGTCATTAATGGCAAAGGCGGCAGCGGTGATGCAGGTCAAAACACCAGCCGTTAGGAGATACTGGGAGATTGAACTTACAGGCTCGAGAGAATAGATGGTCACGCAACCTGCCATGGCTGCAAAAACACCAAGCATGGGTCTGAGAAGCTGAGCCCAAGCCCGAATTTGAGCTATCCTCATTCGGTAAATCATACCAAATCCGAATAGCTAGCCCCCGAAATATAGGAAGCCCTCATGGCCACCAGTGATAGTTTGTCAGCGCCTGTATCTCATCTGTCATGGACAACATGGTGACGCAGCGTTCAGCGAGGAGCTCCTCAAGC
>JBCDAG010000490.1:0-4818 GCA_039186165.1 Cyanobacteria bacterium P01_F01_bin.53
CAAAGACCTCAGCATAGCGGAGATGAAGTAGTGAAAATTAAAGACGATACAGTTTATAGCCTTGCTGAAGAGTCGGGCTTTCAAGTGGTTAGTTCGGCTGACCCAGGGGCGGTGGATGAGTTTGCCAATTCACTGACCGACGAGCCAGAGACCGGCCTCTCCCCACATGACCTTCCCCTACACAAAAATCCATGGTTACGGGTCGGTGCAGCCTGTGCATTTATTGGATTGTCTTTGGGCATTGGGGCGATTTTCATGCTTGGCAAAAAGTCGAAGGTCGAGGTAGCCCAAGTGCCGGAAGAGGCAGAAACATTAACATTGTCTTTGAATAAATCTATTGCGTCTTCTCCTGCTGGTACAGGAGAAGCAAGCGAAGTTGATCAACTGAAAGCTGAAATGGCCTTACTTGAACAACAGATCGCTATGGCGCAGCTGGCGCGTGGTGAGGATGTTGATCTACCGCGTGATCCTGACACTCGCCGTGCTACCAGTCGCGAGGAATCGAGTGCCAATCAAAAGCCGACGAAACCTTCATCGGCTAGATCAACCCCTGCTGCACGTCCTGTTGCCCAGGTTAGTCAACGTCTCCCTACCTCAGCTCGCTCGGCCCCACGCACGCTTTCTCAGCCTGCGTTTACGCGAACACGGGTGCCTGTGCCTAGCTCGCCAGCGCCCGCCTACAACCTCCCTGACCCACAAGCACAATGGCTAGCGGCCTCTAATGCAGGAATCCTGGGTGTTTCGCCCATGCTAGAGCCGGTCGAACCGCCGGTTAATTTGTCCGAAGTTGCAACAGCATTCGAGCCGCCTGCTGATTATCGGCTCAAAGGACAGCCAACCTCGACCCCCATTAAATCTGAGCCGGTGCAGCTCACCCAGTCCATCCCAGGACTGTTTGACGCTGGCCCGAGTCTTATCCCTATGGGGCAAGGGGCTCGTGCGGTCGTTACCACGCCTATCACTTGGCTAAATGAAGGCGATCAATTTTTTGTTCAGGTAACTGAGCCGATCTACGCTCAAAATGAGCAAGTGGCTATCCCTGAAGGCGCCTACGTTATTGTCCAACCCGTTTCTGTGGATCCATCCTCACGATTAGGCGAGCTAGCTGTCGTTGGTTTGGTCATCGGTGATGAGACGATTCCCATCGATTACGCCCTGATTTCCATTAAGGGGGCTGGTGGTGATCCTTTAGTAGCCGATACCTACGGTGATATCGGTAGTGATATTGCTGCGAACGATGCGGAAATGATGCTCATTGGCGCGTTGGGCCGGGTCGGTGAGGAACTTATCAGGCCGGACTCTGAAAGCATCACGAATACTGCATTTGGATCGTCCGTCTCAACGACCAATGGTGACACAAATATTTTGGGTGCCATCCTTGCTGGTGGCGCTGAGCAACTGGTTGCCAGAATGGGCGATCGCAATCAAGAACGGCTTGATGATATCAGAGCCCGTTCACCTATTTTCTATATCCCAGAAGGCCGTGAAGTGGAGGTTTATATCAATGAAAATTTTGAACTTTAAGACTCTTTTGGGTACTGTGTTGGGTCTCGCTTTGTTAGCACCCGGAGCCCAGGGGCTGACCAGGATAGAGATAGAAGATCCGCGCACTATTGTCCCTGAAATCTCTGTCCCTGGTGGTCACAATGTTGTTCTCTCATTTCAGAATGGGCGATATGTCCAAGCGGTTTGGATAGACGACACCAGTATCTTAGGCGTCGCTACAGATCGCCCTCTATGCGATGGTCAGCCTAGCAACAATTGTGGTTTTGCGACGACGCTGCGACTGACAAAGCTGACCGGGGCGCTCACCTCCTTACAGGGAGCCAGTTTTAGTCAGGGGCAAGGGCGTACGACTGTTTTGAACGTGATTACGAGCGATCGCAGTGGGCAAAACAATGTGACCTATCAATTTGCTGTACAGACAGGCGGTGCGAGTGGTGTTTCGCAGGTGGCCATTGTTCCTGAGGCAACAACGTCTTCGGAGGCTACTAGGCCTACACTATCCCGTCAAAAACCAGTCACTGCAATAGATATTGAGTTAGTGAGTAGCGGGATGAATGCCGTTTTAGAGAGTGGTCGAGCCGATACTCGTTCTAATGCCTGGGCCGCACTCACTAACTTTCTAGCACTGGTAGGCGACGGAACAAATGTCACGACCGCTGCTACAGAAAGTGGTGTCAATTTGCAGCTACTCACAGAACTTGAACGTATTGGCAGAAATGCGATCGCTCAGATTTAATCGTCAACCTAGGAGAGTTGCACCGTGCTACTTCTCATTCGCTATTGCATCATTGGGCTGCTGAGTCTGATGCTAGTGTTGTTTGTTCCTAGCACCAGTCCGGCGCAGTCGCTCGATTTTGCGGAGGGCGTTGTTTCAACGACATTTAACCAGCTGCCGCCCTATGCTGAAGGAGGTGAGGTCGTCAGTGTTGATGCGGAGACTGCTGGACAGTTGGGTTATGACCCTGGTCGCACCTGGGCCGCTGGTGATTTACCTAGTGAGGTGGTCCGCTTAGGTGATATTGAATCTGGGCTGGGTGCTGAGGAATTCACCCTTGAGCAGATTGCAGAAGTGACCGGTATTGATTTGGCAGAGTTAACGCTCGCTGACCTTGCCTTCCTAGAAGGTATTAGCCTAGAAGAGTTTGTCAAAGATATTCCCTTCCTTGCAGACTGGGATATTGCAGACATACCCGAGCTGGCTGAAGTGCTGTCTGGGGAAGGTACTTTAGGCGAGGTCATTGATGCCAACCCAGACCTGGCAGAGTTGCCTGTTGCCGAGGTGTTGGGTGAACTACCTGTCAGTTCAATCCCCAACTTAGGTTCAGCCGAACTGAGCGATTTTGCAGGGATTGGTAATCAGACGATTGCTAACGTCCCTGGGCTTGGAGATGTTGCTTTAGGGAGTTTTCCTATTCCCGTGGCAATGCCGTCTATCAACGTCTTCCCGCGTCAGGATATTGCATTTGAAAGTAAAGAATACAGTGGCGGAAAGCCCACACCTCAGCCAGTCAGCGGTGGGACCAATGGAACAGAGATTTGGAGGCCTATGGCTTGCGAGGGAGGATGCCCACACATTGAGTTGGCTGATAACGGCTGGGAGGGGGCCAACTGGATGACAAAAGAGCACCGGGTGAGGGATGGCCATGGTGTACTTGGCCAGATATTTGATGAGGCAGGCGCATACAGAATACCTTTTGGTCCATCTTTTGCATTACAAGTGGCAGACACAGCGGAAAACATAGGAGAGGCGGACTGGGGGCTAGCCTTTCGGGTATGCGTTAAAAATGCATTTGTTGATCTAGGTTGTACGGCTTACTTTATGGAAGTCCCTTTGGGTCTCAGCACGAAAGAAGGGGATAACATCTTAACGGGTATCCGCGATGGACTTGGTGGCTCTACTCAACCGATGGAAGCTCCACCAGGCTACGAGAACTTGCGCCCTGCGCTACCCCCTGAATTGAAGGGTGCGATTGAGGCCAATACCCCTGTTGGTGGTCTGACTCCCCTTTGTGGTGATGGGCCAGGTGGGGTAAAGATGGAAGCGCTTGCAGAAGCCTTTCACCGCATTGAGTCAGCCGGTGCGGGTGCATACGGTGCTGTTGGTATATTTGTGAGTCTTTCTCCTGGTGAAACGGGAAGGGCACTCGGTAAGTACCAATACATGAGCTACCGCGAGGATGTGATAGCCAAAATTGGCAGTACTCCAGCAGGAGCAGCCCTCATCCGTCTTGCCCGTTCTGGCGCTAGACCGACGACTGAGCAGGTGTTGTCAGGATTTTCCCCCGAAGATCAAGATTCACTTTTCATGGAAGATCAGACCAACAATATTGAGGTGCTAATTAGTCGCGGGTTTGAGGGGGAGCGGATTATTGAAATCTTGGGCCAAATGCATTTAAGGGGGCCAGGCGTTCTTGACACTGGTGAGCTGGATTCTACTCGGGCCAAAGATGGGCTTGGAACTTCTGTAAAGGCTTACGGTAAGAGGTTTCTCGACTACTACAAAGAAACGCTAGCCAAACTACCTGACGTTGATGAGAATTCTCGCTGTAAGTCCACTGGCACCTTTATCAATCCCACCGCTGATGGATACCAATCCTTTAGCCGGAGGTTCAGTTCCTCCAATGTTTATAACCCTGTTGTTAGAACTGCACGTCCGCACGATGGTGATGATCTGGCTATCCCCCAAGGCTCGACAGTTGTTGCTTCTGACGGTGGTGTCGTAGAGCTGCATCAAGATAAGTGCTCAGTGGGACCTGATTGTGGGTACGGTGATTTCTTGGTCGTCGTGCATGAGGGTGGCTATGAAACTTGGTACGCCCATCTCTCCGAGCGCTTGGTAGCTCATGGTTCGAGGGTGAAGCAGGGACAAGCGATTGCCAGGTCAGGAGGGGCGGTGGGCGTTAAAGGGAGTGGCGGGTCTACTGGGCCACACCTGCACTTTGAAGTTAGACAAAGCGGTAAACCTATTCCGCCTGAAACGGTGGTGGACTACTCGCGCACTGTCCGGGATGTCGCCCGAGACCGCTCTGCCAACAATATTTCAACTACAGTAAGGAGCTGAGCAATGAGAAAGAGACTATTGTCAAAGCTAATTCGAGACCTAAAAGGGCGCAAAAAACTGAGTCTCTACCTATTCATGACGCTTTTTGTCCCACTGTGCATCTTGGCACTTTTGAGTGTAGTTAATATGCGCAGCATTGCCCAGCAGCCCCAGGTAGAAACAGACTTGGTGACGGTTGTTGCTAGCTTTCCCTTTGGTGAAGTGACAGAGACTCACTCATTACCTTGTGAGTCAGCGATCGCGCTGAAGTA
>JBCDAG010000491.1:0-4782 GCA_039186165.1 Cyanobacteria bacterium P01_F01_bin.53
ATGAGCACGGTGATGAGCACGGTGATGAGCACGGTGATGAGCACGGTGATGAGCACGGTGATGAGCACGGTGATGAGCACGGTGATGAGCACGGTGATGAGCACGGTGATGAGCACGGTGATGAGCACGGCGACGAAGAGCACGACGAACACGGTGAGGAAGGCACAGAACCCGATCCCCACGTTTGGCACGATGCTGAAAATGGCGTCGCGATGGTGCAAGAGATTCAAGAGCAGCTCAGCGAAATCTCCCCAGAGAATGCCGCGCTATATGAAACCAATGCCGCAGCCCTGATCGCTCAACTAGAACAACTCGATACCTGGATTCAAACTCAGGTGGACACCGTGCCTGTCTCGGGTCGCACGCTGATTAGCACCCACGACGCGCTAGGCTACTATGGCAGCGCCTATGGGATTGAACTTAAGCCTGCGCTCGATAGCTTTAGCACTGAAACAAGACCTTCAGCCGCTAACATTCGAGAACTTGTAGAAGTGGTCGAGGAAACAGGTGTAGCGAGTATTTTTGTGGAATCTACGAGTAATCCTGGCCTAATTGAAGCGGTTTCTAGAGAAACAGATATTGCTGTTTCAGAAACCCCTATCTATGCCGATGGCTTAGGAGAGGCGGATACACCAGCCGCAACCTACCAAGGGATGCTAATGACGAATACCTGCACTATTGTCGATGGTTTGGGTGGTACCTGCGATCAGACATCAGCTCAAGCTATGGTCAAGTAGCCGCAGTTTGAAGTAGCCACAGTTTGAAGTGGTTACAGTAGGCTAACCAAAGTGATAGAGCGTCTCATTTGGCACCATGCTATGCAGCGTGGTGCCAAATGAGTTTGGCGATTGCTACCAATTAGCTCTATATGCAGCGAAGGTTTCACCGCTTGAATGCACTATTAGCGATAGAGGCGATGAAAGGGTTATGGACTGGCTGTTAGATCCCTTTAACTACGAGTTTATGCGGCAGGCGCTGACGGCAGGCGTGCTAATCGGCATTTTGTGTCCGATTGTAGGCACTTACCTAATTGTTCAGCGCATGTCCATGCTGGGTGATGTGGTGGCGCATGCGGTGTTGCCGGGATTGGCGATCGCTAACTTCTTCAATATTCCTTTGCTGACCGGCGCTTTTGTCTTTGGCATGCTCAGCACCTTTGTTACATCCTGGATTCGGTCGCAATCCAAAGTCAAAGTCGATGCGGCGATGGCGATTACCTTCTCTAGTTTTTTCTCATTAGGCATTGCCCTGCTGACCGGATTACGCAGTCGATTGGATCTTGAAGAGCTGCTTTTTGGCGATATCCTCAGCATTACCCCAACGGATGTGTGGCAAATCGGGTTTGTGACCCTCTGTGTGTTAGTTGGCGTTAAGTTCTTTTACAAGGAGCTGTTGTTTTTTACCTTTGATCGGCTAGGTGCAGAAGCGGTTGGCCTGCCGGTGGGGAAGATTAATTTTTGTCTAATGGCTGCAATTACGCTCACCATCGTCGCCAGTATCAAAGCGGTGGGGGTGATTTTGGTCGTGGCGCTGATGGTGAGTCCGGCAGCGGCCGCCTACTTACTCACTAGAGAGCTACACTGGATGATGGCAGTCGGCTCAGGGGTGGGCGTGCTTGCTTGCATGATTGGGATGTACATTAGCTACTATCTCAACACACCTTCTGGACCTGCGATCGTTCTCACCCTATTCGGCTGCTTTCTACTGGCTTTGTTGTTTAGCCCCAGTCAGGGAATTTTGATGCGCGGTGGCAAAGCCCCTCCAAAGGAGGATCGCAGACGACCCAAGGCTTAATCTCGGATCTAGACTTTGTTTTCTTGCGCTAGTGTAGCGTCAAGCCTAAAAATTAGGGAATAGGCAGTGGGGGAATTAGGGGAGTTAGGGTCGTGGGGAGCCTCGTTTAAATACGTTTCCCAAATTCCCCCAATCTCCCTAATTTCCCTACAAACCCGACCCAAAAGTTAAGCACTGACGCAGTACTAGATTGTCTTCTCATTTCGTTTCACCCTGTTGCAGCAGATCAAAAAAACACCTTACCGGGGAGGCCCCCATGATATCGACGGCACCAGCATCAACTGCCTTAAATGGCAAAATAAATGGCACAGTCAAAACCTATCAATGGCAATGGCAGGACCAGCCTATTACTATCACCTACGAAACGGTCGGAACCGGTTCGCCTGTATTGTTACTGCCTGCTTTGAGTACGGTTTCTAACCGACATGAAATGGCGGCTTTGGCGGCTTGCTTAGCCCCTTATTTTCAGGTATTTGCCATTGACTGGCCCGGATTTGGTGACTCCGAGCGTCTCCGGCTAGAATATCAGCCCGCATTCTACCAACAGTTTTTGCAAGATTTTGTCACCGCGCAGTTCAACGAACCCATCATGGCGGTCGCGGCGGGCCATGGGGCAGGCTATGCGGCAGCCCTGCCAAATGTTTGGTCAAAGCTCGTATTGGTCGCACCGACTTGGCGTGGGCCACTGGCGGTCATGGGGGCTCCAGAAGGGATGCGTAGCGGCCTGAGAGAATTGGTGCGATCACCCCTCATCGGCCAAGCCCTCTACAGCCTCAATACTCAACCTGCTTTTCTCAAGTGGATGTATCGCCGCCATGTCTTTGTCGACGAGGCGAAGCTCACCCCCGACTATATTGCCGAGCGCCATCGCAGCACCCAGCAGCCCGGCGGACGCTATGCCCCTGCTGCGTTTGTCACTGGCGGGCTCGACCCCGTACAAACCAGAGCCGAGTTTTTAGCGCTGGTAGAACGGCAATCGATACCCGTTATGGTGATGGTTGCTGAACAGGCACCGCCCTCTTCTAAGGCTGAAATGGAGGCGATGGCTGCCCTCCCGAATGTGCAAACATCCCGACAACCCGGGACGCTGGGCATGGCCGAAGAATATGGAGAAGCGATCGCAGCGGCGATGCTGCCGTTTTTGCAAGCTGCCAACGGTTAGCGCCATGAATGCTGTTATCTACATGAATGCTGTATCTATATGAGCACGGTCTACCGCATCAGCAAGTCGGCAAACTATGTTGGCTCATAGGAGCGGCGGGGCTACCGTTGCATGACATAGAAAACGGGGATGGTTCAACCATGGGGTTTGTCAATACTAGCTTCTGAAATGTATTAAAAGTTAATTATGACTTCCATCCTTAAAAATACTCAGCGCAACTGGGTCCAGAAATCTTCTCGACAATCAACCATCCGTAGTCATCGTCGTGACGATGCCACACTTTCCTAATTCGTTGTGAAGGGGGCTGCGCCGCAAACAAAAAATACGTAGTTGGTAAACCACTCACCGAACCATCCACGCGGTCGCAGCTGAGAATCTATCGATGAATTCTGGATCAGGTTATGCTCCTTTCTTTTCTCAAAGTGTATTAGCGAACTTCAGACAGCAATCTCTTTGACACCTTGATAATCTAGTTTGTAAGTCTCTCCTTTTTGAAAAGCGGCTCGAATTCTGCCAATCAACTTGCGGGCAACGGCGATGATCGCTCGCTTCTTGCCTGTATGTGGAAACAGTCTTTCAAAGAATATTGCTAGCGTTTGGTCTTCTCCGATTGCCCTCCAGGCGACCTCGACGAGGATGGCCCTGACCCGGCTATTGCCTTGACGCGTAATATGGCCTTTGCGAATATTCTCACCACTGGAATATTCGGAAGGGGTCAGTCCGGTATAACTGAACAATTGACGTTCATTCTGGAATTGAGACATATCGCCCAATTCATTCGATAAAATTCTGGCCGACAAAGGCCCGACGCCGGGTGCAGAGCGGTAGGTGGATTCATTCGGGTCTTTCTTTGCCTGCTGTTTTAGCGCTTTCTCTAGTTTGGCGATCTCTTCATCCAGCGTCTTCCAGACATGCGAGTACGCTTCAATGGCCAAGGTAAATTCTGGCGATGCGATGCGACCGAGCAATTCTTTCACCCAAGGATGGCTCATCTGTTGATTCTCGTCTGCGGCGATCACACCCAACTGATGGAATTTCATCCTGATCTTGTTCTTAATGGCTGTTCTTTCTTCAACTAGCTGCTGACGGGTGCGGCTGAGCTGTCGATGGTTTTCTTCTGCTTCAGTCAGAATACGAATCCCTGTTAGTCTGTTCGATTCTAGGAGAGACGCTAATTTGGCGGCATCTCGTTTATCTGTCTTGACGCGGTCATTGACTGCCACCTCAATCCCGGCAGCATGAACCACCAAGTTATGAAGGCCGTTCTTTTCCAGCACTCGATGGAGCTACAGACCTGAAAAGCCTGCCTCATAAGCTGTATGAATCCGACCGCCCTGGAAATATTTCAACAGCTGGTCAGCTAGCTTTTGAGGGTCGGCTACCGTTGTCCAACGCTTAGCGATCGCGCCCTCTACTCTGGCGACCACCGCATAGGTTTTCTTATGAACGTCTAAACCGACGAAAACATCTTTGTCTTGGTAAGATATCTGTGTTCTGTTTTGCTTGGCCATAATCGGTACTCCTTCGTGTCGAAGTCAAACGCAATTGCCCTCACAAGTTCCTTTAATTTAGCCTACAAACCCATCATAGGGACAATTGCGGGTCACACTATTAAATGCGGGTCACACTATTAGACCTCTTGCATAATAGACTTCATGGTAAGTTAAGGGGGGTTGTTGCATAAAGAACATGAGTTAGCTGCGATAATAGTGCCTAGCCCCCTTCCTTTCCTCCCGTGTACACACAAGTACAAGAAACCGCTACATGTCTTGCTATGGTGTGGATATCCGTTGGAAATGGAGGCCCAGTGTAGCCCTATGACTGCC
>JBCDAG010000492.1:0-4777 GCA_039186165.1 Cyanobacteria bacterium P01_F01_bin.53
CAACCCTTTGAATCAATGCCAATTGATTCCTTTTCGCAAGCATTGAAGGATTGGGCGACTGCCGTTGACCTCAATCGCTTCAAGTCTTCACCCAGAGGCCCTAAGAAACCGAAGCAGAAAAAGAAATTTGACCCCAAGCATCCTCATGTTGCTACTGCTAGGCTCTTACGGGAAAACAAGAACAAACGTTCACCTTAACAGGGGTAGATTATGGACTAAAAATCATGTCTCATTCGTCTCACAGGATAAATCTGATATTGGGATTTTGAGACTGCCGATGAAGCCGCTCTTCTAAACCCTAAAGTGCCCCGGCTAGAAGATAAGGTAATTTAGTACAGAGCATCTAGGAGATGCAATCCTAGAATAGGCATTTCAGCTACCTTAAATAGTAGGTTGTCGAAAGCCTTTGTTTTAGGAATCAAATTATTTATTTCTGTGGAGAAACCCCGGTGACAGAAAGCCTTAGGAAAAACTGTTTACAAGTTTTCTTATGTCACGCATCAGAAGATAAGCCTACTGTACGTGTTCTATACAAGAAGCTATGCTCCGAGGGGTTTCAACCATGGTTAGATGAGGAAACTCTAATTGGAGGACAAGATTGGCGTTTAGAGATTGCTGATGCTGTAAGAAAAACTCATATTGTTCTCGTATGCCTTTCGCATCGCTCCATCACGAAATCAGGGTTTGTACAGAAAGAAATAAAATATGCACTAGATATTGCTGATGAACAACCTGAAGGAATTATATTTATCATTCCTCTCAAATTAGAGGAGTGTGATGTACCTCAACGTCTGAGTCGTTGGCATTGGGTGAATTACTTTGAAGAGAATGGCTATAAGCAACTAATTCGCTCTTTAAAACAAAAAGCTTCCGAGCTAAACATAGCTTCAGAAGAAGATAACTCAATCAGTTTAGAAAAAATTGGGAAATTATACATACAGCGTGCCTTTGAAAAGGCTATCCAAAAATTCACGAAAAAGAATCCTACAGGAAAAATTAAAATAAGCCTTGTTGGATGGATTGGCGTTGGCAAGTCCAGCATTATAAATGCACTTACCGAGGGTCGCTATTTTTCCGAAAGATCTGATAGCCAACGGATACAAGGTGTTTATAATTGGTTTGACAATGTATTCTTAATTGATCTACCACACTATGGTGACAAAGAATTATATGAGGAAATCACAACTGAAGTTGAAAAAGAGAGTGATCTTATTATTTGGGTGGTAGATGCTGCCACTACAAGGTTAAACTTTTTCAATTTTGATCATGTATATCGAAATCTCATTTCAAACTTGAACAACCCAATACTTATAATTGTAAACAGAATAGATATGAGCCCTCTAAACTTACTAGGTCGTCAGCTGGAGCTCATAGAAGAAATGACAGGAATCCCTCCTATCCCCGTATCTGCAGATAAAGGGCATAATATAAAAAACTTGCGTCGTCTTTTAATCAAGTTACTGGAAGAATCCTTCATCTGAAGATTACTTCCGAGAATTTTATTCAACAACAACTTCCTTCGGAATATATCAGCCCCTTTAAAACCTAAGAGTAGTTGCCAAACCTAGGCAACTACTCTTAGCACATATGCAAGCTGAAAGCCTTTGAGCACATAGACCATACCTTCGATGAACTGGGTTTATACGAATTAGCTTTTGACAAGCTACAGATTATGGGATCCTTTGATAAGTACTAATACGACTTAGCTTTTGACAAGCTACAGATGGTGGTCTCCTCTGGTAGGCATTAAACCTTTGTTATACAAGGGGTTGAGGTTATGAGCCATGCGTAGCACTTGAAAGCCAAAAACGTATAAGCCTTTGATATGAAAGGGTTTGAGGCTATTAGCCATTCGTAGCACTTGAAAGCCAAAAACGTATTAACTAGCGTACTGAGTCTCATGAGTTTTCAGGGATTTTAGCCATAGCACTGAGTCAACATCAGGCCCGATTCAGCCCAACGTCCAAAATGGTGGTAAGACTCAGGCTGAGAATAGCATCTGCGAGCGCAGATGCTATTCGGTCAAAGTGACTGCAACGAAGGTTATCGGCACTGGAATAATAACGTCAGCTAATACCAGTTTTAGGGATTTTTTTCTGCGCCCGGCAGCAACCATGCAATAGGCAGGGCAGGGATGATATTTCCTTAAGTCAACCGTTCGATTGCATGGCGTCATACCTCTGAAAATCATCTTTTACGGCTGAATACCCCCTGAATATCAAGTCAAGAGAATGTAGCATAGTCTATGACTGGTGTAATTAAGCGTAATTTGAGGAGCTTAACCAGTAGCTCCTATCTAAATGCTCACTGCTCTCTTGCGTTTTGGCCCCCTGAAAGATATGGCGGATACTAACCATACTCCTCAAATCTTTATCTGCTATGCCCATAGGGATAATGAAAGCCCTGACCCCGAAAAACGCTGGCTAGACCGACTGCGAGAGCATTTAGGACCATTTGAGGCTCAACAGGACCTGGATATCTGGTCGGATCAAGAGATTGAGATGGGGGGCACCTGGGATGCGGATATTAAAGCCACGCTACAAACGGCGAAGGCGGCAGTCCTACTCGTCAGTCCGTCGTTTCTGAACTCAAAATACATTCGCAATAGTGAGCTACCGGTCTTACTCCAGCGCGCAAAAGAGCAAGGTGTTGTCATTCTGCCGATCATTCTTCGCCCCTGTGCCCTCAAGAACATCATTTTCAAGTATCCCGATCCGAAAACGGGACCGGATGAGTTATCCCTGGCTAGTTTTCAGGGGGCCAACTCACTGAGTACAGCATTGAATAGTCTGCCACAGGAGCAACAAGACAAAGTGCTGGCATCAGTAGCTAAGCGATTACTCAGGTTGGTGCCTGCACCCCCTTAACAGCCCCCTCGAACGAACGTCAGTCTGTATCGAGGGGGCTTTGGAATGTACCGTATGAACGGAATGTATTTTTCACGGGCCGTGAAAAGATTCTTCAGACCTTACACCAACAACTAACTCAGGATAAGGTAGCTGCTTTATCTCAAATCCAGGCGATCCATGGTCTGGGTGGTATTGGTAAAACCCAAACTGCCGTTGAGTATGCCTATCGCCACCGTCAAGACTATCAGGCCGTGTTTTGGGTCAGAGCAGAGACAGACTTGGAACTCCGCACCGGCTTTGTAGAGATTGCCCGATTACTCAACCTACCCCAGCAAGATGCCCAAGACCCCTATGACACAATACGAGCTGTTAAACACTGGCTGGAGCATCACCCAAACTGGTTGCTTATCTTTGACAATGCGGATCACCCGAAACAGCTCAGACATTTTCGGCCGCGTCAGGCTCAAGGCCATATCCTCTTAACCTCACGGGCACAAACCTTTGATATGCTTGGTATTGCTCGGCCTGTCAGCTTAAAAAAAATGACATCTCAAGAGGCTGAGGCATTTCTGTTCACACGTACAGACCGAGAGAGCGATGGTTCAACCGAGCAAGCTGCCGTGGTAACTATAGCTGCCGAACTTGACTATCTCCCCCTAGCGCTCGAACAGGCTGGAGCCTATATATTGGCCCAGCAGGTATCCTTTCAAGATTATCTCAAGAGTTATCGAAAACGCCGTCTGATCCTCTTGGAGAAATCTGGACCAATTGCAGGAGACTATCCTGAGTCCGTTGCCACCACCTGGTCCCTAAACTTTCGCGAAGTTGAAGCCACCTCAATTGCAGCAGCTGATTTGTTGAGAGTCAGTGCCTTTCTCAGTCCAGACGCAATTCCTTATGAATTATTGGAGCGGGGGGGCAGTAAGTTAGGAAAAAGGCTAGCCACTACTTTGGCCAAAATGTCAGAAGATACCGTCATTTTCCCTGAATTGCTATCCAACTTAACCCGTTACTCTCTTGTAAGTTCTGACCCCAAAAATCAGACTTACAGCATCGCTCGTTTAGTCCAAGAAGTTATCAGAGCTAGCATTCTATCCAGTAAACCCTTTTGGCATTTTTGGGTAGATAAACCACATCGCCTATGGGCAGAGCGGGCGATCGGAGCAGTTACCCAGGCATTCCCCAATGCCGAATACGGTAATTGGCTGGACTGCGATCGTCTGTTGCCACATGCCAAAGTCAGCATTCAGTTAGCTACGACTGCTCACATTGAATCTGAGACGATTGCTCTGCTCTTAGACCGAACAGGCTACTATTTGAACGAATGTGCGCAATATAGCGAGGCAGAATCCCTCTATCAAGAGTCTCTGGCGATGCGGAAACGGCTGTCAGGCAATGACCATCCCTCTGTGGCTAGTAGCCTCAACAATCTGGCTGGGCTATACGAAAATCAAGGGCGCTACAGTGAGGCAGAATCTCTCTATCAAGAGTCCCTGGCGATGCGGAAACGGCTGCTGGGTGAAGACCATCCCGATGTAGCTACGATCCTCAACAATCTGGCAGTGCTATACAACACACAAGGGCGGTACAGTGAGGCAGAATCCCTCTATCAAGAGTCCCTGGCGATGAAGAAATGGCTGTCAGGCAATGACCATCCCGATGTGGCCCTTCGCCTCAACAATCTGGCTAGGCTATACCAAAATCAAGGGCGCTACAGTGAGGCAGAATCTCTCAATCAAGAGTCCCTAGCGATGCGGAAACGACTGTTGGGCGACGAGCATCCCGATGTGGCTAGTAGCCTCAACTATCTGGCCGGGCTATACAACACACAAGGGCGCTACAGTGAGGCAGAATCCCTCTACCAAGAGTCCCTGGCGATGCGGAAACGGCTGCTGGGTGACGACCATCCCGATGTGGCTAGTAGCCTC
>JBCDAG010000493.1:0-4777 GCA_039186165.1 Cyanobacteria bacterium P01_F01_bin.53
CAGCCGGCAGACGATGTGAGTGTGCAAGCCCCGTTAACCAATGTGGGCGTCATCACGGATTTTCTTACGCAGCTTTTCGGTGCGTTGCAGCCACCGATCCAGGATGGATTTGTGGCAGGCGATCCTTCTGAGTATATGGGCTACTACATTGCGCAGTCTGTGCCTCACAGTGACATGGAGGCAATGATGAAGTTTACGAACCCAATGTCTACTGTGCGCGTGGAGCTTGATGACGAGGAGCAAGTTTTAATAAACGGGAAAGGGCCCTATCGAGAGATCGCTCCAGGTGTATTCTGGTCAGATGCTGTTCAGATGTCATTGGACAGCTATTTTCTTACATCACCCTTGTTCACGTTCACCAGAGATGAATCGGGCGCAATCGACTATCTCACGCCACAGATAGGGTTTGACGCCTGGGTTAAAGGCAGCGTTTGGAGCACTCCCTCCGTGTACGCGACGCTCTGGATCGTTCTGTTCCTGATCTTGCTGAGCGGCTTGTTGTGCATTTTTTATCCCCGTGTCCCCGGGAAACCGATGCTCAAATGGTTGCCACCGTTGATCGTTCTCACCTTGATTGCCATGCCATGCGTATTGCTCCTAGGCTACGGCGAGAACGAATCCCTTGTTAATGAACTATTTTTTGGCCACACGAGTCGCTTTGTAGGCTTTGCGGTGCTGGCGAACGTTGTTGTATTGCTGGCGATTTTCACCGCCTGGTACGCCTTTAAATCCTGGAAGGAGCATTACTGGGACGCAAAGCGTTACGGTTGGCTTGTGCGATTGCACTACTCAGCGCTGGGCATCGTGGCCCTGGGTTACATTCCGATTTTTCACTATGCAAATCTATTGGTTGTCTAAACATGTCATCACTCATTGAAAAGCAAGCTGCGATAGCAGTCACCAAGGACGGTCCGGTGGCGTTGATAACACTCAATACCCCGGAGAAACATAACGCACTCAGTACCACCATGCTGCGCGACCTGCGAGATGAACTGACCTCTGCGCAAGCGGATGAAAGTATTCATGTGTTGGTGCTGCGCGCAGCAGGGGAGCGATTTTTTTGCGCCGGTATCGACCTCTCCTCGGGGATGATGAGCCGCGGAGAGGACGTTAGATCTTCAATACTCGAGGACTTCGTGCCGCTGGTGGAATGCATACAGTCCTGTAGTAAGCCCATTATTGCCAGTGTTCAGGGCGGGGCAATCGGATTGGGTTGCGCGCTGGCTATGCACTGTGATTTTTTGGTCCTGTCCGAGGATGCCACCTTTGATTTTGTATTTAGCAGCCTGGGGCTGGTCGCCGACGGCGGCACTAACTGGTTGCTGATGAGAAAGCTGGGATACAGCGTGGCACTGGAGTTAATTCTAGAGGCCCAGAAGTTGGATGCGCAGCGCTGTCTGTCACTTGGCATTGCCAATAAGGTCGTGCCGCGCGCCAAACTGGATTCAAAAGTGGCGAGTTGGGCGCAGTCTTTGGCGACGCGGGCCACATTGCCTCAGGGTTATGCGAAAAAACTCATGCGCGCCGCCCTTGCGGGATCCAGCCTGGTGGATGTGGTGGCCATGGAAGCCGAAGCGCAGGCGGTTTGTATCGACAGCGAACACTTTCAGAATGCCTACGCTCGATTTTTACAAAAGTAAGCCCTCAGCATTACGGAGTTCAACATGAGAAAACGGGAAAAAGTTATTATCACCTGTGCAATCACCGGTGCTGCACATACGCCGAGTATGTCCCCCTATCTGCCCATCACACCACAGCAAATCGCCGATGAAGCGGTGGCGGCGGCGGAGGCCGGGGCCGCGATGATTCATTTGCACGCGCGGGAGCCCGAGGATGGCTTCCCCACGACCGATCCCGAAGTCTACCGCCAGTTTCTCGAGCCGATTAATGCGCGTTGTGATGCGATTATCAACATCACGACGGGACAACCTGATAGACAGATTGTGAAAGATGGTGACTCGAACGCGCTGTTTCAAAGACGGTTGGCTGCACCAAAAGTCTTTTCTCCAGAGGTGTGTTCCTTCAATTTGGGCCCAATGATTCCAGGAGTATGGGCGAGCGCTGATCGATTAAAGGGGAAATACAAATACGATTGGGAGTATGAGTTTCTCGCTACAACGAAACACATCACGATGACCAATACCTATGCAGGGATGGAGCAAGTTGCAATCGAGCTCGGCAAGGAGCGAGGCATCAAGTTTGAGTTTGAGGCATTTGATATTGGACAGCTGCATACGCTCAAGTTTTTGCAAGATCAGGGCTGGGTTGAGCCACCCTTTCTCATTCAATCCGTAATGGGGTTCCCAGGCGGGCTCTCTGCCAGCCCAAAACACATTTTACACATGAAGCAATCGGCAGATGATCTGTTCGGCGATGATTATCATTGGTCTTGCTTGGCAGCAGGCAAAGACCAGATTGCGGCGGTTACCACGGCCGCAATATTAGGTGGCCATGTTCGCGTGGGTCTGGAAGACTCTTTATGGTATGGCAGGGGAGAGCTGGCAAAATCTAACGCTGATCAGGTGGCGCGAGTACGTCGAATTCTGGAAGAGCTATCACTTGAGATTGCAACGCCCGATGAGGCTCGCCAGATGCTGGAAACCAAGGGGGCGGCCGCCACGCTGATAGGATGATGGGTTTTTATACTTAGAACGTTTAGTACCGTGTTGAAATTCTGTGCCAATCTCACCTTTTTGTTTCGTGAGCTTCCCCTTTTGGAGCGTTTTTCTGCCGCTCGACAAGCCGGTTTTGAGGGCGTTGAACTGCTATCTCCTGAAGGCTTGGCTGCGGAGGAGCTGGCCGATGCTGCAAATGAGGCCATGATTCAGGTCGCCCTGTGCAACGCGTCTCTAGGAGATTTTGTGGAGGGGGGAACTGGGCTATCGGCTACTCCCGGGTTACAGCGGGAGTTTAGAGAGGCCATTATACAGGCGACAGTAATGGCCACGACATTGGACTGCCCCACGGTGCACTTAGGTCCTTCGCGAGTGCCTGCATCTCTTGAGTGGCACGACTGTTTGCCGGTTTACCTTGATAACGTCACCTTCGCCGCGAGGCATTTGGCTGATCATGGTATTACGGCGACCATTGAGCCACTGAATGCCATAGATACGCCCCGTGTTTTTTTAAATACCGTTGAGCAGGCGTTGGAAATTATGGAGGCCTGCCAGGAAAAATCTTTGAGACTACAGTTTGACGTCTACCATATTGCGAAAACGTGTCCCGACTATCTGCAGCAACTACAGCGGCAGATAGATCAAGTTGCCCATATCCAGATTGCGGACGTGCCGGATCGCGGTGAACCTGGCAGCGGTTCTCTGGATTTTGAGCCTATATTCGAATGGCTAAGCGCTTCAACCTTTAGCGGATGGGTTGGCACTGAGTATCATCCCACGAGTGATACCGGGCTTAGTCTAGGCTGGTTTGAGCCGTATCGAGCAGATCGCTAGGCCTTGCAGGCTATAAACCGGCTGGTACCACTGTGGTTTGCGATGAACAGACCGAAGAAACCATCAGCGACGTTTGGCAGACTCTGTTTGACCAACTCGGGGTAGAGTTTGTGAAATGGGTCTTACGGCAAGATAACGAGCGCTAGAGCGCATCCGGCCTGTAAAGCATCAAGCTACTCGCGCGATTGGAGCTAACCCATAGCCTCTAGCAATGCGTCAGCAACAATCCTCGATGATGCCGGGTTCTGCCCAGTTATGAGTAAACCATCGACAACAGCTAAAGGATGCCAGTCCTCGACCCGCTCATACAGACCACCTAACGCGATAAGCTGGTCTTCTACCAAGTAGGGTACGACATCGGTGAGTTCTACCGCTGCCTCCTCTGAGTTACTAAAACCAGTGACCTTTCTATTTTTGACTAAGGGAGCACCCTGCTGATCTTTGGCTTTCAATAACACTGCTGGCGCATGGCAGACAGCAGCCACGGGCTTTCCGGCCGCTATGAATGCCTCAATCAATGCAACTGAATGGCTATCTTGGTGAAGATCCCACAATGGACCATGTCCACCCGGGTAGAATACGGCGTCGAAGCTTTGCTCTTGCATCTCTGACAGTCTGGCGGTATTCGCCAACTCGTTTTGAGCCTCACTGTCTTTATCGAAGCGCCGTGTATCATCGGTTTGGGCGTCAGGCTCATGACTCTTCGGATCAAGTGGTGGTTGACCTCCAAGTGGAGACGCCAATACCACCTCCACGCCCGCATCCTTTAGCCGGTAGTATGGGCTGACAAACTCTTCCAACCAAAAGCCCGTCTTATTCCCAGTATCACCCAACTGGTCGTGTGAGGTTAAAACAAACAGTACTTTCATTGCGGCACTCCAAAGGGATTTGCTTTTCGGGGCTGAGTTCGCTGACACGGTGCTTTCTACGTGCCGGGCGATACTTGCAATGCGCGTATGTTAGCCCAAAGGTAATCCCGAACCTATACGTTATGGCTGCCTGTGCGTGTGAGCGTTGGCATACACTGTAAGAGCGAGAGTTGAACCCTTTGCGATGCCTACAGTGTTGACAGTGCGTCTTGGTGTTTGGGCATTTTCGACTAGGCCATTGATCGATTTGCGCATGTATAGGGCATCGAGGATAGCGGTGAGTGCGGGCATTAGGCTCCGGGGACTTGTAGATCTGTAGCCTAATCAATCAGGTTGCCGCGAAGATGACGATTGTGACCGAATTTAATTGCTCGAGACACTTGCAATCGCCTTTTAATCCACTGATTATATATACAGTACTATTAAGGGACGACCAAGGGAGCATAAAACGATGGAAGC
>JBCDAG010000494.1:0-4773 GCA_039186165.1 Cyanobacteria bacterium P01_F01_bin.53
CCCCCTTCCTCCCACAAATGGTCACAATCAACACCCCCACCTCTCCCAAAGTCCAGCTAGACAAACTACTCACCTCTAAACGAGCGGCCTACATTTTTCCCATTATCACCGCCATAGTCGTATTCGTTCTGTGGGAAGTTGTTGTGCGCGTATTCGGCATTGCCGAGTTTGTTTTACCTGCACCGTCGGCGATTTTTGCAGAAGTTCCCCAGTGGGGTGGCGTTGTGCTTAAAAATGCCTGGACCACATTGTTTACCACCTTAATCGGCTTTTTAATTGCCTTAGTTATCGGTGTCCTGGTGGGGTTTACCATTGGCTATTCAAAGCTGGCCAGTTTAACTCTCTATCCACTGTTGATTGGATTTAATACGATTCCCAAGGTGGCGCTGGTGCCACTGATGTCCATCTGGTTTGGCATTGGGGCTGTGCCTGCGGTGATTACGGCATTTTTGTTGGCGGTGTTTCCCATTGCGGTGAATGTTGCTAGTGGGTTGGCAACGGTGGAGTCGGAGATGGAAGATGTGCTAGTGGCGTTAGGGGCAAATCGGTTTGAGATTTTTCAAAAGGTGGGGTTTCCCCATACGATGCCCTATTTATTTGCGTCGCTAAAGGTGGCGATTTCCCAAGCGTTTATTGGGTCCGTGATCGCTGAGACGGTGGCATCCGATGGGGGCATTGGCTATGTGATTTTGTCGGCCAGCTCAAATTTTGATGTTTCCTTAGCGTTTTTGGCATTGCTGGCACTGGCGGCTATGGGGGTGGCGCTTTATAGCATTTTTGTGGTACTAGAAAAACGCTTTGTCCATTGGGTTTAGGGATTAATGCTGAATAACACCCTTATAGGGTTGTTTAGTAGGCAAAGTTGCTGGATAACACCTCACTTTCCCAGAGCTGCACAGTAAGAAAGTTGACATGCCTTTGTGGAAGACGAATCGTCTCATTCTTAACCCTCAATTCTGAAATCCGGCAGTGCAAGAAGTAATTAGCCCTCACCTTCCCATGGTCCGAAATTTAGGCTAGCTTGAGTAGAATTCGATTGTTAGAGCAGCATGAGTGACAACATAACACAGCCCGTCAGCCTTGAACTTGAAGATGGCACTCGACTGTGGGTGGAAGCCCGCTCTCTGGGTGGTGAGGAAGATGTAGGCATTGGCGACGTCCTCAAGTTTGAGGAGGTGACCAAGGTAGTGGGTGGTATTGCTAAGGGGCTAAAGCAAACCTTTGATATGGTCAAGCCTAAAAAGGCGGCGGTGGAATTTGGTCTGGAAGTTGGCTTGGAATCGGGTAAGCTCACCACCTTATTAGTACAGGATGAGGTAAAAGCCAATTTGAAAATCACACTAGAGTGGGGTGAATAAGGATTGTGGCTTCCTTATCTTCCCAGTCTTGGAAAACCTGTGTGGTACGGTTAGATATCAATGGTAAACCCAATGGCACTGGTTTTTTCGTTGGGGTCGGGTTGATATTGACCTGCAATCATGTGGTCAAAGATAAGCCAGTATCTGGCATCACGGTCTACTGGCCGCACCGTGATAAAACGTTAAATATTACTAAAGTTGATCATCCCAACCCAGAAGTGGATTTAGCGTTGTTGATAGTGGCTGAAACCATTGCTGAACAACCGATTGTGATGATGAGGGAAAATCCTAGCGAGCGGGATCAGCTACAAACCTTTGGTTTTCCAGATAATCGGCAAGAGGGTGATCCAGGTACCTTTGAATGTGTGGGGTTAACGGGGGGCAGGTTTCCCCTGATTAAGTTTAGAAGTGGGCAGGTCAGGCCTGGATTTAGTGGTTCACTCCTGGTGCATGAAGCCTCCCAGAAGGTATGTGGTGTGATCAAATCAACGCTAGATCGAGGCTCAGATCTGGGCGGTTTGGCAATTCCGATGTCGGTGATTTGGCAAGTGTTCCCGCGGCTAAAGCTGAAGAACATTCCTAGGAATCCCTTTGTTCCTACTACTGGAATGATTGACCAGCCCCATCAGTTTTTCGATCGGAAGCGGGAACTGCGGAGTGTGTTTGATATTCTTAATAGCGGCAGCAGTGTGGCCGTGATTGGACCCCGACAGATGGGTAAGTCGTCATTGCTGAAGGCGGTAGAGCATCATGCTGAGACCATGCTGATTCAATCTCGATATCCAGTTTATCTCAATTTGCAAACCGTTGAGGATGACAAAGATTTTTATGAGGCATTGTGTGAAGAAATTGGGGTTAGGGTATGTCGAGGATACAAACTGACACAAGCGTTGAAAAAGCTTGAGCCAAAAGTTTTGCTGCTGTTGGATGAAATTGAAAAGATGACCTGGAATGGGTTTACCGAACAGATTCGCTCTCAACTGCGAGGCTTAGCAGACGGAGGTGAGGCACCGTTGCGATTAGTTGTTTCTGCGTCGGTACCTCTGGGTGAACTGTTTACCGATAGTCATGGAGGAGTATCGCCGTTCCAAAATATTTGTTTGGAGCAATTCTTACCAGGGTGGGATAAGACGATGATACAACGGTTGATTACCGAACGGTTAGCGGATACACCCATCAGTTTTAACGATGAAGAGATGGGGCAAATCATTGAGGAAACAGAGGGACACCCGCAGCGAGTGATGGTTGCTTGTTTCCAGCTTTATAATGCCTACCGAGATCAATTGATTGGTTTTTAAAGGTGAATTGTTCATGTCTGATGCCCCGCCTGATGCCCCTATGCCCCGCCTGGATTTGGCTCCCAAATTAAAGCGACCCCTATCACTGTGGAACCCCCTAGACTATTTGCGATTGTTGTACTGGGTGTTTTACTTTCCCCAAGCCTTGCGATGGTATGTAGATACTTTTAGAGGAGACTATATTCCTAAAGGTGAAATGAACACTCGCCAGATATGGCAAATTCTCCTAACTAATCCTATTCAACGAAACTTATTGATTCAGGGAGTTATCCTCACACTGAGCACGACTCCGTTATTTTGTCTCTTCTTAGAACAAATGGGTTTCGAGATTGCCTGGATAGGTATGTTTTCAGGCATGCTTGTCGGCTTGACTTTCAGCGTAGCTCTCGGCGCGGTTAGAGGCGTGGTTGTAGCCATGGCTTTCGGCGTGGTTTTCGGCGTGGTTGTAGCCATGGGAGGCATGGTTGACATGAGTGGAAGCTACCAGGCTATATGCGCGGTTTTCATAATAGGTTTTACCTTAACTACAAGCGTGCTTTTCAGCTTGCAGTTAAAGGTGGAAGAAATGGTCTTAGGCGTGCTTATCATCGGAGGGTTTGGCTTCCCTGTAGGCTTAGTTGTTAGTTTGTCTGGAGGCGTGGCTTTAAGCATGTCTGAAGGTGTGGCTTTTGGCGTAGTTTTAGGCGTAGCTTTCGGCGTGGTTTCAGGCATGGCTATCGATATGAATGTCAAGTCAGTTTTAGGGGTGGCTTTCGGCATAGCTGTAGGTATGGCTGAATGTGTACTTTTTGGCATAGGTTTTGGCATAGGAGTCTCCGGTTCAGGCATGGTTGACGTGGCTATTGGTGTATCTTTCGGCGTAGCTTTCGGCATAGCCTTCAGCGCAGCTTTCGGTCATCTAGATAGCTACATCGTTGGATATTTCGTCAATCGCTATCGACTGCAAAATGGAAGCTGGCTATTTCCTCGTATTACCCCTGTTCCCTTGTTGTTTTTGCAAACAAAACTACAAAACTGTTTGGTCTACGATTGGGAATTGGGCTTACATAATGTAAATGAGGTGCTGCATTATAGCTTCCAATTTATTCCCGCTGTCAATGCACTCCACAATGCCTTGCAGACTGTTTCAAATGAGCACCTTATTAATCGAACAGCCCAAGTCACTCGCGAGATATTCGATTGGCAACTAATTTACTCTCTCACAACATCTTTAGACACTGAATTCAGAGTCGCAAGCACTGAACTCAGTGTCAGGCTTATCCGGATACTAACCTATGGCATAATCTCTCGCGAGAATAGCAGCGCAGTTAATACCTTGTCCAGACTAGACACATTTCCCCACGCCACGGCAGCAGGGTTTTGGTACTTACATGAGCGACAGCCCCACCAATCAGTCGAAGCGTTTGCTGTGGTTCGCTCAATTCCCCACGGAGAAGAAATGTACCAGCTTGCTTCCTCTCTTTCGGTGTGCCAATCCCTTTGCCAACCAGAACCAATCCAAACAGTCGAAGCACTGGTCAAATTTAATTCCCTACCTTCATTACAATTCCAAGCTAAGGCTAAACAAGGCAACGCACTATTACGTCCCACCACTTGGGACGCTATCAATGCCTTCCACCACATTATCGAAGACACCCAACTGGTTCATCAAAGTATTGCCAAAACTACCCGCTCCCTGGCCCTCAACCGCGCCATCGGTGAACTCACCCAAGTAATCCAAACAAAAGAGCAACTTCCTGATGCTGAACGGGAACTCGTTGTCGAAATTGCTCAAACCTGGAAAACTGCGCTTGAACCGTTATCCCTGGAAATTGGTCAAGCCAATATTACTGAACCGCTGCGCAACCCCTATATCATTGGCGATCCGGTGTTAGGCAACAGCTTCGCTGGACGGGACGACATCATGCGCCAGCTGGAAGAACTTTGGATCACTGGTGAGACTTTACAATCGATTGTGCTCTATGGCCATCGCCGTATGGGGAAGACCTCGATTTTGCGTAATGCAGCCAACTGTCTAGGTTCTCAGACTCAGGTTATTTATATCAATTTGCAACGGCTGGGTGATGTCGAAAACGGTGTAGGAGAAGTGCTGCTTGCACTCAGCGACGAAATTAGCG
>JBCDAG010000495.1:0-4771 GCA_039186165.1 Cyanobacteria bacterium P01_F01_bin.53
CAAGCGCCTCTGCGATCTCTCGATAACTCTTTCCCGCTTGATAAAGACTCACTATCTGTCGGCGAATCGGCACAGCTATTGCGCTTGGCATCTTTGTTCCCCCTGACGACTTAAAGACCTCCTTTCGGTATAGCTCAACTCTCGAAAGGGGGGCATAACTTTTTGTCGTACTCTGGATCTAACCGCATGTCCGGTAACAGCATAGTCCAGCCCTCACCGAGCCTTTCCCGACCCAAAAACACGACAATGCACTGCTCAAAGGTTTACCTAAGCTGAAGGTGAAAGCGACGTGGATTCCTTGGACATATGCTCGCTTATCTAAGCAAAGTGGTTATGGTGCAGGTATCTTTTTCCCTGGTTGGTATGACCATTTATGGCATGCTTCCCAGGGGGGTAAAGGTATAGGAACCAGTACAACAACCTTTTCAATTCAGTGGTTGACTCGGGTGGCTCGTTTGCTGCGTGGGGAGGATTTAGAGGCGTCTTCTGCCAGTGTGATTGAGGCAGTGAGGCTCGCTGAAGCGCTTGCGGCTATTCGTGATTCGGCTATGCCAGGGCTCGAGGAGCTGAATGAGGCAACGCAGACTGTTTTGTGTTTTGGTGATCGCACGCCCCTAAAGCTCATTGAGCAAAAGCTCATCATCAGCGATCGCCTTGGCCAAGTCCCCGCAAGCACTCCACTTATTCCCCTTCAGCAAGACCTTCAACGTCTGCAAAAGAAACTGAGGATGAAGCCCGAGGCCAGCAATAAGTTGTTAGCACTGGACCTGCGAAAAGATTTGGATCTGGCGCGATCGCATCTCCTTCATCGTCTGCGCCTCCTCAATATCGTGTGGGGCTACCCAAAACAAACCAGCGGTAAAGGCACTTTTAAAGAAGCTTGGCAGTTGCGCTGGGAGCCCGAGCTGAGCCTGGCGATTATTGAGGCGGGCTGTTGGGGAAACACTGTGATGGCTGCGGCCAGTGCCTATACCCAACAGCGAGCGGATGACTGTGAGGATTTACCCGCCCTGACCCAGTTGTTAGAACCGGCGCTGCTCGCTTGATTTGCCAGATGCGATCGCCCACCTCATGTACTGCCTGCAAAATGCGGCTGCGATCGCCAGTGACGTGACCCACCTGATGGGGGCATTGCCTCCCTTGGCCAATATTCTGCGCTACCGAGATGTTCGCCAAACGGATACGGTCGTGGTTGCAGAGGTTGTTGATGGCCTGGTCGCAAGGTTGTGTATTGGTTTACCGGGGGCTTGTGCGTCATTGGATGATGATGCGGCCCAGAAAATGTTGAGTGCGATCGCCCGCACTCACAGCGCTATTAAACTGCTTCAACAGGCGCACCATGCTAAGGCCTGGTCGGCGGTCCTCATGCAACTCTGTGACACCTCCTCTCTCCATGGTTTGCTAGCTGGATATTCTTGTCGATTGCTCTTAGATGAAGGGAGTTTGCACACTGAAGAAGCCACCCGACGATTAGGCTTAGCTTTGTCATTAGCCAATGAGCCGACCCAAGCAGCCGCCTGGGTCGAGGGATTTTTGCAGGGCAGCGGTCTGTTGTTGTTACACGACGATACGATTTGGCAAGTGTTAGACGATTGGGTCACAAGCCTCTCTGATGAGGCCTTTATCACCTTAGTTCCCCTGCTACGCCGTACGTTTTCAAACTTCTCCGCACCTGAACGCCGCCAAATGGGTGAGCGGGTGCGTGTGGGTAATGCAACTGTTCAAAATAATGTCGTAGACCATACCTTTGATCATCAGCGGGCTGACGAGAGTCTGGTGATGGTGGCTCAGTTGTTAGGACTGTCCGTAGGTGAGTCGTTGTCTTCTCAAGAGGTTAGTGAATGAGCCGTTCTGATTACAAGGATGCTGATCCTGAAAGACCTGATTTTGAAAGGCTGCGGCGCTGGCGGCTCGTGTTAGGTGGCGGTCAAGCTGATGGCATTAGTGGTGAATCCTCAGGTGCTGCCGTTACCGGTGCCGGTGGTCAACCTGGAGAACAATCTGGAGAGAATAATGGTGAGGAAGGTAATGGCTTTAGCTTGGGCACTGGCGATAGAGAAATGGACCAAGCCCTAGCTGCGCTGTATGGTGATCGAGACGGTAAAAGTCGCAAAGGCGGACTCGAAAAATCAGCGCCCAACGTCGCTCGATGGCTCGGTGATATTTGCCGTTACTTTCCCAGTTCTGTTGTTCGCGTGATGCAACAAGATGCCCTTACCCGGCTCAATCTGCATCAAATGTTGTTAGAGCCGGAAATGCTCGAAGCTGTAGAGTCCGATGTGCATCTGGTTGCGAATCTTATGTCGCTGAATGGCGTGATTCCAGAACCCACTAAAGAAACCGCACGCTTGGTGGTCGGGAAAGTCGTAGACGAACTTATCCGCAAGCTGCAAACACCCATGCAACAGGCTATCACCGGTAGCCTGAACCGTAGCCAACGCAACAACCGACCCCGCCATAACGAAATTGATTGGCATCGCACCATCCGTGCCAATCTCAAACACTACCAGCCTAACTACCGCACTATCATTCTAGAACGTCGCATCGGCTATGGCCGAAAACGCGCCGCGCTTAAAGACATCATTCTTTGTGTAGACCAAAGTGGTTCGATGGCCACCTCTGTTGTTTACTCCAGTATCTTTGCTGCGGTCCTGGCTTCTATCCCTGCGGTCCGGACCCAGCTGATTGTTTTTGATACTGCCGTTGCTGATCTCACTGAAAAGCTCGCTGATCCTGTCGATGTTCTGTTCGGTACTCAGCTAGGGGGTGGCACTGATATCAACCGTGCCCTATCTTATTGCCAAGGCCTGATCCGCCAACCCCAAGAAACGATTCTGGTGCTCATTAGCGATCTCTACGAAGGGGGTGACAATGCCGCCATGCTAAAACGGGTCGCTGCTTTGGTTTCTGCCGGTGTACAAGTCATTACGCTACTCGCCCTTAACGATGAAGGGGCACCTTATTTTGACCATCAAAATGCAGCGGCCTTTGCCAGCTTTGGTATTCCCTCTTTTGCCTGTACCCCCGATCAATTTCCTGAGCTGATGGCGGCAGCGATTAGCTGTACCGATATCGCTCAATGGGCCGCCCGTCAGGATATTGTGACGACCTGAATAATGGTGAGCTGTCCAGCCATCGTAGTTTTTGGTTAATAGACCAGTTGAGGAATCGCCAAATTGCTCACTGACAGAGGCCAGGGCAACGCGGTACGTTAGAACGAACATGCCTCCCCGATGCCAACTCTACCAATCAGCCTTCGTTAATCATGAACAGCACACAGCCTTTTTTATCTGCGATCGCAAAGCCACTTCAGTTGAGTTTGCTCGTTGTCTTACTCTTATCCACAGCCTGTACGCCAAAAACAACTGTTTCAACCACTGAAGCTCTCGAACCATCAACGGCTGAAACGGCCAGCGAAGAAACGGCCAGCGAAGAAACGGCTAATGAAGAGATAAGCAGCGAAGAAACGGCCAGTGAGGAAACGGCCAGCGAGGAAACAGCCAGTGAAGAAGGCGAGTCCCCATCCGTCTCTGAGCCTGAATCTGAGCCCGACGCTGAGTCTGAGGCATCCGAGGTCACGATTACGTTTTCAGATACGGCGGTAGGCGGCATTAACGCTGAGACTCGTTTTGACATAGCTACCATTCAGGCCTTGTTTCCCGAGCTGGTTGTTACCGAGTCTGTCAAATCGGAAGAGGGCATTGACTATCCCATTATTGTGGTTTCTGATGGTGGCCAGAATGTGCTGACTATCGATTCGAGCGTTGATGGCTCATTGGTTCGCACCGTTTTGATAGAGAGCACTCAGGTGAGTAACGCCTCGGGGGATAGCATCGGCGATATTTTCTCCGATATTTTTGAAGAAGATATTTCTAGAAATTGTTTTGTTGGCACGGACGGGGTTGGTGCCAATCATGTGATTTGTCCTGCGGCCGCTACTCGAAATGTCAGCTACTTTTTTGAAGGAGACTGGTCACAACAGGGCCTCACTGAGATACCACTTATCGAAGAACTCAATAGCGCACCCCTGAAAAAAATTCTCTGGATCGCAAGAAATTCTTGATCAGTCTTAGCTCATACTCTGACAATATGCTTGTCCTGACTTCTCACCAAGCAGTGTTGTCGTTGGGGCGGCTGTTTTGGACTCTTTTCTCTGGATGCTGTTGCTTTGATAGGGGGATGCAACAAGTGAGCCTTTTACAAGAACCAACTTCAGGCACTATTGAGGCGCTTTTTCAAGACGTTCAGCTAGCCATACTTTAATAATTGACTGACGCGTAACGCCTAAACGACGAGCCTCACGATCTAAGGCTTCTACCATCCACGAGGGAAAGTCAACATTGACTCTTCGCTGTTGTAGTGCCGGACGCTTAGCTTGAGAAAAATCTAAAAACTCACTAACGTCTTCGCCTTGGTCGAATTTAGCATCAAATTCTGAGGCGCTAATTGTCTTTTTCTTCATATGCTGCGATCTCCTTGTCACGGGCTCTCCTGACTGAAATGATTCGCACCTTGCTTTGGCGATAGGTAATCACTGCTGTCCAAACCTTTTGCTCAATCTTACCGATGAGCGCAAATCTCGGTTCTCTGTCCGTTCGAGCCGGAATTTCTATCCTTCTAACATCGTCCCAGAGCTGCTGAGCCTCCGTGAAGCTTATTCCATGCTTGATTGAGTTGGAGTCACTTTTATTATTATCAAATTCAAATTCCAAAATATGATCATGTATATTTAATAGTTAATTATTCTTTTATTATACCTTTTTGACTCTAA
>JBCDAG010000496.1:0-4763 GCA_039186165.1 Cyanobacteria bacterium P01_F01_bin.53
CCAAATCAATGAACTTAAAGCACAAAGGGACAACCTGATCGCTCAAAAAACAGAACTCACAGGTGAATTCAATGCCAAGAAAGCACAAATAGATACGTTGAAAATTGAGAGGACACCTCTCATCGATCAAAGAGAGGCGTTTAAGGTATCAAGAGCAGGCATTCAGACTAATCTTGATACCTTAAACGCAGAAATTGAGGCGTTGAGGGCCGAATCCGAATATAAGCCCGAGGGGAGCAAAATTCCGCAGCCTGTTTTCACATTTGATTTTGCTGTAGACCAAGGCAATATCGTTGAAGATAGCCCCCTCTACTTCAACATGTTGTTTGCTGACTACGACGTTAAAGACGCTGAAATACTATTCACGACTGCGAATGGTTCCTTTACGCGGCAGCTTACTAGGCAACAAAATAAAAACGGCTTTGATGGATGGGTTCAGTCTGCTTATGTTGAGTTGGGCTTTGACGAAGTCTTTACAGCCACCGAGGATGGCTTTGATGGGCTGGTAACCGCTCAAATTATTGCCCCTGATGAACCCTATCTAGCCTTTGACTTTGCTGAGATCAGTGCTGCGCAAATTTCTATCGGCGATGATGCTACGGATATCCCAGAGCCTGTCAGTATATTCGGGCTATTAGTCTTTGGGGCTGTTAGCACCTGTGGTTTGAAAAAACGAAAGTAGGGAATCGGTAAGGATGGTTTAAAAAGAGAAACCTTCAGGTAACCATGACAAGACAAATCCGGCCATCATTGACGATGATGGCCGGATTCGTCGTTAGGGGCACCTAAGTTTATAGGCCCTTAAGTTTAGAGGTCCTTAAGTTTAGAGGTCCTTAAATGATGAATTGCTTTGTCCTTTGGCTAATTTCAAAAGCCAGATCGGCCCGGTAAAAAGACACATCAAATTCTTCAAAAAAGTTGGTATGGCCAAACACCACGGGTGTGTCGTTTGATTTGGTCCAGGCAAATGAGAGCAACACAGGCTCATAGTCTGCGATTTTGGCAGGCACAACCAGTCCCCTAGCTTCTGTACTGGCCAAATTCCCACTGAGTAAAATAGGCACCGTCTGCGCCTCCCATACAGCACCCAGTGCGCCGCCCACGTCATAGGGCATTATGTTCACACTCGATCCGGTATCGAGCAACGCGGTCAGCTCTACCTCTTTGGTGCCATAGGTGAGTACCACCGGTAAAAACGGTAAAACATTCGAAAGGCCCAGCGCATTGGTCCGTTCCACAAAAGGAAATCGCTTGCTGTTATTCATATCGTCTCGACCAACAGTTCTGAGAGTGCTTGCGCGGCCCCTTGGGTATCGTAGGGCGACCAGGCCACCGCATCTGTCGCCGCTAACTTAGCCAACAAAATCTCGCGAGCTTCTTGCTTGGCAGGGATTAATTCACAGCCTTCTTCTTCAGCAACCTCAACCAATAGCATATGAATCAGTCGCAGCTTATCTTGGCGACTCAGCTGGCGGGCAGCAGGCATTAATTCAGATAAATGCATAGACAAAAGACAGGCAAACAGCCCTTAAAGCATTAGCATTATAAGCTGCCATTGCCACTCAAGAACAAAACCCGCTACCGGTCGCCATTACCCAGCACCATCCCCGAGCGGGCCGGAATCTGGAGCATAGCGGTGCGATCGCCCAGCCACTCCACCGTGCCAGCACCGTACAGTACCTGCCCCTGGCTCGCCGCCATATCCGCCAGTCGCACCTGGACAGACTGCTCGCCCGCATTCACCGCCACCACCACCATGTCACCTTCTAAAATTCTAGAAAACACATGGCAGTTGCCTTCCGCCGCCAGGGTTTGATACGCTCCCGTGCGCAGCGCCGGATAGGCATGGCGCAATGCAATCAGGTCCTTATGCAATTGCAACAGCGACTGATCCCAGGCATCTTTCGCAGGAAACGCCCAGCGGCAGTCCGGATCTAGCCCGCCCGCTAGGCCAACTTCATCCCCGTAGTAAATGCTCGGTGCCCCTGGGAAGGTCAACAGCAACAACGTCGCCAGCTCCATACTGGAGCGATCTTGCTTCACCACGCTCAACGCGCGGGCCACATCATGGCTAGAGAGTAAGTTCAGCTGGGTTTGCTGAATTTCCCAATCGTACAGGGCTAGCAGCGCTTCAATTTTCTCAGCATAGGCCTTGGCATCCAGTGCGGGGTAAGGATTGTAGGAAACTTTCTCAACTAAGGGCATGTCCACGTTGTTTTGCGCCGCAAAGGCGATCGCAGGCCCGGTAAAGAGGTAATTCATCACCCCATCAAACTGTTTACCATCCAGCCACTGCCGCGCATCCGTCCAAATCTCTCCCACAATATAGGCCTCAGGATTAATTGCCTTCACCCGCGTGCGAAACTCTTCCCAAAAGCCTTCTACCTTAATTTCAAACGGCACATCCAACCGCCAACCATCCACACCCTGCTCAATCCAATACTCAGCCACCTGCATGATGTACTCCCGGGCCTGGGTATTGTCATGGTTGAATTCAGGCAGCGCCCGGTTATTCCACCAGCCCTTGTAGTTGGCACTTTTCTCACCGTCATAGGCAGAGAGCGGCCAGCCTTCTATCTTGAACCAATCGAGCCAAGGGGAATGGGGGCCATTTTCTAAAATGTCGTTAAAGTGAAAAAAGCCACGACTGGCATGGTTAAACACACCATCTAGAACAATTTTTATATTGCGAGCATGGGCGGCTTCCAACAGATCAAAAAAGGCCTCATTACCCCCCAATAACGGATCTACCGTGTAGTAGTCGTGGGTGTGATAGCGATGGTTACTCGCTGAGCTAAAAATAGGCGTGAAATACACCGCCGTAATGCCCATATCTTGTAGATAATCCAGCTGTTCGGCAACGCCCCACAGGTCGCCGCCTTTGTAGCCCTGTAGCGTAGGCGGTGACTCCCAAGTCTCTAACGGGACCTGCATCGCGGGGGGAAGTGGCTCACGGACAGTACGGGCAAACCGATCAGGAAAGATCTGGTAGAAGACCGCGTGCTTCACCCAGTCTGGCGTATGGATAGCCATAGAAAAAGATTCGTGAAAAGAGTTACGTGAAAAGAGTTATAAGTGGGCAAAAAAGAACAGGAACTGTTGGACTTAGCGCGGCTGAAGATCAACATTAAATATCAGCGCCAAATATCGGCATGGCTCACTAGCCAATTGCGAATATCGGCATTGACCTGAGCCGGAATTTCCCAGGGAAACAGGTGGGCGGTGTCAGGGTAGCAGTGGGTCTGGCAATTGGGAAGGGCACGGGCCGTCTCTAAGCTAGCATCGGCAGTAATGTGGCGATCACACTCCCCACACAGCATCAGACTCGGAATCGTGAGTTCTCGTAGATCGGGCAATCGGTTGTAACCCGCCCGAATCGCCTGAAACAGAGCCGCTTCAGCATAGCGACTGGTACGCAAGAAGGCCGGTGCGCCGCGCCGCGCCAGGTAACGATAGGCCTCCGGCGTATGTTGACGAATAAGATAGCGAAAGAGAGACTTTTGCCCCAGTGCCATGGCAGGCCCGCAAGCAGGCAGCGCATAATTTAGCAGCCCGGCGATCCCCGTCATCACATTATCTTTGAGGGTAATCGGCGGATGAGACCCTTGAGGGCGCGCCGCCGTCCCGATCAAAATTAACCCCTTCACCACATCGGGCCGACGCAGGGCCATCTCCATCGCCAAAATGCCCCCAAGCGACCAGCCCAGCACCAGGCATTCGCGAATCCCGTGCTGGGCCAGCAACGCATCCAAATCTTCCAAGTGGCGCGTCATTTCAAAGGAGCCTGACGCTCGACTATGACCATAGCCCCGCAAATCAGGCGCATAGGTCGTAAACGGCAACGCTGGCCACTCAGCAAATGACCCCGTAAAAACATCCATGGCCTCGCCGCTACCGGGATGACCATGGAGACACAGAATCGGAAACCCCCGTGGATTCCGATTCTGAACGATCGTATGGAGTTGCATACGTTAGCCCACTGCTTGCGCTGAGCTACCACTCACTTGGCCATCCTCATTCACATCCATCGGCTCAAAGCTAAGGGCCGCACCGTTCATGCAGTAGCGCTTACCCGTGGGTTTTGGCCCATCGCCAAAGACATGACCCAAGTGCGCATCGCACACTGAGCAGGTCGTTTCCGTGCGAATCATGAAGTGGCTAAAGTCCTTCTTATTCGCAATATTTTCTGGCTGACTAGGCGCATAGAAACTAGGCCAACCCGTACCCGAGTCAAACTTAGTCTCAGAGGTGAACAGCTCAACATCACAGCACACGCAGCGATAAACGCCTTCGGTTTTGTTGTTATTGAGCGGACTGGTAAAGGCCCTTTCCGTGCCTGCCTTTCGGGTGACTTGGTAAGCCTCAGGCGTTAGCTGAGCCTGCCATTCTGCATCCGTTTTGACAACCTTATCCACCATTGGGTTTGCTCCTTATATCTGACTTTCCCAGATCCTAGCGTATTCACACTCGAAGGACTATGTAACCGTCAAAAGGAACAGCTTTGAGGAGCACATTGAAAGGAGCATACTCACCAGACCTTTATTGCAGCGCTGCCACCGCAAACTGCTTGAGCTTATCCAAATGTGCTTTGGATTTGTACACGCCAGCGGCATTTTCATGATTATAGGACTTACGCATTGACAAAATAGCAAGCCTGTATGCTGATAAGAGCCCCTTCTTTCTGAGTGATCGCGAGACCATGCGCGAGATATCAAAACCCTCTACAGCCCAGTGCAACAGCACGCTCTACACATTATTTCTGC
>JBCDAG010000497.1:0-4749 GCA_039186165.1 Cyanobacteria bacterium P01_F01_bin.53
ACTACTCGCTTGTGCAGCACTCAATCGGATGACACATTTGGGAATGCCGGATAGCTATGCCTTCACTGACTAAGAAAACTGAATATTTTTAGAAATCTAAGAGATTGGGGCCCAGAAAATATTCATGCAACAACGCCGTTTCAAGTACTCAGAACTTATCGACAGCTTGTAAAAAAAATTGATCGCGCTGCGCGCGAAAAGAGTTAAGAGGGCAAAGCGCAAGAGGGCAAAAGAGAAAAGGGCTACCCAAGAGTCCTGGGCGCGGAACAACTCAACCGAAAACCGATAAAGCTGAGGCGGTCCACGGGGAAGTAGGGGTAGCGGAAAGCGGAGCGGCAGAACCTCGGAAGGTCGGACCAGGAGCCGCCACGTAGAAGACGAACAGCCTGCAAATTATCTTTTAACCAAGCACTACCATCAGTAGGCGCACCTTCATAACTATCGTGCCAATAATCTGCACACCATTCCCACACGTTGCCATGCATGTCATAAAGACCAAAAGCATTAGCCGGAAAACTCCCTACAACCGTCGTTTCCTCACGATAGTTTCCCTTAGGACCATTAGCGTAGGCAGAAGTAGCCCTATAGTTCGCCAAGTCAGCCGTTAGGGTAGCACCCACATGAAACGGTGTGGTTGTCCCGGCACGGCAGGCATATTCCCACTCCGCCTCACTCGGCAGCCGATACGCCACACCTGATTTAGCTGATAAGCGTTGGCAAAATTCCACAGCTTCCCACCAACTCACCTTTTCAACCGGACGATGGTCTCCCACAAAGTGAGCAGGCGATGGGTTTAAGCTTTCTGCGACTTTCGGTAGGGCCGCTACAGTTCGCCACTGAGCTTGGGTGACGGCATACTTCCCCATCGCAAAAGCTGGCACCCTCACCTGATGCTGTGGCCCTTCCCTCTGCAAACGATAAAGCTCATCAGCGGGTGAACCCATCGTAAAGATTCCACCAGGAATCTCCATGAGGTCAAGCGTTATGCCGCCACCCAACTCTTCAGTCACGATTTCTGCTCAATCACGAACTATCGCAATACTTTTTTTAGAAACATTGACGGTTGCAACATTGAATTCTGCCGTTGTGCCATTAATGGTTGCAGCTTCAAGGGTCGGCAGTTGCCAGTCTTCACCGCCTTGAAACAAGTCTCTTCCTAAAAAGGCAGCACCCAACCCAGCGCCAGAGTAGGCCAACAGCTGAAAAAGACGACGACGACTGATATGGTTTGCATCGTTACGCGGTACAGCTTTTGAAATCACTGAAAGCCGTTTTTCACGGAGAGGGCTACGCTCGGAGGGCGGTGATTTAGAAGGCAGAACTGTAGGGGGTGTGTTAGAGAATGGTCCTTTAAGCTGTTCTACCGTCTGAGGACACCCTTCCAACTCACGCTGAATCACCTCTATAACCCGATCCATATCGCGACGAAAGTCAGGATCGTGACGCACGCGAGCGGCATTGCGGTCAACCAATGGCACCAATGCCGTAGGCAAGTCGCGCACAGTAGGCATCGCTACCCCATCTAATAACAGGGGAATAACGCGTACCTTGCGCAGCAACGCCGTTTCAATTTCTAACCTCACCAGATCTGCCGGGTTATCTAACCGTCTTTGGCCTGCCTCATCGGTCACCTGCAACCAGCTTTTGCCAATCACAGCTAGCAGTACCTGACATTGCCCCACGGCATCATTGATGCGATCGCGAAAATCATCGCCTGCATCAATCGCATCGACATCCTTAAAAATTGCTTCGTGACCGAAGGCTCTTTCAAGGTAATCGTAAATTCGCCCCGCTTCAGCGGCAGCATCACTGCGACGATAGGAAATGAAAATGCGCGACATTTTAGCCGGGAGAGCGAGTTGTCCCGTAATATAATCGGTTAACTATTGCAATCAGAAAGAAAAGCCAGTGTTTTCTGCTGGCTGAGCGGAGTCGTATAACCCTACGGGCATGGGTGAACCTAGCACGAAGTGTCTCCCCAAGAGTAGGAATACGGGGTCACTACTGTATTAGGTAATATTTTTACCGACTGTATATACTGTATATACGACTGTTCGGAGAGAAGCAATGCGCACCCGTGTTTTTCAAAGTGGTAACTCACAAGCTGTTCGTATTCCCAAAGAGCTACAGTTTGAACGATTGGATGTTGAATATGAAATTCAGCGAGAGGGCGATCGCATCATCATTCAACCTATAGGCGCACCACTCACCAATGCGATGGATGTGTTCGCTGCTTTTTCAGATGACTTTATGACTGAAGGCAGACCTAAACAGGGCACTCAGGAGCGTGAGCTGCTTTGAAATACATGCTCGATACGAACATTTGCATTTATATCATGAAACGGCAACCGGCCTCGGTCGCAAAACGATTTGCTACCTGTCGTCAGGGAGAAGTTGTCATTTCAGCTATTACCTTGGCAGAACTAGAGTATGGAGTGCACTGTTCTAGGAATGAAGCCTCACAAATTCAGAATCGCCAAGCACTGGATGCACTATTAAAGATAATTCCAGCAGTTCCATTTACTCAATCATCTGCTCAGGCATACGCAGCCGTTCGAGGGGCTGCGCCAGCACGAACAAAAGATGCCTTGGATAAGCTGATAGCAAGCCACGCAAAAAGCTTGAACCTCACACTAGTCACCAACAACATCAGTGATTTTCAGGTTTATCCAGACATCGTGCTGGAGAATTGGGTTGAGACGAGCGACGGCGATTGATCCTGGTTTGATGGATGAGTTCGATTTATTCCCATTCATTGAAGTCTTGGGAGTAGGTATTGTCTACATAGGTATTTTGATAAGGCGAGCGCTCACTGTCATACCCAGGACCCCGGCGTTTCGTCCCTTTCCCCTTAGTATCTTGCCAGGCACTACCAACCCCTTTGAGAATGCCACGGCCAACAAGGCCAATACCCCGACCAAGTACTTCGGTAAGAACATAAACAACCGAGCTACCCACCAAAGAAATAGCCGCGCGGAGTCGGGGTGAAATCGCATCTCTAGTTTCCAACGCCAACGTCACCATTAACGGCAAACCACCCAACCGATCCAGCTCAGCCCGACGCGGCGCATAGATAGACGTCGTATTAATGCCATTCGGCGTCAGGGTGAAAAGGTTGTACCGGCTCTCAAAAATCGCCTTCGGTTCATTCACTAACCTGTCCCAGCGATAGCGCCAGGATAAATCATTCCGAAACCGCTCAATTTCCCGAGAAGACATCAGCCTGCTTGTGTACAAGCTCTGCTTAATCGGCTCACTGTCCGCCAACCGATTCAGCAACGGTTGCACCACCGCATTGGCCACCTGAATCATCAGATTTTCGAGCAGCCGTTCGCTGTATGCGATCGCCTGAGGCGTCGTCGCCATGTAAGACTCACTCTCTATCACCATCGGCTCCTGAAATAGCCAATGGGCAAACAGCTCATTCACCGCTGGAATGCGATCCAGGATTTGGGCTTGCACCAACGGTTTTTCTCGCTGCAACAGCGTGACGACTTCCTCTTCGACATTGCCAACCCTAACCGTGTAATACTTACCAAAAAACTCTAGATTCACCGCATCCCACAGATCTTGAATAATCTGGGAAGAGCGCATCGAAAGCTGACCATATTTCACCTGAGACGTTCGTAAATCAGCCAACAGATCTTCCAGCTGGCGTAGCACCAAGTACAACAACTCCAGCTTTTTATCAGACCGCAAAATATCAATTTCTAACGGCGACTCACTGATATTTTTCAGTGGACGCTGGAGCTTGGCAAAGACCCCTTCAAAAACAACACTTTGCACATCACCCGGACGCGCTTGCAGCCGGGATTCCGTCGCAGCCAACGCTGCTGTCGCCCTCGGCACTAACGAGTCACGATCTAAATACCGCGCCGCCGTCCTATCCGCATAGCTAGAACTGCCACCCTGCTGAACCATCCGAATCCAATCGGTGCTCGCGGTCAGGTCCCCCCCGCGCGAACCCACACCACGTTGCTTCGGATCATCACTAAACTTTGGCGTCCGCCACAGAGAAGCAACAATCCAACGGGCCGCTGCTAATTCTCTCTTTTTGCCATCAAGAATGGCTTGGTTCAACCATGAGTCCGTCCGCTGACGGGCGAGGTTCACCTCAGCAATATTTTGATCAATTTGCTGCAAGCCAGAGAGGCGCATACTAATGCGCATTGCCGTTAGAGGGCCGGGGATATCGTCTAAACGGGACAGTGATGATGCCCGCTTAGCGCGATTACTGGAACGAGGCGATCGCGCAGCACCAGAAGCCGAATCATCAGCCCCTGACATTCCAACAAAACCATCAGATACTTCCTGGCCAGAATCACCCTCTAATCTTGACTGAGTTTCACCACCCGCATTTGCAGACTGATGGATGGGCGCTCCCGGTACAGCCACTCGCCGAATGAGTTGAGCCAGCCGACGAACAGACATGCTGCGCGTACCATACCCATTTGCCCCCATGCGTTCAGCCGCCGCTTGCAGCACAGGCTCAGCTTGAGCACTCAACACCAATACGGGCAAAGTTGGAAAGTCTGTTTTAATCTGTTGACAGAGCTGCAAACCCGGCAACGTATCAGGCTCATTAGCACCGAGGCCTAAGTCCAATATCATCAGATCAATGGGCCGAGCCAAGGCCTGTTTTTTGTTTTTTGGCCGTAGCGCGGGATCGTCTAGGGCCTGTTGATACGCTTGGAAACGCGATCGCACAGCCTCTAAAGCTTCTACGGCACTCCCCGCCTCTTCAATCAC
>JBCDAG010000498.1:0-4733 GCA_039186165.1 Cyanobacteria bacterium P01_F01_bin.53
CAGAAAGTTGAGCAGAATCTCACTCGGATGGATAATGAGTTTTATCATGAGTCACACTATCAGGCTGGTTTGGTTATTAGCCTGAATCTACTATGGTGTGGCTCTTTCCTTCAATTACAGTCTATTTTTGCCAGACTCCAGTCATAAGTAATGCGTATTACTCCGAAGCCGGTGCCGTTTCTTCCGTTTGGTGGCCAGATAGCTTTGCCTGAATCAAAAAAGCGATCGGAAAACCCAAAGTCACCGTGGCACTCCAGCCCCAGGAAACTAGCCAATTGGCCCCAATTGCCAGTAGATAAATGCTGGGTTCAATGTAGCTTTCTTGACGAATGTGGCGAATGGTTTCCTCAGATAAGTCAGGTGCCACCAACCGTCGGTTTTGCGTGCCATAAATCCATGCAGCTGCGGAAAACGTACCGACACCTATCGCTGCCAAGCTGTAAAACAAATTAATCACAAATGCGCCCTCAGAGGCTTCTGAGAGATCGCTAGCATAGGTAAACAGCACTACAAATAAGAGGCTAAACAGACTCAGAAAGGTATGAACGGCATCGGTCTTTTGATAATACTTGAACTGGTTTACATGGGTGAACCAATAGAATGCCAGGGTGATAAACGTCAGGGCATAAATTCCTAGCCCTGGTAATTGCTTCAACAGCACTTGAGCCGATGTCTCTGGGGATATGTCATCCATCGAGACTGGAGCAAAGACGATGGCCAGGATGGTCATAGCCACGGCGAAAATAATGTCGCTGAGTCGAGCTAGGCGTTGAATTGGCATTCGATATTGTTGGTTATCTCCAAGTTTTGGGTTAAGTGTATTTGTCAGAATGCAGGGTGAGCTGGTTAGCGAACATTGTACTTTGGGTTAAGAAGTATTTGGGGTTAGGAAGTATTTGGGGTTAGGAATATCCGTAGGCGCGCCGAATGGTATCCAATGCACCCTGAACAACTGTTTCATCACTCTCTGACGATAAGGCTAAGGCTGCTGGACCGCCATTAAATACTAATAAAAGTGGTTCACCAAACAGCGCATATAAATTAATCCAATTGTTGTAGTAGCCAGGCTCGTAGTCAGTGAAGGGGGTGAGGATCGAGTGAGGTTCTTCGTCCCAGAAAACCTCGTCAAATTGAAGATAAATTTTGTCTAGCGTCCCCATCCCAAGACGGGCGATCGCCTTCTGCTTATTCCTCGGTAAAGCCGGACTAAACGTAATATCGCCTGACTTTAGAACACCGAGTGGAACTGTCACAACCACCGCATCAAAGCCAGATTGACTGGAGCTAGACGTGAGCTGAACACCATTTTCATCGTAATTGATAGCTTGAACAATTTCGTTGAGAACCACGTCATAGCTGCCTTGAAACTGCTCAAATATCTGGGCATAGCCATCCGGGAAAATGAGATCATCGCCTTTGTAATCATTAGAAAATACGTAGGCCCATTGATTAATAGAATCAGCGCTGGTTCCGGCTCTATTGTCATACTCACTGATTTCAGTCAACCAGTCTGGGAGCTCTTTATCTTCCAGTTTGCGGCCCCTGTCCCGAGCAATCCAAGTGTCGTTTGTGATTACTTTACGCATTCCGGCGGCATCCGTTACTTCAGTAAGGGGATTACCAATGGGGCCGTGCAACCAGCTCGCACCAAGATCACAGGCTACCCCCGCAGAATAGTCCGTGTGAATCCGTCCACCAATGCGATCACGCGCCTCAATCACACGCACCGTCCGACCAGCTTCGCTAAGCGCATGGGCTGCCACAATACCAGAGATGCCCGCCCCGATAATGCCAATCGTTTCATAGTCGTACTCCAGAAGAGCTTGAGTAACTGAGCGCCCTGTTTCGAGTGCGGCATGTACCGAACTGTTGCGGTCTGGGTTGGTGGCTTCACCTGCAAAAAACAATCGGTCCATCAGCGGCTGGGCAAGATGCCAATGATCGCGCCGCCTAGCCCCTTTAGCAATATGGGAGTAAGTGCCGTAGGCAAAGGGATCTCGACTCCAATTTGTCCGAAGATAGCCCTTAAGTTGAGGACCTGTCGTAGGTTGAGCATGGCTAGGCCATGGGATAAAACCAGCTCCCATCGCAGCTCCAGCTCCCAAAATAAAATTTCGTCTATCCATAATCACTCGTATATTGCTCCTGTAATGGTGCTCTCGTGATGGAATCACATTGGGGCTGATACTTAACCTGAACAATGTTCGTATTACTGATATTATGAACATTGTTCGGATTCGTCAAGCGCCATCAAAAGGGGGAAAGCACCCATGACTCAACGTCGCCGATTGGAACCTCGCAAGCTCAAGTGCTCTAAGGTGGGTGCTCTAAGGTGAGTGCTCTAAGGTGACTGTGTACAATGTTGATGGTTGTAAGGCGGGTGGAGAACTGATTAGCGATGGCGTCTGACACACCACATTCAGCAAAAATGCGATCGCAGCCCCGCCAAGCCCGCAGTCAAGAACGGGTGAATCAGATTTTAGATGCTGCTGAAGCTCTCTTTATTCGAGAGGGGTATGAGGCGACTAAGATGCGAGCACTGGCGCAAGCTGCGGGTGTGCCCGTTGGATCGATTTATCAGTTTTTTAAGGACAAGCCAGAAATCCTTCAAGCACTTCATGTGCGCTATCTAGAACTTTTTCAGCAGCGACTAGATGCCCTTGATGGGGAAACAATGGTGCAGCTTCCGTTGCCCGACTATGTGGACCAAGTTGTTGATTTCTGTAATCAATTTCTAATGGATTACCCTGGCTATTATGCAATTTTCAATCAAGTACAGGGTTTACCACCGGGGTGGCAAAAACTTGAAGATTCGCTGGATGCAGAAATCTTGAGAAATTGGGCAATTGAACTCAATCAAAGAGATGCCAGTTTGACTAAAAAAGATTGCGAGGCGATCGCATTTGTTCTCTTAAAAACAATCGATAATCTACTTTGGCTAGCACAGGAGCAAGAGCCCGAGTTTCGTGATCGTCTAGTGAGTGAAGCGAAGCGTTTTACCCTTGGTTATCTACAAAGTTATTGCTCGACATCCACATAAGCTCTATAGCAAGGCCTGGCATCGGTGCCATTAACGAGCCGGTGAGCCCTCTTGCTAGTTCGCGTTTCTCTACAAGGCTCACTTCACTAGGTGTGATGCTGAAGAAATTGCTTGATCAGGCTTGGGATGCCCTTCGAACACAAGACTGTTCTATTCCGTCAATAAGTCGCTGAGATTCCTTTTTGTCCGCTTCATCGACTGGTTATGAAGCTGGCAACCGATCCATTAAAATGACGTTGTCTAAGGGCGCAAAAGTGTTGATGATGAGCCGCAACGCCGATAAGTCAACCGCCGCCATCGAGACGTGGACGGCTTTAAAAGCCAGCTAGGTGTGAACCATTTCGGTCATTTTCTCTTGTGTGGATTGCTCTTCGAGCGGGTCTAGGAATCAAGGGGGGCGGATCGTGCTCCTGAAAAGCTCCATGGCCCTAGAAAAAGAGCCGAGACGGTTGGCCCCGTCGACAAGTGTCCGTTTTATGAATAAGTCGGTGTTGCGCCATAGGAGAATATAGAGGTGTCCTAGCCATGTCGGTTGGAGACGGTTAGGGAGACTTGTTAATTTGAACGGAAACGATAACCGGGGAGGAGGGTGGATAGGTGAGAAACCGATTGTTGTAATTTTTTTAGCTGCAATTTTTTTGGAAAAATTGCAGCTAAAGGTTAGTCAACTCAAACCTGGTCAACGAAACGATTCAGTTGAGCGGTGTGGGCCACTTTAAAGTGACGCTTGATCTCTTAACCCTACACATTTGCTACTCCACACATTCACTCCAACGTAAGGTGGAGTAAGCAAACGTAAGGTGAAGTAAGCAAATCTCTAAGATTGTTCGATTATACGAACACTAACCTACCGCTCAACGATCATCCTATGAAATCAAACCACTAATTCGCCGGGGTGTAAGGGAGCGATGAATGGTGGACATTGATCAAGAGATCGCCATCCTCCCCGCGCACATACCCAAATATGAACTCCACTTTTACTTCCTCATCAGTGTTGGCATCTGTGAAAAAGTAGTTGCCCATAGCAACAGCAGAGTCGACGTCAGTAATAATGTCGGTGTTTTCAAAGCGTACCGCAGTCCAAGGCTGCAACGCAAAGCCGGTATCTTCCTCTATGCTACCACCGACAAAATAGGAGAGGGCTTCTTCCTCCGTCAGGCGAAATTGCTCAGCCGCGGCTTTAGTCGGCTTGAAGAGAACGGTACCTTCGTCATAGCCGTAGAGTGTATCTACGTGCTCAGCTGCTACAGTCTCGTAGTCACCATCATTTAAGTAGGCGCTGCCGATCTCTACGATACCGTCACCCCAAACTTGCTGTGCCTCAGTGACTTCAGCTTCTGTGATCGGATGCGCGATCGCAGAACCACCCATAAGAACGGCCCCAAATACGCTGGCCGCCAAAACTTTTTTGAGCATTAGTTGTGTATCCTCTAAATATCGAAAAACAAGAAAATCGTCAGTCATCTGGATATGTCACCGAATCTTGATGTGGAAATCCTTTCGAATGGCAAGATTAGGAATCAGGAAGTAGCTAAGTCTAACTGTTTATAGCTATTAGACCTTATCGGAAATTAGAACGCTAGAATCAAAAGCGAGGTTACACCGTCGGCAGCCACCTATGAAAATGCACTACGCGGAGCTCCAGAATAGATCTCGGTTGTTACAAAGCCTGACTGGTTTTAATACGACAGAA
>JBCDAG010000499.1:0-4727 GCA_039186165.1 Cyanobacteria bacterium P01_F01_bin.53
AAAAACAGAAAATCTCTATGCAGCCGTCGTTATGTATGCTCAGCGACTAACTCGTCTAGCTCAGCTTGCATTTGAGATCTTACTGTTTCATAACAAGTATCCACGTAGTCCCTGTCTTGAAGGGCTGTTGCACCACTGCGCTCAAATCGAATGGGTTTGCCAATGCGCGTATGTATTTTTATTGGTAGTGGAATATTCGGCAATGGGCCGATCGAGACTCCCCAGGGTAGCCCCAAATAAATCGGAAAAACTTCTGGGTCAATGCCCAGTAACCAAGGCATGCCCAGTTCATGGAGCTGCTTGACCTGGGGGTAAACGTCGGTGAGTACGGCCAGGGTCGAGTGCGCACCGTGAGAGATCATCGGCACAATCGGCACCCCTTTTTTGAGGGCTAATTTGATAAAGCCTTTGCGGTTGTGGAAGTAAATTTTGTTACGCATTGTAAAAGGGCGGAACACATCCTGAGCACCACCGGGATACACCACCACATTAGCTTTGCTGTTCAGCGCTGCGATCGCCATGCGTGGATGCGCCCGCACGCTGCCCATTTGCGTCGCTAATTGCGCCCCGGCCGGCGACATTTTCCACACGGATTGATGCATTAAGCCATACAGCGGCTTTTCAGTGCCGAAGCGGCGGCACCAGTCATAGAGCATCATGTGCATATCTGGCGCAGCCAGCCCACCATTATGAGAGCCTACAAACATGACAGGTTCATCGGTGGGAATATTCTCCCAACCATCGCTGCTCACTCGATAGTAATGCTCATAAAACCAACCCATGATAGGCATCATTTGCCTGAGCACCGCTGGGTTACGCCCCTTCAACGACCACCCATCTAATTCAGTGAGTTGGCCCGCTTTCAGATACAGCTCGCTCGCGGTCTGAACGGCTGACAAAAGGGAAACCCCATTTTGCAGTGCCTCCTGGAGAGAGAAATTATTCATATGAACAGTAACAAGACAAAATAACAGGCGAGCGTGAGCCAGCGAGAATAAGCGGCGCAACAGAAACGGTGCAGCCGTAATGATGAGATAAGCATGATGGGATAGGGATGATGAGAGGGGAAACGGAGCGTAACTAACCCGTTACTGATAAGCTACCCACCACCACTGAAGGGGTATAGGTAGACCCACACCATTGAGCATCATTACCCAATGCGATAAGTGACTTTAAGGCCGTGTACGCATTCCCTGAAACCATCGTGTCCTTCACCCGGCCAATAATTTCACCCTGACTCACCCGGTACCCCAACTCCAAATTCACGGACATATCACCGGTAATATCACCGCCTTCCCCCATTACCTGATCCACAATGATGGCTTCGGGAACCTCTGCTATCAGGGCATCCCAATCCAAACTGCCCGGTGCGACTAACAAATTGATTAAGCCTGGGGTCGGGTAGCTCCCCAGATCCGGACGCAAACCGTTCCCCGTAGACCCGTTTCCTAGCCCTTGAGGAACTGCATCAGGTTTGCCCGTCACCGGTTTGCCCGTCATCTGACCAATGGTTTGGTCGCAGTACCAATTTTTAATCCGCCCATTCTCTACCAGCATCAACGGCTGGGTGAGCATACCCTCATCATCAAAAGGGCAGCTATAGGGGCCAATCTTCGGGTCTTGGCGGAGGGTAATTGCCTCGGCAACAACGGTGTCGCCCCACTTTTGGCTCCAGGGAGAGGTGCCTTCACTCACCCGCTTTCCATTCAGGGCAGACCGCAAGGTACCCCACAATAGCCATGCCGCCCCCGGCGTAAAAATAATGGGTACTGAGTTGTTCTCTCCAGCATCCAGCTCAACCGTTCGATTGGCCCAGCGTAGGCGCTGAATAATCGTGTCAGCCACCGCAGGCATGTCCAAATGGTTGCGCTGGGTGAGGCCATCGCCAACGTATAAGAAATCGTCTTGATCGACCAGCTCTGCGTTGAGATAACCGCTTAAGCAGGTGTCTTGGTGCCGGTAGTCGAGGCCCTTTGAGTTAACCAGGCGAGTGGTTTCTACATCGCAGGAGAGTTCTGCTTCACACACGACTTCGGGAAACTGGTCTCGGATTTTTGCGATCGCACCCCGCCCCCAGTCCACCAGCTGTTCCACGGCAACGGCCTGACCAACATCCGCAAGGTTTCGCTGCCGCCCCTCAGCGGTGCCCTCAGAAAGATAGGGGGTCTCCGGCGCATTGAGCGCGCTAATCGCCAGTGCCTTATCTACTAATGCCTGGGGCTCAATCGGACCATGGCCCACGGCAACACCTGGTTGGCCATTTTTCCAGAGCCGCAAAGCCACGCCCTCTGACTGACTGGTTTCCACCTGCTTGAGCCGATTGCCCTCAAAAATGACAGGCCTTGACAAGCTCCCTGACTGAAAAACTTCGGCGGCGTCAGCGCCCTGTGCGATCGCTTGTGAAAGGAGCTGTTCAGGCAGGGTATTGGTGTCGGGCATAGAGATTTATTCGGGGGCGTCATCCGGAGCCAACGGAACTTGACTAGGGTGAACAGCAGAGGAACTAACTTGGGTTGATTGGTCCAATAAGTCTATCAGGGCCAGCACGACACCGTTAGTCCAACCAAATCCAATTTCGTTACTGCTATAGCCAAACTGAATATCTTTAGAGACTTGACCTGAACAGGCCGCAATATCGTACTTTTCCAATAAACTGCCCGTCCGCTCAAAATCATTTACCACTAGGCTGAGAAACCGACACGTTAAACGCTCAGCCGCCTCCTGGTAGCCGTAACGCTGCAACCCTTCAATCGCAATCAGCTGTAGGGGTGCCCAGCCGAACGGATCGTCCCATTGGCTACCGGAGGTGTGGGTGCTGGTGCGGACGCCCCCCGGCGCTTCAAACTTGGGCAGATTCTCCAAAATAGACTGGGCTTGGCGGTCGGAGGCTAAGCCTGCCCACAACGGATAAAAGGTTGTTGCAAATTCGTAGTAGCGGCGCTTGCCTGTGGTCAGACTGTAGTCCAAATACAGACCGCTGGTCTCATCCCAAAGATACTTATCAATGTTTTGATGACGGGCATTTGCGCGATCGTGCCACTTACAAATTTCCGCACTGTAATGGGTAGTGCTGTCCTCGGCCTCATTCAACAGGCGATACACCTCGGCCATGTCTTTCTCCATTTGATAGAGCAACACATTGAGGCACACTGGCAAATAATGAACAATATCGACACTGAACGGCCCAAAGCGATTGGTCGGGTCAAAGCCTGACTCTCGCATAGAGCGATCGCCCTTATAGAACAAGTCAGTCAGCTCGTCTTTTTCCGCATTGTAAAACAACGACACATCATAGTCAGTAATTTTTTCGTGCTTATAAAACTCTCGAATACGATCAAAGTGGGTGCGCCCTTGTTCATCGCATTCAGAAACAATCACCTCAGGCGCTGGCCCCTCGCCTAAATCGTAGTAGCGAGAGAGTCCACTTTCCACATCGAGGTGGGGCTCACTCATCCACACATCGTAGTATCGCGTGAGCGTGGGCACCGTAGATTTTAGCCAGGCCAAATCTTGGGTTCGCTCATAGAGCTTGAGCACCATCCGTGCCAGGAGGGGTGGCTGGGAGCGGCTCAGGAAATAGGTGCGGTTGGCATTGAGCACCATTCCATAGTGCTCTACCTGATACAGCAGCTGATCGGTAAGGCTTTGGGCAAGCGCAATTTCGTTATCGTGCAATAGCCCCAACAAAATGAAATAGCTATCCCAACCGTATAGCTCATTGAATCTACCACCAGGCACAACATAATCGCCGGGGAGATATAACAAGCCGTGCTCCTCAATATCATGAGGGTCATCAGGCAACACCTCTAGCCGAATCCGACTAAACTCCGCAGCGATGGTTTGCCGAAGGGTATCCTCAATTTTTTGAGGATTTTCTTTTTTAGAGATATAAACGGGCCAAGCCTTGCCCGAAACATGCTCCACTTTAGAATCCCTCGCCGCAGTCAAAATGTGATCATGGCCGCGACGGAGGGTTTGCCAAGTGCGTTTAATGTAGGCCCTAACCGCAACTAAGCGCTCAGCGCTGGGGCAGTTGGGTGCGTACGGCTGGGGCCTGCTAGGGAATAGGGCAGGGCTTGCGCTGGCTAAAGAGGACACTATCGTTAAAGATTCACCGGTCACCTGCGTAGGGACCCTGACGGGCGTGTTTGTATAGGTAGCCTGTGGCACTGACGTCTGTGGGGCCAAAGCAAAAGAGGCCTGTGCAGATAGATGGGCTTGCGAAGGTGTAGGCCTGTCTTTTTTCATTGCGGCACAAAATAATAGTTAGGATTGGGGGGCAGCGCACCAGCACTTATTCCGTTGCACTCATTTCGTTGCACTCATTCCACGGCTCCTATTCCGTTGCTCCCATTCCAGTTGCATGGTTACGAGGAATGGGGCGCTATCAAAGAAGTTATGGAACGCGTAACAAAATCTGTCTACGAGCCAGTTGTCAGGCATTTTCAATGAGTTTGCTCTAGAGAGAACAATCCCCTAAGAACCCTTCAACAGCTTGTGAAGCTTGGCTTTAGAGCGCCGAAAACGCCGACTGCACAAGTCTTTAAAAGGTGGGCTTTTCGAGCACCGGGTGTTCAACCGTGGCGCTCAACTGTGATGCTTATGGCTAACGTTTCTCCCGAGGAGATTCCCATCGGCCTTTGAGTATGGCGTCCTTTGAGCAGACCATTTATTTTTCGGGAGATAGTAACTTAGGACACAGACACAAATCCAAAACCAAAGATTTT
>JBCDAG010000500.1:0-4719 GCA_039186165.1 Cyanobacteria bacterium P01_F01_bin.53
ATTACACCATTCTCAATAATCTCCCCAATTAATGTCATTAATGTTTTCTGCGAATCCGAAAAATATTTTGGCCACAGCCCTTGCACAAGGGTTCTTTCAGCCTCTTGTGTAGAGTGTTAAGAAACGTATGCGTTCGCCCTGGGTTCTTGAGCCTTAGCCTTGCCTTTAACAAGCATCCTTACTGCCAAAAACCACCGCAATCGTCTTGAAAATAATCTGCATATCTAGCCATAGAGACCAACGGGATTGATAGTCAACATCCATCTCGACAATTTCTTCAAAGTCTTTAATGCTGGATCGGCCACTGGTTTGCCATTTGCCCGTCATCCCAGGCTTAACCGCCAATCGCTGCCAGTGATGGGTTCTGTAGCAGACAACTTCACTTAAAATCGGCGGGCGCGTCCCCACCAAACTCATGTCGCCTTGGAGCACATTGAGAAACTGTGGCAATTCATCTAGGCTAGTCCGTCTTAAAAAACGACCCACTCTAGTGATACGGGGGTCGGCTTCATTTTTAAAGATCAGTCCCTTAGATTCATTTTTTACCTTGTGCTTTTGAGCTTCTGCACCGGGCATCATAGAACGAAATTTCCACAGGCGGAAGGTGCGGCCTCTATAGCCATAACGGGTTTGGCAAAAGAAAATAGGACCAGGACTGTCAAGATAAATGGCGATTGCAATCGGCACCAAAAGAACACTCACAATCGCAAGGCCTGCCAGCGAACCCACAACATCCATCGCTCGCTTCAGCGAACTCGTCACAGGTGGCAAAGGACGGCCCCAATCAAGTGATTGAGCTCTCAGGGCAACCTGGTCGGCATCCCGCCCAAGCGACGCCAAGGGCCGAGGCGACTTCAGTGGGGCGGGTCGCTGGCGAGAAGGCGTAAAAATAGTGACCACAGCTTTGTTCTCTCGTACTTCAGGTGAGCTAATTTCAGGAACTCCAGGCTTGGGTGAGCGCTAGAGCGTGGGTTCATCATATGGATACTCAATTTCCAAACGATAGTTTCCCGATAAGTGTTCGCCTAAACTTTGAAATTGGCCTGGGAGATATGAAGCTGACAAGTGGAAAGCCCTCAAACGTGTAAACTTTGTTTTCTAAATCGCCTAATTGTACGTAAAGAACATCCCTCTAACTATCATCGAATCGCCCAATGACCTCGCCATTTCTCAACTCGCCATTTCTCAAACGGATAGGAACCCCTTATGGCTTTGGCCAGTGAGCTGATTACATGCGTGCTCACTGCATGCGTAGATCGCTAGAGCCATCGGGTAATGAGGACTAAGTGGCACACAAACACACGAATGTCTTCGTACTGCCTATATGAGGTCAACACATGCGAACAGGCGCTTCTTAAGCGTAGTGCCATCTAGAACATAGGGATATCTGGAAAGCACGGATTATGTCGCACTTTTCAGTAATCACACGGCCATCAAAAAGTCATATAGCCAAAAAGTCATATAGATGGTGAGCCAACAAGAGCTTGCTGCCATGGGCGATAGTGACTTTACGATCGCCTGGCGCTAAAATCACGGCCTCATTATCGACAGCGCCAAAGCCACTGCCTGGCTTATCTACCGGGTTGGCCACAATGGCATCTAGCTGCTTTCGCTGAAGCTTATCGAGAGCTGGCGTCACAATATCGCCCGTCTGGGCAGCAAAACCCACAATCTTTTGTCTAGGAGATTTGCGGGCTGAGAGCTGGGCGACAATATCCGGGACAAACTCAAGCGGCAACTGCTCGGGTAGGTCTTTTTTGGGCAGCTTTGTGGTCGCCATAATGGAAGGACGCACATCAGCAACCGCAGCGGCCATAACGACCCAGTCAGCTTGGGGCAGTTGAGCTAACATAACCCGTTCCATATCAGCCGCCGTTGGGGTCGAAACAGCTTGAATGTCCGCAGGAAGTGATGCGGCTAGCTCAGGAGATAAAGGACCATGTACCAACGTTACTTGAGCCCCGCGATGTTGCGCAGCCAAGGCCAGGGCAATGCCCATTCGCCCCGTCGAAGGATTACCAATAAAGCGCACCGGATCTAAAAACTCTCGGGTGCTGCCTGTAGAAATGAGCAACTGCTTACCCACCAGATCCCGTTTGCCTTGGGTATGTAGCAACGAGGTAAGGTGGGCCACCATCTCGGTGGGTTCGGCCATACGGCCTGTGCCAACGCGATCGCAAGCAAGACGACCAGCCCCCGGCCCCACCGCATGGTAGCGACCACCGGCCAGCAGCTGCTGCCAGTTTCGCTGCACCGAATCCTGTTGCCACATATCGGTATTCATCGCCGGGGCCAGCAAAATAGGGCACATCGAAGCCAGCACTGTATTCGTTAGCAAATTATCCGCGAGTCCATGACTCAACTTAGCCAGCGTATTGGCCGTCAGGGGGGCAATCAAAAAAACATCGGCCCACTCACCCAGTTGTATATGCAAGGGGCGCCCTTGAGCTGCGGACCAGAAGTCCACGTCAGTGTGTACAGGGTTACGCGAAACCGCCGCAAACGTCACCGCAGAGACAAAACTTTGCGCGTGCTCAGTCATTAAAACCCGCACATCCACACCAGCTTTTGCCAGCGTAGAGGTCACCTCACAGACCTTATAGGCCGCAATACCGCCCGTAACGCCGACCAGAACGTTCATCTAGAGCTACAATCCAAATCTATAAATCCAATACCTATAAAATCCAATATGGATTTCTTCAACGATCAACAGCCCAGAAAGTATGGTTACGACTCGTCTAAATTACGATTCGTCAAAGGCTTCCAAATCCAATAGGTGCATGTAGGGCTCCACCAACTCAGAACGCTGAAAGGCGACTGCTCGCAAACGGTGCCAGTCTTGCAAACCCTCAAAGGCCGTTGAATATTCGTCTTGCTCCAGGCGCTGAGCCAGTTCAGCGACATCTTCTGGTGTCATTTGAGCAATTTCTTGACTAGAAATATGTGTCGACATGGGGACAGACGCTGGCGCACTTCCGGGCCGAAGCCTAGAAGGCTCTGAGTTTGGGGATGACTGGCGATAGTCTGCTGATTGCTCTGCTGATTTCATGGGCCGACACCTAACTTGGCAGTAACAACTTCAAAAGAACTTTTGCGAAAAACAAAAACCGTAAGCGAGCCGCACATCAAGACGGAGATTACGATTATTGCTCACAGTAGACTAACGCAGCCTAAACTGTCTTCAGTGTAAGGGGTCTAATTTGCACAGTCTTTAGCTGTGCAGGGAAACGTTAAAGAGCTAAACAATTTGGAACACGCCGCCAGGATCCGCCTCACGGTACTAAATCAAACCGGTCTGATCACAGAGCTCTGCACACACAGCGCTAATAAGGGTAAGGGAAGTCAATCAGGCAGATCCATACAAAACTGGCTAGCAACCTTCAGTGCCTCTAAAGACACCTCATGGCCCATATCAAATTCGTGATAAGTCACGGGTAATCCCTGCTGCTCAAGCTGCGCTTTGGTATCTAGTGCCTTGGGTATGGGCACCACCGGATCTTGCCTGCCATGCAACACCAACACGGGCCTGGGAGTTATGCAGTTTGCGATTGGAGCATGATTGTAGCTACTCAAAATCAACATCGCCGCCAAAGGAAGCTGAGGACCTACATCCAAAGTCATCGCGCCACCTTGGGAAAAACCGCCCATAATGGTCTTTTCGAGCGGGACACCGGTTTTCTCAGGCAGGGCTTCCATCCAATCTTTTAGCTGCTGACGGCTCTGTTTCAAATCATCTTGCGCTGCAAAGTCGTGGGGCATGCGGAAATCGTAATTAGCGGGAAAGCCGTACCACTGCTTCCCGCCCGGCACCATTGGATGCTCGAAGGGGGCATCGGGCAAAATCCCCTTAAACGGGACAGAAATCATGCTGATAGCTTCGATCAGTCCGGCAACATCTTGAGCATTGGCACCCCAACCATGGAGCAGGACAATCAGCCGGTTAAAGTCGGTTTCAGGGGAAGCATTTTGAGGAGTTACAGCAATCGCATTAAGGGACAAATTGAGGGACAAAGGCCACCTACCTTAGTTTTAGTGTCTGCGTTCTGGGTTTAAGCCGAGTCAAACTACCCAGCAATCACCCATCAATAATAGGGACTGCTGAGACATTTTCGCAGGGCAACAGGCCCTGAATCTTGGCTAATCATCTAACCAGATATTTGGCTTAGTTGTTCCAAGTTCCTCGCTTGCCTGTAATCTTTTAAACCTAAACACCAACCTGACATACCAGGTTATTTCCTTACGCCCTCAAATTACCCCTACCGAATGCCCATGTCTCGACTTGCCCTTCTGAGTGTTTCAAATAAAACTGGTCTGGTTGAATTTGCGCGATCCCTTCACCAAGAACTCAATTTTGAAATCGTCAGCTCAGGCGGCACCGCTAAGACCCTCAGCGATGTAGGCATTCCAGTAATCAAAGTTTCCGACTACACCGGCTCCCCTGAAATCTTGGGCGGACGCGTAAAAACATTACATCCCAAAGTTCACGGTGGAATTCTAGCTCGCCCTGACCAAGCCGCTGACCAACAAGACCTGGCAGCGAACGACATTCGCCCCTTCGATCTGGTCGTGGTGAATCTGTATCCTTTCGAGCAAACCATTGCCAAACCAGATGTCAGCCTAGCCGATGCTATCGAGAATATCGACATCGGCGGCCCTACGATGATTCGTTCGGCGGCAAAGAATCACAAGTACCTCACCGTGCTGTGCAGCCCCGATCAG
>JBCDAG010000501.1:0-4712 GCA_039186165.1 Cyanobacteria bacterium P01_F01_bin.53
CCTGTCATTGAGACCATTACTGAGAGTTGAAACCGATGACGACCGCCATGCATCAACACCTCTATGCCAGACCGGTACGATCCTCGCCGCGTTCAGTTGACAAAAGCCCCTTACAGGAGAAGAAAAACCATGACCGATATTCATGTAAGTCGCAATCCCCTAAGGTGGAAACCCTTGAAGTGGTGGCTGTTGGCGCTGATAGCTCTACTGTGGGCCTTGTGGGGTAGTCAAGATCCAAGTGTAATCAGGCCTGTGTATTTGCTCTGGGGCTTCAACCTTTAATCTATCCAATCCCGTTGTTTTTAATATTCCTTTAAACCGTGACTAAAAAGATTGGTATTCTCACAGGTGGTGGCGACTGCCTCGGTCTCACTGCTGTCATTTGAGCGGTTGTTAATTGATGGTTACCCCCTTGTATTCCCTAGTGGCCTTGTTGCCGATTGCAACCATCTTTCTCTTGCTTGTCATTTTCCGCCGCCCTGCCAGTCAGGTCATGCCAGTGGCCTATCTGGTCACAATTGCCAGTGCCCTCTCGATTTGGCGCGTTCCCTGGGTGGAAGTTGCGGCTTCCAGTATTCAAGGATTGTTTGCAGCAGCTGAGATTCTTTACATCATTTTTGGGGCGGTGCTATTGCTAAATACATTGCAAGGTTCCGGAGCACTGGCCACCATCCGTCACAGTCTGCTTGGAATATCGCGAGATCGTCGAGTCCAGGTCATCATCATCGCCTGGTTGTTTGGTAGCTTTATCGAAGGTGCGTCGGGCTTTGGTACTCCAGCCGTGATTACGGTCCCATTATTGGTGGCAATCGGGTTTCCGGCAATGGCAGCGGTCATTTCAGCGCTGATTATCCAAAGTACACCGTCCACCTTTGGGGCAGTTGGTACCCCGATTATGATCGGCATTGATGCCGGGCTCAATGGAGCTCCTGCCGTTCAGGCACAACTGGCTACACTGGGGCTGACACAAGCTGATTATTTGACCCTGGTCGGGCGCTGGGCCGGAGTCTTTCACGGTATTATTGGAACGTTTTTGCCAATAGTACTCGTAGTAGTGTTGGCATTGGGGTTTGGGGAGCGTCAGCATTCTGTTGTTCAGCGTCTTCGGCAAGGTCTGTCTATCTGGAAGTTTGCTCTCTTTGCTGGCCTGGCCTTCACCATTCCTTACACGCTTACTGCACTGTTCATTGGTCCCGAGTTCCCAACATTAATGGGTGGTTTGGTGGGCTTGGGTTTGGTGGTTACCGCTGCTCGTTCCGGTTTTTTGATGCCAGAATATCCCTGGGATTTTCCTGACGGGGAAAGTGGCTCCAAGAGTGATATCAGGCCAACTGTTCCGACAAATGAGTCCTCGATCAATGCTGGCTCCATTCCTACCCAAGCACACTCCTTGTCTCCCCAAAAAGCCTGGCTTCCCTATGTGCTACTGGGCTTTTTTCTGATGGTGTCGCGTCTTGAATTTCTACCGTTCCGAGATTGGCTCCAATCCGTGACCATCCGATGGACCAATATTTTAGGAACAAATGTTACCTCAACCCTTCAACCGCTCTATCTTCCTCCGACGATCTTTATCCTTGTGGTGATAATCACCTTTTTTATTCAGGGCTTATCATTTCAATCCCTGGGAGTTGTACTCAGAAAAACGATGCCCTTATTACAAAAAACGTCACTTGCCCTGGGCGCAGCAGTCCTCGTCGCCCGCGTCTTCATCAATTCTGGTACCAATATGGCTGGGCTAGAGAGCATGCCGCTCACCTTGGCAGACAGTATGGCCTTTTTTGCAGGAGCGGTCTGGCCTTTTTTTGCCCCTTTAGTCGGGACTATTGGCTCTTTTGTTGCAGGCAGCGTGACGGTGAGCAATCTGATGTTTTCAATGTTTCAGTTTGGTGTGGCTACTCAAACTGGCGTTTCCACAGCCCTGGTTTTAGCATTACAATGTGTCGGTGCCTCAGCAGGGAACATTATCTGTATTTCCAATATTGTTGCTGCTGAAGCCACCGTAGGGTTGGTGGGCCAAGAAGGCATTTTGATTCGAAAAGGATTCTTACCCACACTCTACTATGTTTGTTTTGCCGGGTTGTTGGGAGGAGGAGCCTCTCTGCTCTTGAGCGCTGGACTCCTATAGCCTTTCTTAAGGGAGGGGTTTTCGACACTGGTGCTATCGGTCGAAACCCCTCCGCCTATGGCACCTCCCCTAAGCCCAAAGGGCAGGCTTCGCCAACGTAAGGAGATGATTCTACAACACAATTTCAAACGGGTATCCTATTTATTGGCAAGTCCCTTTGCTCTCCTCGCGAGTTATTTATCGGTAGCTTCTGGCATCCTGAGTTTAGCCAGGATTGCAGTGCTGCTGAAGGTCGAGTTTCTGATAACAGTTTTTTTAATGTGTCACCCTCTAGAGTTTCGGTTATTAAAAGCTCTTGGGCAATGCTTTCTAAAACATCTTGATTTCTAACTAAAATCTCAAGGGCCATTTGATAGGCTTGAGAAATAAGGTCTTTAATCTCTCTGTCAATGGTTTCTGATAAGTGGGGACTAATGGGACGACGAGGTTGGGTAAGGCCGTCTAAAAACTGAGCCTGATTTCGTTCTATCGCTACTGGTCCAAGGGTTTTACTCATACCATAGAGAGTGATGCAGCGCTCTGCTAGGTCAGTTGCCTTTTGAATGTCATCACTTGCCCCAGTGGATATTCTGTCAAAGATCAACTCTTCGGCGGCCCGTCCGCCCAACAATGTCATCAGCCGACCCCGAAGCTCATCTTCCATCATCAAGAATCGATCATCTTCTGGTAACTGAAGTGTGTACCCCAACGCAGCGACTCCTCTGGGTACGATGGAGATTTTCTCTACATGGCCAGAGCCCGGCATCAATGCTCCAATAATGGCATGACCTGCCTCGTGATAGGCAACGGTCCGTTTTTCTAAATCATTTAAGATCCGTGATTTCTTTTCTAGCCCTGTTAACATCCGCTCAATGGCTTCATTAAAGTCAGCCATCATCACCGCTTCTCGATTTTTCCTGGCAGCCAGCAGGGCAGCTTCATTTACCAGGTTAGCCAGATCGGCTCCGGCAAAGCCAGGAGTGCGGGCTGCCAGTTTAGATAACACCACATCATCGCCTAAGTGTACTGTTCTGGCATGGACCTGCAAAATAGCTTCTCGCCCCAGGCGATCAGGGCGGTCCACCACCACTCGCCGGTCAAATCGACCGGCCCTAAGCAGCGCCGGATCCAATACTTCTGGACGATTTGTTGCTGCTAATAAGATCACCCCCGTGTTTGGCTCAAATCCATCCATTTCTGCCAAAAGCTGATTCAGGGTTTGTTCCCGTTCATCATTGCTAGAAAAGGGATTATTCGCGGTACGTGATTTGCCCAGAGCATCGAGTTCGTCAATAAAAACAATGCAAGGGGCCTGTTTTTTAGCCTGCTCAAATAAATCTCTTACCCGTGAGGCCCCCACACCGACAAACATTTCAATAAATTCCGAAGCTGAAATGCTAAAAAAGGGCACCTCTGCTTCGCCAGCAATAGCTCGAGCCAATAGGGTTTTGCCGGTTCCCGGTGGACCAACCAGTAAAACACCCTTAGGAATTTTAGCTCCCAATCGAGTATATTTCTGAGCGTTTTTGAGAAAGTCAACAATTTCTTGTAATTCTTCTTTGGCTTCGTCTACACTCGCTACATCATCAAATGTAACGTGGGTACTACCCTGAGCGTAAATACGGGCTTTACTCTTGCCTACATTGAGGGCAGCTGGTCCGCCTTGCATTCTATTGGCCAAGGATCCCCACAGCATCCATAACAGCAACAGAGGAAATGCAAGGCTCCAAAGTCCGACCAACCAATTTCTCTCATTGACGGCTGTGGCTGTGATTTCCACACCATGCCTGCGTAAAATACGAGTTAGATCGGGGTCATCAGGTAGGGGGGTGGTCACTGACGTTATCGATGTAGCCTCAGTGTCGACTGTTTCTTGCTCAGCCGGTGGTTTGAGCGTGTATTGAATCTGATGTTCACTAATGTTTACCTTAACGACTTGGCCACTTTCCACCTGGGTAAGAAACTCACTGTAGGGCACTTCCTCAGGGCCTTGTGGCATACGGGCAACCGTGAACGTCATGATCAACAGCCATACCATCAGCCAGCCTAAATTGATCAGGGTTGATTTGAATCCAGGTGAATTCTCTTGGGGTGGATTTGAGCGAGGAGACGAGGACCGTTCTGGCATAGCAAGTAATTGTATCTACACAGTAGCTACAGCAGCCAAAAGCCTGGTGACATTTGTTGCATGCCTTAAATGTAAAAAACTGATTTGAGGAACTTGTGAGTATCCGCAATAGCGCAACACAACATTTAAAGATCATCAATGCTCCATCTACAGGCACGTGCCATCAAAGTCACAGCACTTTTTTATTAGGGGCAGCTTGTGTTGTTTAAAGTACGTTGCTTGATCACGAAAATAATTTGAATTAATAATTAAAGATATTGACGCGAAAATAGATAACAATAGTAATGTAACCCTCTACTTCACTGACTTAGATGGAGGTTCTATGTTTTCTAGGATACTCGCGCCAATTCAGACAACCGTCACTGATCAAGGTGTTTTTGATAAGGCTTTAGCTTTGGCGCAACAAAATCAGGCAGGATTGATGTTACTCCATGTAATCTCTCCTGACATGAGGAGTACTCCAGCACTTCCAAATCCAAC
>JBCDAG010000502.1:0-4710 GCA_039186165.1 Cyanobacteria bacterium P01_F01_bin.53
CCACAGGAAGTACTGGCTTGTTTTCTCATAGAAACGAAACGCATTCAACCCGTTATGGCTCGATTGGGCGTGGCGGTAAATATCTCACGAATTCCTGTTGCGGCATGAGACTACGATGAGATTGGTGCAAGATCTAAGTTAAAGTAGTGATTCCCATGGCTGACAATTCAGTGCGGTGGACAGGTGAGCGCTGTAAAAATCCTCGAATTATCTGAGTCCGTCGCTGATCTCAGCCGTTAGACACTATTAAGATAGGATGGTTGAAAGTGCCTGACTCTCTGTGGCGTAAGCCGGGTGAAACATTAAGCCATAAAAATGCCTGTAAGGAATTTGGCCTGACAGAAGATGAAGTCTTTAAGGCTATGAAGTCAGGTAAGCTGCAATATCGTGAAAACGTTGCTCATGGGAACCCATATTTTCGGCTATTGCGAAGTGAGGTTAAATCATTAGTTTGCGAACTGTATGGGCCAAACCACTTGGAAGCGCAAGCGGTCAAACATCAACTGAAACAAGTAAACCGAGAAATTAACAGTCTCAAAAGAAAGCTAAAATCTTTGGAAAAGCAAAAAGCTGAATTAATTGAACGACAGAATCAGTGACTCAGATGAGCGCGTTTTCTTTGCCTGCCTTTTGTGCCAAGTAAATGTTGCCTTAGAAGTGAGATCTTACAGCCACGCCTGCCGAGTATTGAACCAGTTTTCAATCATCCCAATGCTGAATGTGATATCGGTAGCCCTGTTCTGTCAAAAAGAGCTGGCGATGCTGGGCGAATTCTTCCTCGCACGTTCGTAAGGAAACGAGTGTATAGAACTGAGCACTGCGACCATCCCGCTTAGGTCGCAGGATACGACCTAGTCGCTGGGCTTCTTCCTGACGCGAGCCATATTTCCCCGAGACCTGAATCAACACGTCAGCATCGGGTAAATCGAGGGCAAAGTTCCCCACCCGCGAGAGAATCAGTCCTGAAACTTTGCCGCTACGAAAATCAGCGTAGAGCTGATCTCGCTTTCTTTGGCTGGTCTTGCCAGTAATCAGGGGTAAATCAACCTGCTCGGTGATCGCATTCAACTGATCCAGATACTCCCCAATAATTAGCACCCGGTGACCGTTCTCTTTTTCCAGCAGGGCTTGAATTACGTTTAGCTTTAATGGGTTCTCTGCTGCGATCCGAAACTGGTAGCGGCGAGGGGCCGTGGCATATTCCATTTGCCGCTCTTCTGTTTGCGATACCCGAATTTCGGTGCAGTCAGCAGCGGCAATAAAGCCTTGACCCTCCAATTCTCGCCAGGGCACGTCATATCGCTTTGGCCCAATCAGCGTAAACACATCACCTTCGCGGCCATCTTCACGGATGAGTGTGGCGGTAAGCCCGAGGCGGCGGCGGGCCTGAAGCTGCGCGGTAATGCGAAAGACGGGAGCAGGCAAAAGATGGACTTCGTCGTAAATGATCAACCCCCAAGCTTGCTGGTCAAAAAGTCCTAGATGGAGAAAGTCATCATCTTGGCTGGCACGGTAAGTGAGAATTTGGTAAGTAGCGAGGGTCACTGGGCCTGTAGATTTTTTTTGGCCGCTGTACTCAGCCAGTTGTTCTTCTTTTAAAGTCGTTTTATCCAACAGTTCTCGCTGCCATTGGCGTACGGAGGTCAGACTACTGGTGAGAATGAGTGTTTTTTGTTGGATGTCTGCCATTGCTGCCATGCCCACCATGGTTTTACCGGCTCCGCAGGGCAGCACAATTACGCCACTGCCACCTTTGGCTTTTCCGGCTTGATAAAACAGCTCAGCAGCCGTTTTTTGGTAAGACCGTAGGTGGAAAGGGTCTCCAGCAACTGTTTCTGTTCGTAGAGAAAATGTGAGGTCGTCTCCAGTGAGATAGCCTGCTAGATCTTCTGCTGGATAGCCTGCGGCTAGTAAGGCTTGCTTCAGTAGACCGCGATTACCTAAGGCAATAGCAAATGTTGTTGGAGACAGGCGATCACCCAATAGCGGTCCCACTTGTTCATGACGCTTCAACAGTTCTGCGAGGGGTTTATCTTCTACTTGTAATACCAATGCTGAGAGCACCGATAAATTGTCTGGTGAATCGTCTTTGGATCCAGGTTTAAGCCCAGGTTTGAGTGTGGTGAGACCATAGCGATCGCCCAAGGCCGCGATCTCTTGTGCCACTGACTCCGGCATAGGGTATTTGGCATTTTCTTGCAGAGCCGTCACCATATCGGCAACGGGCATTCCAGCCGCACGGGCATTCCAAATACTCAGCGGACTGAGGCGATAGGTATGGATATGCTCTGGGCTTTTAATCAGCTCGGCAAAGGGGGCAATATCTGCCTGGGCATCCTCCGCCTTGGGGGCGTGGACATCTAGCAAGACAGTGCGATCACTTTGAATAATTAACGCGTTATCAGGCGAATACGTCATACCTTGTTCTTCTGCTATTTTCTGTCCTACCTATTTTTTGTTCTATTATTTTGAATTAATTAGAACTGAGCGGGAGACTATAGCCTAGCTTGCGCAGTCCATTACGAAAGCGCGTTTCCTGATCGAGCAAAACGACCAAGTGTTTTTTGCCCGCGAGCTGACAATACTTTTTTGTGCGAGAATCATGAGCTATTAAGGTGGCTAAGGTGGCATCTGCGCATTCAATGAGTCGAGCAATGCCTTGATCTTGTAAACTCTCGGAACGACTCAGACAATCTTCAAAAAACTGTTCTACCGTTTTGGGAAATGCTTCCGCACTGGCCTTGTTCAAAAAGCCTTGAAATTCTTTGAGAGAATGGCCCGCCTCCGCAGCTTTGAGCGCCGTTTCTCGATTGAGTTTCCAAACCGCATCCGATGTTTGCTCTGTAAAGGTGTTCATCATCAGGGCTTCGGCGGCATTTAGCGGTGCCCCGGTCATCACAATGTCCAGATTGGGCAAGACGCGCAGGGTGCTTTCTACCGTTACGGGAGCAGCGGTGTAGCTATCGGCAAGACCCAGGCAAAACGCCCCGAGTGGATTAATGCGAAAGGCTAGTAGCCCGTCGTAACGGCTCAAAAAGCTGTAGTCGTCTGCGCCCCAAAGCTGATGGAACTCACTCTGTGGTACTTCATAGGGAGCTGCGTAGGCCACATCAATCAGGCCCAGCGTGGCTGCGTATTCAAACAAAAAGCATCTGAGGTAGGCATCTTGCAAAATGCTCCAGCTGCTGGTGTCGTAGAGATAACCATAGCCTGGCTCACTGATGTATAGCTTTTCGGAAGACCGGCTAACTTCAAAGCTCTGACCAGTGGCAATGACATAGTGGGTGAGTTCATCGTATTCAACCCATCTTTCTATGGGGCACTGGCTGAGCAAAGCCACGATGTGTTTACGTCGTCCGCTCACGGCGGTTAGTCCGCGTTTGCCTTTGCCGGTTTGGCCTTTAATGATTTCAATGCGGCGGAGCTCATCGAGCAGTGTGGTTTTGAGCCACTTTTTCCAGACGGCTTTGAGGGTTTTGGCGGGGTCTGCGCCCATGGCTTTTTGGCCTGCTTTGGTCAGTTCCAGCTTTTTGCCCTTGAGCTGGGCGAGCCCGCCGCCTTGCAGGAGCATTACCCAGGCAAAGGGTTTGATATCACCAATGGCATCGATTTCTGCTGGTTGCTTGGTTGCGCTGTAGTAGTCGCCGCCTTGGAGCAGGGGGGCGATCGCCTTGAGAGTCGCTTTTCCTGGCATTAGGGTTTTATCACTGACGCTCACTTTTCCTAAATGCACCAGCCGTAAGACGGCGAGCAAGTCCTGCTGGGCGGCTTGTTCTGTGGGGCAGCACAGGACGGGAACAGCTTCTATGGTGTTGATGCGTTTGCGTGCTTCGAAGTCGTAAGACTGGTATTCGACCTGAATGCTCTCGGGGGGCTGGTCGGTGCTTTCTAGGGTGATGGCTTTGGGTTCTGGGACAAAGGCTTGCAGCTTCGCTAAGAGATCATAGGGCAACAGATGGCCAACGCTGTCGTAGTGTCTAAATGAGTAGAAAAATAAGTCGAGCGTGGAGGCTGGCTGATTGTAGCGGTAGCGGTTCGTGCGGCTTTCCCATTCGGGCAGGTCATTGTATTTGGCCTGGAATTGCTCGGGTAAGTAGTAGCCTTCGTTGACATGCACAGCTTCGGCGATCGCGGCTTGCTGAAGTTCGTTGAGGTCTTTCCAGATTTTTTTGAGTTTGGGGGCGGAGAGTAGATGCTGTGCGATCGCTGCCACCAGCTCTGCCTTGCGCTTAGGATTGTCTTTAATAGGTAACAAGGCCAGGAGTTTTTTCAGCTCGTCTACCGTGTGAAAATTGAGCCCTTCTTCCAGGGTGCTAAGAACATCAGGAGTCGTATTTGCCATAGTTTACGCAGGACAGGGTGGGAGCGCTTTTCCTTACTCTAAGGTAAATGTTAGCGGTGAGAATACGAGAGGCCTTTTCTAGGCTGTGCTCTAAAATAGAGATGCCAGCTACTAGCTAATGAACTATGGCTCAATCTATCAGCCTAAACATCCCAGATAGCGTTGTTCAGCAGACTCAGCAGCTGGCTATCCAGGGTCAGAAGCGTCTGGAAGATATTCTCCTAAAGGGGATGGGTGGCAAGTTAGCAAGATGAGCGTTCAGTCAAGGTGAGGCTGAAAGTGTTGTGAAATAGGGCGTAAAGTCGATTGTCTTGGGTGGTTTACGGATGGTTTTGACGACGCTGAGGTCTCGATTTTCGGGGGCAGCG
>JBCDAG010000503.1:0-4704 GCA_039186165.1 Cyanobacteria bacterium P01_F01_bin.53
CACCGAAGGGGAAACAGCGGTTTCTTTTTTGTATCGGAATTTGGAGATTGCGCCGGAGGCAGTGGCCGGTGAGGTAAGGGTGGAAGATAATGCACCGATGACGGTGGTGAGTGTAGGTGGGTGGTGAGTGTAGGTGTAAGAGGGGGGTATGACTATGCAATTTATACCCGTGGAATTGAGCGGCTGAACGGCTGGCTAGCAGAGAATCCTGACTATGCGGTGGCAGGGGCACCGAGACGCTTTTTCTATGATGGACCGTTTATTCCAGATAGCCTGAAACGAAGTGATATTCAGATTCCTATTGAGCGAAAATGATTAAACGAAATGAGTTGAACAAAAAGAGTATTCAGCGGTTGCCCAACTGAATACTCTTTTATCCTGTGGGTCACCTAGCGTGCTGCCTTTTGCTTACACACCCATAGCTGAGCGTGTGGCAAAAATGACGATGCCCATACCCATGACCACAGCGATCGCAACCACCACCACAATCCCAACTTTCTCGCGTCCGACTATTCCAGTCGTGTTCACCATCAGCACATCACTTGGGTAGTTCTTTGGCTGAGTGGCATTAGAGAGTTCTGCACCAGCAGAAATACCATGCGTTGACAATACGATTAGGGGAATAGAAACAATCGTTCCTAGCACTTCAATCACCCAAAGCGCTGGGGGCATCGCATCTGGAGAGACTGGGAACCAGTGAGCCAAATCCAGGACATACACCAAACCGTAAGCAATGCCATTAATCGCCGAAGCGGCAAATGCCCAGCGCTGCTGCTGCCAGAGGAACTCAACCACTATGCACTGAAAGTGCATAGGTTCCAGTGGGACTAAAAGTCCCTTACTCTAACAGGAAATTATCGTTGTCTTGATTTGACGGCTCTCGATGATGCTCCAAATATTCCGCCACCAGCGTCTCACTTACATTTCCTGTACTCCATGCCCCATATCCTGTCGCCCAAAAGTGTTTCCCCAATAACGACGTTTTAACACTGGATACTCCTGCTGCAATAACCGAGATGTTCGCCCTTTCATCCGTCTGCCTAGCTCACTAATTGACTTTGAGGGCGGATACTCTATCAGCATGTGGATGTGATCCTTGCTCACCACTCCTTTGACGATTTTCACATCTTCACTGTCGCAGATCTGGATGAGCAGCTCCCGACATCGCTTCTGGAGATCTCCCTTAAGCACCGGATAACGATATTTCGTAACCCAAACCAAATGTGCCGTTAGGCGAGTAATACTATGACTCCCGTGGCGATTCTGAGACATTTGGGGACCTCCATGCTTCATCAACCAGCTTAAGGTCGGCCATGCTAAAGCCTCCCACTAAAGTGGGTAGTTTCTACTAGCGTGTCTGGGACAATAAATCAACAGAAAGCTCGATAGACTCAGCGTGGTCAGAAAAATGTTGAAACCGCCCAACACCAGCGGATTAATATGAGAGAAATCTCGAGTTTCGATGGGGCCACCGGGGACCAATAGGCTCAGCATAATTGCAGACAAAAGCAAGAGCCCAAAAACCGAATATCTGAGAGAATTTTTCATGAGTTTCACCTAAATTAAAAAAACATCGAATCAGCAATAAGAGAAGAATCGTATCAGCCCTTTGATGAAGGGTCGTAGGGCTTTTCACTCAACAAATGGCTCACCAATAGCTTGAGAAAGAACAATGAGAGAAACCACTCCAAACCTGGCGTAGGGACAAAAAGATAGCGATCGCCTATTAACGCCAGCCCATATAATCCCAGCGCAACCGGGCGTTGCAAATACAGGGGCACCCACAGAATCACGCCTGCTGCCCCAAGCAAATAAGCGGACACACCGCCAAAGAACAGCCAATCGCCACTACGGAAAAATAGGGCAACCAAGCCAATATGGAGCAGATGAATTGCCACAAATGACAAATGCTGCCGCCAGCCTTGACCGGGCCGGTGATACCAGCGCTTTGCCGCATTAGTGGCGTTGGTCAGGACACCTCCGGCCAAATCGAAACCAAAGATAACGATTAGCCCGAGCTGCCAAGGCGTCCAGGCGGTGGGCAAGCTGACAGCGTAGGCATAGGCGGCGATCGCAGCCAATACCGATGGCACAAATTGCACAAATATCTCAGCCGGGGTCGCCCCTGGGCCAATGAAGCGATCCAACACGCCCTGAAGCCCTGTCCGTAGAGCCGGGACGGCTGGTCGCGCGGCTGATTGAGCATCTACTGAAGCGTTTACTGAAGAAGGCATAATAGAAACCTCATAACAGTTGTTATGCAACTTATAACAACTGTTATGATAATCTGTCAATAGAAGTGTCAAAGTGGCTTAACAAGCGGTTGTGGCAAGCGGTTATGGAGGAGGTGGGTGAAGTGGCTGTATCCCAGCGAGACCGACGGTTAGAAGTGTCTGAAGCGGCGTGGCGGGTGATTGTGCGTGAGGGATTGGACCGGACGAGTATGCGGGCGATCGCGCAGGAAATGAACTGCACCACGGGCGTGGTCACCCACTACTTTCGCAATAAGCAGGCGCTCATTTTATTTGCGCTCAATCAAGTGACTGAGCGGTTACAGCATTTGATGGTGCAGGCTTTAGAAAAGGTGTCAGGGACTGAGCGGCTCGTCGCAATCCTGTCGTGCTTTTTGCCGGTGGATACGGAGCGACAAGAAATTTTGAAAGTGTGGGTGGCCTTTTTGGGGTATGCCGTGGGTCGAGATGAGCTGATGGTAGAGCATCAGCAGAGTGCGGCTCAGTTGCGAGAGGTGATTATTCAAGAGCTAAAGGCTTTGCAAGCTGCGCAGGTGCTCCGGGCTGATATCGATCCTGATATTGAATCGAATGCGTTGTTGGCACTAGGGAATGGTGTGAGTCTGGATTCTTTAGTTCAGGCCCATCGACTGAGCACTGAACAACAACAATTTGTTATTCGGCGCTATGTCAGTGAGGTGTTGGCGGTATGCTGAGCAGTAGGCTGAATTGACTACATAGAAACGCCCAAAACGGAAACATCATGAAAGCAATGCTCATTACCGCCTATGGCGAAAACGCGACATTTGAACCCGCTGAGATTGAGAAACCTAAACTCAAACCTGGCCATGTGCTTGTAAAAATTGCGGCATCAAGCGTGAACACGGTGGATACCATGATTCGGACAATGGGCAAGGAGCTCCCCCTCTCGCCCGATACACCAGCCATTTTAGGCATGGACTTTGCCGGTACGGTTGAGGCCGTCGGCGACGGTGTGCACGCGTATTCGAGTGGCGATGAAGTGTACGGCTGTGCCGGTGGGCTGGCAGATTTGCCCGGCACATTGGCTGAATACATCGTGGCCGATGCCAACCTGATTGCCCGCAAGCCCAATAACTTGTCAATGCGAGAGGCCGCAGCATTGCCGTTGGTGGCGATTACGGCCTACGAAGGTCTCATTCGTGCGGGCGTCGCGCAAGGGCAAAAAGTCCTAGTACATGGCGGCTCGGGTGGCGTTGGCCATGTGGCGCTTCAGCTGGCAAAATATTTTGGGGCTGACGTTTTTTCAACTGGTGGTGGTGAAAAACAATTAGCCCTGATTGAACAATTGGGTGCGACAGGCATCAACTATAAAACTGAAACGGTTGAGCAGTACGTTGCCCAGCATACTGGGGGAGCTGGGTTTGATGTGGTGTACGACTCGGTCGGTGGTGCTAATTTGACTAAGTCGTTTGAGGCGGCGGCACTAAATGGTCATGTTGCCACGACTGTTTCGCTGTGCGAGCTGGATTTGACCTTGGCCCACTTCAAGGGATTGTCATTGCATGTCGTATTCATGCTGATTCCGATGCTGCACAACTTTAAACGAGAAGAGCACGCAGCAATACTGCAAAAATTGGCTCAGATTGTTGAGTCTGGCGGTCTGAAGCCTGTACTTGATGATAGTCATTTTTCGCTGGAAGAAGCTGGAGACGCGCACGCTCGCCTGGAGAGCAGACAAGCCATGGGCAAAGTGGTTGTTGAAAGCGACAAAGCGTAAGCGCCCCCTTGAGCAGAAAGCATGAAAATACCAAGCTTCATCACTCATTACCATTTGGCAGATCGTCAACCATTCTTGACTTTATCTAATCTGCCAAATGGTCGTGATAATCCTATATTTAAAGCGCTAAGAGATCGGCATAAGAATAATGCTGATTACCAGAGAAGATATGGAAATCGCTACATCGATACCAGGCAAAAAGTTGAAAATGAGTTGCGACGCCTTTTCATAGCGCGTGGCGGGAAACCGGTCAGGAAGTATCCTTTCTACTTCGTTTTGGGATCATCGACTTGGTTTAAGTATCTCATTAGAGATCACCTTGAAGTTAGGATACCAATCTGCGATCTGAATCCGGCAACCACATCTTTCACTTTTCCAGATAGCTATATTGCACTATCGAACAATAACAAGCCTTATCACGGGAAGATATTTCTGCTCCATGAACTTGAAAGCTTTATTGCCGAGTACGGAATGCCATGTGATGATACCTCTCGAAATTATGAACACTATTGGAAAGGAGATTTTGAAAAGTATATCGAGTTTCAAATTTGGGAGAACAGCATATACTCTAGACGCCTGATATCTGGACTTTTCTGAAGGATTGGAAATTCAAGGTCAATAAAGTCTCTAGCGATGCTTTGTGTATCGTGTTGGCTTGTTCAATACAGGCTTCAATGGCCTCCTTGAAATCGTCAAAATCAGCATAGTACTTGG
>JBCDAG010000504.1:0-4701 GCA_039186165.1 Cyanobacteria bacterium P01_F01_bin.53
CGGTCTTCAATCTGCAGATAGACCGCAATGATAAACTCTCCAATATCAAACATAATCTCATCGGGCTAGGGCTGCTTGACGGTTGCCTCTGCATTATCCGATGAGATTTTTCTAGCTTCAATTTAGTTGCACATCGCGTTAATGATACCGTTGATCATCAAAGTGTTATTAGCCAGTCATCAACAATCAACTCTAAAAGTCTATTCGGCCAGAGGGTGCACCACTAAATTCAGGTTCACGCGGCAGCTCAATGGGACCTTCTAGCTCATCGGCAGGCGGCACATCTTGGTCGGCACTGATACTCGCCGCATTGATCACAGCACCGAGTAAACGAACATCATCGCTGAGTTCGAGCTCTTCAACAGCCGTGTCTAAAACTGCCTTTTCAGTCACACCAGGTCTGGTGACCAATACAATACCGTCCGTGAGCTCTTCTAGGAGTAGGGCGTCATCACAGCGAGTCAACGAGGGCGTATCTAAAAGAACCATGTCAAAGCGGGAACGCGCGTCTTTGAGGAAACGCTGCATCTCACTGGATTCAATAATGGCAGCAGGCTGTCGTTGGGGCCCTGGCGATGGGCAAACGTATAGATTTTCCACCTGAGATACCATTTGAACGTTTTGGCCAATTTGACCGCTGTAGTAGCGCAAAGGCTCCATCACCGACTGAGGATCGGCCATCAGACCGAGGATTTCAGATTTAGAACCGGAACGCAGATCGGCTTCGACTAACAGAGTACGTCGACCGGCTCGGGCAGATGCGATCGCCAAATTATAAGCAGTTACACTTTTGCCTTCCTGGGCACGCGTGCTGGTGAGCACAATCATTCGTGGACCAATCGAGCTCTCCTCTGTACCGACCAAACGCAAGCGGCTGAGCAGACGCTCATAACTCGCATGATAAATGGACTCAGGCTGAGCCAAAACAGGCACTGCCCGAGAAGAACGGGTCTTCATGGCCGGAATCATACCCAGCGTAGGCACTTCCTGGGACTGTAAGAGACCTTCGAGTTCTTCGGCCGTCCGAATAGTGCCGTCTAAGAGGTCTAGCAAATAAACCACACCACCACCAACAATCAAGCCGGTCAGCGCACCCGCCAACAAAATCATGGTTGGGGAAGGTCGCTCCTGCTCGTTTTCTACGGTGAACGGAGGATTGGCCACCGTCAAACTACTCACCGTCTCTGCTTGAGCAGCTTCAGCATCCACGCGGCTTGCCTGCAAGCGATCATATAGGGCACGGCGCAGCGCAACCTGCTGAGCAAAACGATTACGTTCTAGCTGCTTATTCGGTAAAGTAGCGTATTGCTGACGCAGGCTCGCAGCCGAAGAGCGAATAACCTGCTGCTGAGAAACTAAAGCATCCCGTTGCGTCGCCAAGCTCACTAACTGATTCGCCAGCGCCGCCCTAGCAGGGTCTAAACTACTGTCCCGACGCACCTGAGCTGCATTAATAGGATTACCATTACCATCGCCGCCAATTACTTCATCGGCACGCTCTTGTAGCAAGGCAGCAAATGCCCCCAGATTTTCATCCAAATCCACAATCGTAGGATGTCCCTCTCTGAGGCCTTGGCTCATGAGCAGCTTTCTTTGGGTCTCAGCATCAGAAATTTGCGCCCGCAACTGAGCAATCAGTGGATCGGCACTCAGCGCAGAAGACGCGTAGGCTTGCTCAGCAGACATGCCCAACTGAGCCTCTAGGCTATTCATTGAGGACTGAATGCCAGCTAGGGTAATATCGTTCGTCCTCAGCTGCTGCTGGCTCCCAGAAATAGCCCCCAGCAAACTACCGTCGAGGGAAGCTTGAATAGCGGGCCCCTCAATCCGGTCATAGGCTTCTAAAGCTTGCTCAGCTTCGCGCAGATCGTTCTCAATGGTGGGCAAGCGTTTATCTAGCTCTGCCGTAATCGCCTGCAACCTGGCTCGGTTAGTAACCGTTGAGAGTTCTACCATGGCATTGAACATGATAGTCAAAACAGTTTCTGTGACTTCCGGATCCTGACCAACGAAACGGACCGTTACCTTTTGGCTTAGGGCCTCAGGATTCTTCGCATCCCCAGAAGAGGCCACCTGAATTCGAGTATTGGCAACAATCTGATCAGGCGTTAGGGTAATTCCGCGTGTTCTCAGCTTGGAGGAAACCTCACTGAGCAAAACGTCCGAGAGCAAGAGCTCTTCATTAATGATGCCAAGACCTTGGGTCTGCACCTGAGAACTCGTGTTGGAAAATGCAACCAGCGGCGAATTATCGACCAGTACCCCTTCTGAAAAATACTCCACGGGCGGCTCTGGCTGAAAAGCCACCACACTAGAAGCCCCTAAAATCGAAAGAAACGTAAATAAACCCGGCCACTTGTAGCGGTTGAGCGCAAGTAAATAACGTTTTAGGAATGGGGATGCCATGGTACTTCGAGGGGTTCAGTGAGCGGAGAATCAGGCCAAGGCCTGAGGTATAGCGAGAAGACTTAAAAGAGAAAGACAATCGCCTAAATTCAGGTAACGAGTAAAGCAGGTCAAAGACCTAACACTAGCCAAAGAATCAGCTAGCAAATCGGTCAACATCACCTAAAGTCTTCGATGAAATTATCGAAGAAGTTAGTGAAGCCTAGAACGTCTCGGAAAGGTCGCTTAATCGTTTGCAACGCAAAGGACAAACGACCCACCAGGTTACGACCAACAATAATGACATCGGTATCTTCCAACGGAGGATTTTGAGTAATGTCACCTTGGATGGCTGATTTTGCATCTAAGCTGACAGTCACCGCACGGCCAGTTTCAGGGTCATAGCGAACAAGCGCCACATCCCCTAAGTTTGCATTATCAGGACTAACACCCAACAGAGAAAGGGCGTCTAAGAAATTGCTGCCGTTATTCACATTGAGTGTACCGATACTGCTACGCCCACCCGAATAATTAAGGAATCGGATGTTAATAATGGGCTGGGCCAAGGTGGACTGAGCGACCAGGTAACGGTCATACTCTCCCAGATCACTCGGGTCTAATTCAGGGACAACGAGGACATCACCATCTTCCAATCGGATATTGGGCAGCGCACTGCCTTCTTTCAGTGGTGTAAATAAGTCCACATTCAAGGTTTCTTCAACGGTACCGCCCTGGGCAGTCCGAAACTGTCGCTGCACTTGAATCGCCCTTAAATCTGACGTGCGAGTAGCGCCACCGGCAGTGAGTAGGGCCGCCGCCACGCTGGGGTCAGTCAACGGATAAAAACCAGGCCGCTGTACCGAGCCTACAATAGTTACCTCAACCCCACGCTGGGCAACCAGCGTAATGGACAGATCTCGAGGATTAAAGGAACCATCAGCGTTGCTTAGCTGAACGTATTGATCAAAGGTTCTATAAAGCAATGCCCTGGCTTCAGCCAAGGTTAGCCCGTCAAAAGAAACGGCCCCTTCAATAGGCACAATAGCCGAACCATTCAAATCTAAAGTCGCCTGAAAACTGAGGTCAGGGTGAGGCTGAACACTCACAACAAAAGTATCGCCAGGCCCAAGATGGTAGCTATTAAAGTCAGGCGTGATGCTACCAGCACCTTGAGGTGGAACCACCAGAGGCCTTTCGTATCGAGGCTGGTTAATCCCAGGTAATGCGGATTCAAAAGGTCGGGAGGTACCGTCACGCTCAGAGGCAGAATCCTCCAAGGGATCTTCGGCACCTTCTAGGATTGAAGGCGACGGCGGCAGCACAGGGGAAACATTCGGCACAGACTCACCGGGAGAAGCAGATTGTGGGGGCGCTACAGTGGGCAGCGGTTCCGTCTCAGTCTCCTGCGCGACAGCGAACGGGGCTATTGTAGAGAAGGCGGCTACTGCTAAGCCGGAGAGGCAAACCGTTCTCGCTAGAGAGTGCCAAGCAAAACGCCGCGATGGAGACACGGCTGCTGGCACCCCAGGATGGGCACTCACCCTATTGTCAGGAGTATGTGCCATCACTGAACTGTCGAAATCTGATAAACCGCTATTCATAACCGTTTAGTTTTTTAAATGTCTGCAAAGATGCCGGACCGTAGTCACCCAGTGGGCACCTAGGCGGTAGCTTGAGAAAGAAAAGCTATAAGAGGAAGCAAAGCTATAGAACTAGATCGATAGAAACTAGATAATTTGTTACACCAATTTTAGTCGATTTATTGTTCGGGTTATCAGTGAAACTTACAGTCACCTTATCCTACGAGCTTTCGGAAAATACAGTGTCAAAAAACGAACATCAACGAATCTTCTTCTAGTCTCTATATCAACTCTATATACAAAAGGCAATGGCGTTATTACTGAGCTCACTCAAAGATAACGACCAAAACCTAGAATCTCAATTGATCACTTGGGCGAGTTGAGTTGAAAAATACTCAAAGTGGTCACTATTAACACACTAGCGCCCATCAACCCTCGTCGGAATCACCAGAGGACGCTGGCGTAACCGTCTCTTGGAAAATACTCTGCATCAGCGTCTGCTGAATACGATTACCCAAAGACTCCGCCAAACCACTCCGAGACTCAATTTCACCTAAAGGCTCAATCGGTAGCCAAAGGCTGACGGCAACCCAAGGCATTCTTTGGTGGTGACGCCATTGAACCTTTTGATCGGCCCAAAACCATCGAGCTGGGGAGGCACTGCCTCCTGTAGGCCAAGCGTACCACTGTAAAACAGCGTATGTTTGATCCTTATTCCATGCACGGAAGAAGTCAG
>JBCDAG010000505.1:0-4699 GCA_039186165.1 Cyanobacteria bacterium P01_F01_bin.53
CCCCTCCCAAATCCGCGTCAGCGCAAACTGCAAAAGCGGCAATGCCCCTTCGCGCCCTTCCGCCTGCTCAATCAACAACCCAATCGTCGCCTCATCAAACCCATACCCAGCCAACTCCGCCGGAACTGCAATTGCCTGCCGCAACTCTGACCGGTCCATCATAGGCACTAAAAAGCCCTGCTTCGAAAACACTTTATTGAGCGTCCCAGACTGTTGCGTCTCTTCCAAAAAATCACTTCTCAAGGTAATAATCACCGCCACCCGCCGCGTCCGTTCTGCGGCAGCCGTCAACAAATTTTCAACAAATGCGGCTCTCTCAACTGCATCCTTGCAAAGCGAGTACACCTCCTCAAACTGATCCACCACCACAATCAGCGGCGAAGCCGTAATCTCCGGCAAAATATCCGCAATCCGTCGCAGCCCATCATAATCACCTTTCTCATCTCTCCGCTTCAACGCCTCAGCAAACTCCGCCGCCTTTCCAATCGGCGTCAAATCCTGCGTCGCAATTCGCGCCAACACAGCCGCCAACGACTCCAACGGATGCGTTCCCGGTGTCAGCACCGCCACCCGTGCCTGCTCATACCCCGGCAACGGCTGCCGGGCCAGCACAGGTATCAACCCCGCTCGCGCCAGCGAAGACTTCCCCGAGCCAGATGGCCCATAAATCGGCAAAAGGCGAATAGCACCCTCCACCTCAAACAAGTCACGTAGCTGCCGCCACAACGTTAAAATATGTTGTTCTCGGCCAAAGAACCGATCTCCATCCGTTTCTTGAAAAGCCGCCAACCCCTTGTAAGGGTTAGGAGCAATTGCCTTATGCTCAGTAGTCTTCTCCCTACCTGAGTCAGGAACCTGCGTTACCTGCCCCTGATAGATTGTCAACTGTCCTATCTCAAAAGAAGCCTGCTGAATCAAATTTCCAACAACATTGCCACGATTGTCCTTCACCTGCTGACGACTGCTAAAGGTGCCAGCAGATTGTGAAGCATTGAACTCATCTGCCATAGCGCTTATTCGTCCTGAGGCGATCGCACCTTTAAGTCGCCCTGGACATTACCAATCATAAAACCGTTGTTAATGTGGGCAGTCTGAGTCACTTGAAGACCCTCTTTTTGTGGAGGAACTGCCTGTTTCGCTTCAGTATCCTCTTCCACCTCTGCATCAAGAATGTTAGGCTCAGGAATCACTTTGTCATCTAGGGCCTCTCGCATTGGCGGCACATACTCTCCAGAACTACCGTCAGCCATAGCCTCTTCCTCCTCAAACGCCCAGTCTTGCCAGTCTAGCTCCAGCGCCTCACAAATCTCTATAAAATTCCGACGCGATATGGCCTTCCCCTGCCGAAACTTTCGTATCGTATCGACACCAATATTTATGGCCTCAGCAAAGGTCGCCTGCGTATCAAATCCTTGACGGATAATCGCCCTCTCTAGCTGTGGCAGCTTGTTAGGCAATACGCTAAGCGACCTTGGAAAAGTCGTAATTGAGCTCATAGTAATTTCCCACAATAAATTGCAGTTTCCATAAAAGCATATCGATCCTGTACATCCGCTGAAGTAAGGCCTAAAAAACTAACTCAGTAAAATCAGACAAATGTCCTCATTTGATCCTTCTCAGCCAGTAATTTTCGATTGAAATCAGCCTCAGACTGCTCCAATCTAGCCGACACATCTAGAGACGACAACCGATGTATCTATTTACACCCAAAAAGCTCCAGCCTTTACCTTAGCTTGGTCGGGCAACCGCTACCGAAATCATTTCACGACTGTAGATGTAGCAAATGTGCTGGTCATTCAACACAACTTCTGGCAATTATCCATCTAAGTTAGCCCTTACTGCGATCCAGCCTCGGACTTTCATCAACTGAACCTCTCGGATGCCTTGTTTAACTATGACCGAAGCGTTAAACACAGAGGTTTTTATTCATGAAAACGCAACTGGCCGCCACACTTATTGTTCTGTCATTTTCTTATCCTTGGGTGCCTGCTAAATCCCAGACAGTCACTGCCCTGGCTATTCCAACCTCGGCTCAGCTCGAAACAGAAGCCCGACAGCGTGCTTAAGAACAAAAGCGACAGGATGAGATCGATCAACAACGTCGGGAGCGTCTAGATGTTTTGCTGCAACCTTGGCTGGCTGATGCTGAACCAGCGACAGATTCAGATAGAAGCATGATCGATACCGAGCTAATTTGGCCCCAACCCATTTTCCAAAAGTTGTAACCCTTGTTTGTTGCCGCAGCTCTAGGTCCACTCTCTAAAATTCTCCCTTTCGAGCAAGAGACTGCGACCTGAGCTTCCCCTCCGGTTTACTCAAACGCCCGCTTACCTATCCAAATTAAACACCGACCTATCACCAGAAAAACCATTATGAAACGGATTATCCTCACTGGCCTTTCAACCTTCTCTCTCCTGACTTTGCTAACTGCCCCTCGTGCCTTGGCTCAGCAAGTTTCCACCAGCATCACACCTGAGCACACCTCAGCTGCACTAACAACCTCTCCCATCTCCAACATTGCCAGAAATGACCGACTAACCGTCACCAACCCTCAAGCTTTCTCAGTTTCTTTTAGAAGCAGCAATAGCTACACCATTCACCTAGAACTCTCAGACCCAGTCGTAAACTGGGGTGGCGAAGTGTTGATTCCATCAGGAGCCATTGTCGAGGCCACCCTCACCCTCACCGAAGCAGGCGCACAAATTGTCGCCCACCACATCATTTATCGCAGCATGTCAATTGAGCTAAATACCCAAAGCCACTCGTTGCCCGTTCAAGAACGCATCATCCGCTCAATAGACGAAAAGTTTGGCGATACCCTGCCCTATGCTCAACTAATTGGCAACGGAATGGGCACTTTCATCGCTGATGACCCTGACGCAGGCGAACTCGTTGGCGTAGTTATCAGTGCCCTAGTGACCAATCTCTTCGTCGAACCAGATATTGAGCACGGCACCTACGTCGGGCAGCAAGACTTTTATCTGACACTTTCAGATCCTATTGTTGTCCCTTTCAACAAGCTTGCAGTCATCCGTGAAGAAATTGAGAAAAATAATGTCAGAGAGCACGATGTCAGGGAGCCTCAGGAAGTATCTCATGTCTCGGCATCTGCCGAAGACCTACAGTAGCCTCCTAGAATCCGTCACTGCATTCCGTCACTGCATAGAGAAAAAGTAAGTTAGAAGCAACCGCATTACCCAGACAACAACGAATCAATCAGATGTATCGTCATGCCTACTCAGGATATCTCTAAAATTCGGGGACAGCTAGCTCTCGTTTTTGCCCTGCATAGTACTGATAAATCACTTCAGGAGAATTTCCCACTAGCTGTGCGACATCTTTCGCATCCAGCTTCCCCGTTTCTAACGCATGGGTAATAAACGTATGACGAGTCTGATACAGCTTTCGATAGGGAATCCCCAATCCATTCAAGACAGGTTTCCAAGTACGACGCCTAAAATTATTGAGATTGGTAGGCTTGCCCTTGGGTGACGGAAAAACTAAATCTTCAGCCCGAGGCGACTCCGGTCGAATAGACAACAACAATTTATGGAGCGAGTCATTACAGGGAAACGTCCGACTAGACTGTGTTTTAAGCCCTTTACGAATACGCCTACCATTCTCTGTCAAGATCACAGCTTGATCAAACGTAATTTGCCGACAATCTTCTGAGATATTTCGCCACTGAAGCGCACTCGCCTCCGAAGAACGGCACCCCGTGGCAAACAACAACTTCACTAGCGGCGTATAGTAGCTATGCTTGTAGGCCGAACTCACGGGACGAAATTGATCGGTTTCAATAGCTCGAATGATGGCATCTCTTTCGTCCAAGGAAAAAGGATTGATTTGGTTAAACCCAGCAATCTTCTTCGTTTTCGGTAGCTTTATTTCCGCAGCCATTCCTGAAAAAGGATTTTCAGCAATTAGCCCCGACTTCATCGCCCAATTACAACAAGCCGAAAATCTGGTAATCAATCGCTTGCCGGAATTCAGCGGAATATTTGCCAACACATAATCTCTAATAGCCGCTGCATGGGCTAAGTCATGGGTCGGCAATCGTTTCACGTAGCGCGTAAACGTCAGGTACATACTCACCATAGTATTTGGCGAGCACTGAGGCCGCTTAAATTCCACAAAGGCCTCCCACAACTCCAATAATGAAGGCTGCTGAGGCGCAGACGCTAAGTTATCTGCTGCTGCCAAAACTGACTGCGGCCTGTATTTATTGAGAGAAGGATCAAGTCTGTCGAAAAGGATGTCAGACTCAATCAACTTTGCCTTTGCCTCAGCAACTTTTCGGTTCACCGCAGAATCTGGTAAGCGAAGGCTCAGATAACGACGCTTACCACCGTGACTAAACACCAACTGCAAGCTACCGTTGGAAACTTTGGTACGGACACTTCCTCTAGGGGAGAGGCGACGTTGGGAGCTGGAGGACATCACACTTACTCCTAATAACCATGTAGTCAAGTACTACTAAATAACATTTAAGTACTACTAAAATTTACCCCAGTTTTACCCCAGTTATAGGTCTAAACTCGCCTAAAAACGTCCAACGCATGTTTGGATTAACGAACATAGCAATGGAAAGTGACTATCCCGCCCAAAAGCGAAACCCCCTGAAAACGTTGAGTTTCAGGGGGTTTTAGAGGAAAGCGGGTGACGCGATTCGAACGCGCGACAGTCTGCTTGGGAAGCA
>JBCDAG010000506.1:0-4688 GCA_039186165.1 Cyanobacteria bacterium P01_F01_bin.53
CTTGTCACGAAGATCATCAATATATTGGGTGTATTGCTTCGCAGAAAGCGGTGCGCCCAGATCCAGCTTTTCATTAATAGACTGAATACCAGACAAGCGATTTTGAGCCTTATCAAGAACTTGAGAGTTTCTCTTCTTTCTAGCCATTATTATCCAAAGGAATTAGTGAGATAGCACACCTGACTGGAATACTCCAGTAAGTGTTAATAGTTCCGTAAGTCAGAACACTCTTAGAATGTCCGATTTACAACAATCTTGTCTCCGTGAAATTCATGATTTTCACAGAAGATTAACAGAACAATTCCGTAACCCTCCGTACTTAGCAAAGCAAGATTGTTATAAATAGCACACCAAAAGTCGTCACCTTTTCGACCAAGGTCATCACAATACGCGCCAAGGTCATCACTTTATCGACCAAGGTCGTCACCTTATCAACAAAGGTCATCACAATACGCACCAAGGTCGTCACCTTATCGACCAAGGTCATCACTTTATCAACGAAGGCGATCGCCTTAAGCACTAAGGTCGTCACTTTATCGACCAAGGTCGTCACCTTATCGACCAAGGTCATCACTTTATCAACGAAGGCGATCGCCCTAAAGCCCAGCCGTTCGCACCCTACGGCGACTCACAAAATACCTTCACCGCATCCATATCATCCTCTACCGCATCCACCACCATGCCCCGAATCAGCGGATTAACCAGCCGCGCCAACAACGTATGAGGCTTAGCCTCCATCACCATCGTCATCTCCACACAGCCATCAGCCCCATCAGCCACGGTAAACAACGTATCCCAAACCGTTCCCCCAGAATCTGAAACTATGCGCACCCGCTCATTTTCCACATACTCCGCCACTTCTAAGTCTGTTGTTTGTTCACGCCCCTTCATCACCCGCGTTTCTCGAAACCGAGTACCCACCCCCATCTGTTGTTCACTCAAAAACTCGACCGCCTTAATGTGTGGAACCGCAGTGGCAAAATTGCGAATATCCGAAATCGTCAGAAACACAACATTGATCGGTGCAGCAATGCTTCGAGTGATTGTAATGGGCTTCATCCCTCAAATCCGCCAGTAACGTTAGAGAAACAGTAGGCTACCTTCAAGTGCCGCCTAGATAGCCAAACTGGTCAGCATTTTATCGCGATCGCACGCCGCCTTCGCCTCAGGAATGATATCCGCGTTTAGATTCAGACAGCGGATTTTCCTGAGTCATGTTGGCTTAGAACCGAAGCGCTTCATTCACAGCCACACCCCGACGAATGGATCAAAACATTGAGATTCCACCAAGTAGCCTGATGCCATCTACCAGTGACAAGGCTCATAGTCTACTATAGATAACTACTTCACTTGTACACACTAGCTATGAGCAAAGGCACACTCTTCGACAAAGTTTGGGACGCACACACCGTAGGCACCCTGCCCTCCGGCCAAACCCAGCTATTCATCGGCCTGCACCTTATCCATGAGGTCACCAGCCCCCAAGCCTTTGCCATGCTCAACGAAAGGGGCCTGAAAGTGATGTACCCCCAGCGCACCGTCGCCACCGTCGATCACATCGTCCCCACCGAAGATCAATCCCGGCCCTTCGCCGACCCCATGGCCGAAAAAATGATGTCGGCCCTAGAAGTCAACACCAAAGAACACGGCATTCGCTTTTATAACGTCGGCTCCGGCTCCCAAGGCATTGTGCACGTGATTGCCCCCGAGCAAGGCCTCACCCAGCCCGGCATGACCATTGCCTGTGGCGATAGCCATACGTCTACCCATGGGGCCTTTGGTGCGATCGCCTTCGGCATAGGTACCAGCCAAGTCCGCGACGTCCTCGCCTCCCAAACCCTCGCCCTCGCCAAGCTCAAAGTCCGCCGCATTGAAGTGAACGGCGACCTGCCCGACGGCGTATACGCCAAAGATATTATTTTGCACATCATCCGCAAACTCGGCGTCAAAGGCGGCGTGGGCTTTGCCTACGAATTTGCCGGAAGCGCCATCGAAGGGCTCTCCATGGAAGGCCGCATGACCCTGTGCAACATGTCCATTGAAGGCGGCGCCCGCTGCGGCTACGTAAACCCCGACCAAACCACCTACGACTACATCCAAGGACGCGACTTCGCCCCCAAAGGCGAGGACTGGGACAAAGCCGTCAGCTGGTGGGAGAGCCTGCGCAGTGATGCCGACGCTAACTACGACGACGTAGTGACATTCGACGCGGCTGACATCGCCCCCACTATTACCTGGGGCATCACCCCCGGCCAGGGCATCGGTGTGAATGAACCAATTCCCACCCCAGACACCATGCCCGCAGAGGAGCGCCCCATTGCTGAAGAAGCCTATCGCTATATGCAGCTCTCACCCGGTGAGCAAATCGAAGGCACCAAAATCGACGTGTGCTTTATCGGTAGCTGCACCAACGGTCGGATTAGCGACCTGCGGGAAGCCGCCAAAGTGGCCAAAGGTCGCCATGTGGCCGAAGGCGTAAAAGCCTTTGTGGTACCGGGGTCAGAACGGGTAAAAGTGGAAGCCGAAGCCGAAGGGCTCGATAAGATTTTTGTGGAAGCAGGCTTTGAATGGCGCGAACCCGGCTGCTCGATGTGCCTAGCAATGAATCCCGACAAGCTCCAAGGCAGCCAAATTAGCGCCTCTTCTTCTAATCGCAACTTCAAAGGCAGACAAGGCTCCTCCTCGGGTCGCACCCTGCTCATGAGCCCTGCGATGGTGGTGTCAGCCGCCGTAACTGGCCAGGTGAGCGACGTTCGCCAGCTTGCCCCCGTAGGATAGAACACAACAGAAACTATCAAAAGTCTTTGCAGCACAGTCTTTACCAGAAAGTCTCTTCAAATGAAATTGATTTGTTGAGTAGATTGGTGCATTTGAAAGCCCATTGCGATCACATTCGCAATGGGCTTTTAATCGTGCCTCATGGCCTTGAAACCGCCTTTCAACACCACCTTTCACAGCCCCTTAAAAAGTCTTTTTCCTTTTCTTAACCTACTCTTTCCCTACGGTTAACGCCCCTGCATAAGAGTTGTTCTATGTTTGTTCTTGTGCTTGGGAAACTTCGGCAAGGAGTTCATATGACCTGAGCAAACGCTGATCCATTCATTTGTTTAATGGGGTTAACTCGTTTTGTCTTCGGTACCTTCCACGCCCGTTCATCCTGCGCCCGTTTATCCCGTCTCTGAGCGGCCCGTCTCTGAACAGCCCGTCTCTGAACAGTTAGTCACCCTGTTAGAGCAGCTCTACCAAGAGCGATCGCTCATTCCCTACAGCGCGGGCAAAAACATTCCCCTCCAGCGTCAATACATCTACATCATTTGTCGCGGCATCGTTCAGCTACACACCATCCATGCCGACGGCGGTGAAACCATCTTTGGTCTCTGTGGCCCGTCCACAGCCTTCGGCCCCTACCTCAGCGGCATCAACCCATCCTGGGCCACCGCACTCACTAACGCCGACATTCTGCCCCTGTCCGTCAGCGAAGTAGAAGCCTCCCCCGCTCTGTCCGCAGCCCTATTTTCCCAGCTCGTGCGCCGCTTACAGCAAACCGAAGCATGGCTTGAGATTGCAGGTAAAAGGCTCGTCGCCGATAGGCTGCGCAGCCTCGTAATTCAGCTGGCTCAGGAATTTGGCCATGTGGGGCCTAACGGCGTTCGCATTAAGTTACGCCTCACCCACCATCAGCTCGCAACCATCATTGGCACCACTCGCGTTACCGTCACTCGACTACTGCGCGACTTCAAGCACGAGGGTTGGCTACAGATTAAGCAGCGTCAGCTGATTGTGAGCCCTCAGGCTGTAGGCCTGACCACTACTGCAAGCAATAACTCTGCTGCGTAGGTGGTGTCGATGGGTTGTGGCTTCGACTCCGCTCAGCCACCGGGGGGTGCTCGCCGTTCCCGAGCCCTGAGCGGAGTCGTTGGCTTTGCCTTCTCGCAGAGTAGGGCGGCCCTAATGGACTGTTCTACTTAAAAGCTTTCCGCCGTATCCACCGAGCATTGGGCAACGTTAGAGCCAGCACCACTAAGATAGCGGTGACCAAGTTCAAGTCCTGTGCTTGGAACCCTAGGAAGCCAGCGTTGAGTGCAAGTGCGATCGCAATCCGGTACAACACCGAACCCACAATCACCGCCAGCGTCGCCAACACCACAGACCCCGAAGGCAGCAAAGCTTCGCCCAAAATCACCGTCGCCAGGCCCACCACCACCGTACCCACGCCCAAGGTGACATCAGCAAAACCATACAGCTGGGCAAACAGCGCTCCCGATAGTGCCGCTAACCCATTGCTCAACGCCATCCCGAGTAAAATCAACCAGTCGGTGTCGATGCCTTGCGCCTGAGCCATCACAGGATTTAGCCCCGTCGCCCGCATCGCCAAGCCCAGCTGCGAATTCAAAAAAGCATCCACCAGCAGCTTGGCAACCCCCACCCCCACCAGCAAAATCAGCGGCAGCACCAGCAGAGACGGCAAGCCGCCCAGCATCGCTTCAAAAGGATCTAGCACCGAGGGCTGATTCAGCAGCGACAAATTCGGCTTGCCCATAATTCGCAAATTAATGGAATACAGCGCAATCATCGTCAAGATGCTGGCCAACAAATTCAAAATGCCAAAGCGCACGCTCAAAAAGGCCGTGCACAATCCAGCCAGCGCCCCGGCCAAAATAGCAATCCCCGTCGCCAAGAACGGATTC
>JBCDAG010000507.1:0-4679 GCA_039186165.1 Cyanobacteria bacterium P01_F01_bin.53
ATGTTTTTTATTTATTGATTTTAATCTTTTTTTTTCAAAAAATCAAATAAATTTTTTAATACAAAAAAAGAGCGTCCATCCTTACTTTTGCCCGCCACACTGTCAGCAATTGACTAAACCCATAAGTCGCCTATAATAAATGCTGCCAGGGCAAGAGCCCCGGCAACACTTGCAGTCTAGCGGTTAACTTAGAATTAAGATAACCCCCCGTAGAATCGCCAGAACTACGCATAGTTCCAGGATTCTACATACCTGCGAGAGAGGTTGATTCTTCATAATAAAACCTCTTTTCACGGGTTTAACCCCGCTGCCCACAGGCACTTCTCCTGCCTGGAGGCGACAGGGGTCAGCAAAATGCTGACACGGCAAGGTTTATCAAGTTACTGTGTCAGTGACAAGAATTTACAGCGGCCATCCTCAAGGTGGCCGCTTTGTCATTTAAGGCGGCTATCGCCCTCCTTTTCTCAGCTTTTCAGGCATTTTAGCCAAACGTTCAACAGTTGTTGCTAGCAGTTTCTCTCGATTGCGACTGGCCGCTTTAATGAGGTCTTTGAGGTGATCACCGGCATCCAGTTCAGTGGTATAAGCTCTGGCCTGTTTGCCGCGCGATAAGGTGACGTAAGTTGAATGTTGATCGACCATGCTACCAGTTAGCAAGGCAAAAGCACTTTTTACTGTGGAGCCTTGGCCCTTATGGCCGGTGATACCGTAGGCCAGCTGTAAGTGAGGTTCTAGGGTGCGAGAATCGTGGTATTTCTTGAGGTTGAATTTATGCTGTGTACCCTCTTTTAAGCGCAGCGTAAGCGTACTGCCGGATATAGCGTGAATGGTAGCGGTATCGCCATTGACCACACCAAGCTTATCGTTGCGCTTGGTGAGCACAACGTAGTCACCGGCATAGAGCACAGTATTGCCCATCACCAGCCGTTGCTTTTCGTCTAATAGACCCTGGATCAGGCGGCGTTCCTGTACCAGTGTATTAATTTGCCGAACATACTGACGCTCGCCAGTGAAAATCATATTATCCTCAGGCGATGTCAGACCACCAGCGGTCTGCCAGTCATCAAGCATGAGTTTGATCGCCTCAACCACTGTCTTGGCAATAGTTAAGCGGCCTTCCTCGGCATATCGGGTCAGCGCCGGTGCGGCCTTCCCATCAGCCAGCTGTTCTATGGCGCGGCGTTCCCAAGCCTTGAGCTGACGGACAATGGTTGTTGCTTTGGCCACTCGATTATCGAGGACATGGAGAATCTCTTTAACCGCACCGCCCTGCTCAACAGCTTGAAATTGTGCCAGGTCACCGACAAGGGCGAGCCGTGCCCCACTTTTACGCACGGCTTCGACAATAGTAGCTACCCTGAGTGTATCGGTCATCACCGCCTCATCCAGCAATACATAAGATTTTTGCGATAGTTGGATTTGCCCACGCTGAAGGCGGCTGACCAAAGCATGAGTGGTATAGGACAGCTGGCCTATGGCCTCAGTCAAGGTTTTGGCAGCTTTACCGGATGGGGCACACCCAACAACCTGATGCCCGGAACGGGTTAATGCTGTTGATACGGCTCCTAAAACGGTTGATTTACCGGTGCCAGCATAGCCCAAAGCCACTTTGATGGCTCCCTTATGATCCAACAGGTGCTCAAACACGGCTTTTTGGCCTGGATTGAACTTAAAGGGTAGTGCCTTTAGGGCCTGATGTTTAATCTTCTCAGCAATGGGGGCGTAGGTTTTGAGCTTTGAGGCTTTGACTGTTTCCAGCATCCGTTCTTCAATCTGTTTCATCACAGGGGTGGTAAAGTGATACTGCCCCTTATAAAAACCAAGGCGGATAAGATATTTGTTATGGAGAGATGCCTCAGTCACCCTATTAATCCAGGCGATGTCTAATCCATAGCTGGGCGCGATCGCAGCAATTTCCCGTTTCAGTTGCACAGCGGTAAAACTGCTGTGATGCTTTTGCAGGCGCTTGAGCGCTTCTTTGAGCACCGTCCATTGTGCTTTTTCTGGGTCTGAGGCGATCGCTCCTCTTAGGGGTGGCTGGTAGTGGAATCCTCGCCCCTCCTGTTGCCAGCGTTCAAATAATTCAGACCGATTCACCTCTTGCTTGGCCGCGCGGGTCATATCGGTGGCTACCGCCGCTGCCTTGGCGCTTGTATACCCTTCTTGCCTCAGCTGCGCTTCAATCTGCTGTCGCCGCTTGGAAAAGTGCCGCATCAGGTCGCCCTTGACACCCTCAACCTCAAACAGGTCATAACCTTTATCCAAAGATAGGTCTTGAGTAATGCCGTAATGCAACCGTGTTTGCAGCTGGCGGGCTAATTCCGCTCTATACATTGTGCCGATCAGGATTTTGTTTTCATAGAAGGCGTGGTTGTTATAGAGGGCACTAGTTTTTCCGTCATCGCCCACCACGACTTGCATCACCACCGTATGGGTATGTAAATCCGGGTCATTCGCACGAGAACAACAATGGTCAAATGTCGCGGCAATCAGGTTTGCCTTGATTTTGTGTCCTCCGCCCTTGCCTCTGCGGGTGAGACAATAGTCTTCCAACTCTCTTATCGCTTTATCCACCGCGATAGCGTGGCATTGTTGAATAATCTTTCTAAGGGGGCGTTCCGCTTGTGACCAGGCCACGCTCACACTTTTTGGTGCGGAAAACGTCAAGTCCCAGGCAATATCTCTTTTTTCTGAACCGGCGTTTCTAACAAGCGCTACCTTACCATCCGGACTATAGCCATCGAACAGATGTTGTAGGGCTTCATTTGTAACACGCTGGCCATACAGCTCCAGCTGTTCCGCCCCGCCCCCACGCCACAGGCCAGGCGGTTCTCCAGCACCACCCGTATAATAGTCTTCTGAACTCAAGGCGATATGGTATTGGCGGCTGGCCGCCGTATTCTGCAGCCTGGATATCGAAAGCATGCTTCAGTGCCGTCAGGTGTGTTCGTCTGGGAAAAAATTTTTGACTCAAAAAACTGTTGCGGATGTGTCTGGCCGGATATCTTAGTATATGGTCACGCAAAGGTGATGTGTGTGAAGAAAACGCTCGGCGACCCACCCGCCATGCCCTACAGGACATGACGGATAGATGTTCAAACCACGGCCAGCAATACGGGAATTAAGGCTGCGTGGATGTGACAAAAAGCATAGATCGGCAAAACCTAAAGTTTTATAGGGATTTGACATATTTTCTAGTGACGTCCTTAAAGGACGATAGTGCGATGTCTTCTCAACCAAAGCCTAAAGTTAAGTCTCAGAAACCCGTCATGAAGTTATTTTTGGTGACTGAAAGAAAGGATAAACCTGCCAAATGGCAGGAAATCGCAGCTCTATGGTTGCAAAAGCCAGGATTTTATAATCTAGACTTTTACTTCCCATTAGATCTAGGGACAATTTTTCTGGCTAGCCATATGAATCTCGTCGTCATTCGTGACGACGAGCGGGAAGACAAACAAGAATAGTCTTCCCCGGAACCGCCCTAGTTGTTTAACGGAATAACTGGGGCGGTTTTGGTTAAAAATAGCTACGGCTTAAGGGGAATATTTACCGGATTATGGCGGAATAACGCTTATGGCTTCGCCTGATTCTGAAACGGATTACGCCTGAAAATCATCCAGTGTTTTGACATCAACCTCAGCAAGGGGTGCCTTTTCAATCAGTTTTTTATCTGTTGTAATCAATTTTTTGGATAACCGTTTTGCGATAGCAAGGTACAAACAGTCCTGAACCGGGTGGCCTAATGCAATCGACATGTTAACGGCCATATGGTCATCCTGCTCTTGTGAATCAAGGCGAACTGTGCCGCTTTTCAATTCCTCAAACCATCCTGCGCACAATGTTTGAGCTGTCTCATCATCAATACGTTTCATGCGCGCACTTTTTGTAATCGCGGCGGAAACTTCGGTTTTAATGAGCGTAGGGGCAGTAAAGTCAATACCTTCATTAAGGAGCGCTGTAGCCGTAGAACTGTCTTGCTCACTTAAAAACCATTTCACTGCAATGCTGGCATCAATGATCATGCCCTACCCTCTTTTATCACGGTCTTCACGGATTAGTGGGGTGCTGTCTGGCAAAATACCATGCTTCTCCTTAACCATGGCCTGCAGCTTTTGAACCCTCTTATAAGATTCTTGTAAGGGCTTTTTAGAATGCTCTTCCAAAACCTCTCTAACATAGGTTTCCAGACCTCTTGCAGCTGCAGTTCGTGCCATATTTTGCAAGCGATGAACGGCATTATCACTAATATTTCTGATGGTTAAACTTGCCATATCATTATCCTTTCTAAGATTAGACATAGCAAATTGACAGCAAAAGTCAATATATTAATTGATAGCAATGGAACGCAATCATAGTATTTGCTATCGAAATCTTTACGACCCCGCCTAATTCTGAAACGGATTAAGACTGAAAATCATCCAATGTTTTGACGGAAATGCCATGCTCTGTCGCAGCGTCTAACTGCTTCTTATCTGCTGACAAAAGCGGAATGTTAAGACGCTCAGCTACAGCTATGTATAGACAATCCTGAAAGCTATGTTGCTGAGTAATTGAGACATCAATGGCAGGCTCTCTATCATCAGCATCAGGCATTATTACCACAATACCTTGCTCTAATTCTTCTAACCAGCTTTCACATACAATAGTCCGGACAGAAAAGCGAGAAAAATAGACAGAAA
>JBCDAG010000508.1:0-4673 GCA_039186165.1 Cyanobacteria bacterium P01_F01_bin.53
GGTCGGTCTTTGGACCCCGAATCGACGCTTAAACTTGGGGGGACTGAGGGTTTTGCTGGCTTCGTAGTTCATTGGTATTAATAGAGCACCATGAACCAAAGCCTACTAACCTAACATGAAAAGTATTATGCAAGAGGTCTATTTGTTTTTGTTATGTGATAAGCCGCTAAGGTTGCAGAAAGTTGGTTGTCGAGAAAGTCTGTTTTAATACCGACTTCATACTGAGTACCTCTGGTTGGCTCGAATGTTTGATCTGGGCTAAATGATGTGGTCTGCTGAAATGAGCGACTATAGCTGCCATAAAGTGAAACTGTATCGCTTGGTTGATAAACTAAGCCAATGCGTGGACTAAAAGCACCATCGGTGACCACTGGCTCATTAGTGTCATTAACAGTTATTTCTAACTCATTGGACACCCAGTCATAGCGACCGCCAATCAGCAGCTTCCAATTGTCACTAAAAGCAATTTGATCTTGCAGGTAAGCACCATAGGTAACGGTGTCTCTCTCAAAAGCGAAATCTGGCACTAAATCTGTAGGTCTTGCAACATCGTACTCTGGATTCAAAACATCTAAGAGAGGTAAAGGTTCTGGGGTAGTGAAACCCTCAAGTCCCCCCGAATTATCCTCGTAGTCAAAGCCTATTAAAAGTTGGTGTTCGACAGACCCTGTATTAAATCCCCCGAGCAGGTCAATTTGCCCAAAATAAGCATCCGTTGAATCGACACGTTCGAGATAGAAGAACTCAACAAAACGGTCGTCTATAAGTCCGATAGGGACTGCAAATCTTTGCCCTGGAATGTTAAAGTCATTTGCGGCAAAAGCACTGCGAAGTTGCAAGTTATCGTTAAATTGATGCTCCAATGCAAGGCCATATTCATGACTTTGCCTTTCGTCAAAAGTTAGGTCAGGATTCCCCCAAACATTGACTTCTCTGGGAAGGAGACTACCATCATTTCGTGCCAAAGTGGAAAGACCACCATACAGATCTCCAGCGTACCGGCTGTACTCGTAAAACAAATCTAGGGTGGTGCGATCGCCGATATTTAGCCTAATCGAAGGCGCGATCAGGACATTATCTCTGTCGCCCCCATTAAAATAACCATCAAAAGTGCTGTATTCAGCGATAAGTCGGTAAAGAGCAGTGTCCTCATCAGTTAATGGACCTGATAGATCAATACTAGGTTGTAACAAACCACGATTACCCGCTTCAAAACTAAGCTCATAAAAGGGTTCATCTAAAGGTTTCTTGGTAATTGTGTTAATGACACCACCCGGGTCTAAAGCCCCAAATAAAACAGAGGCTGGTCCTTTGAGTACTTCAACTCTCTCGACTGCAGCAGTGGATTCCTCTGGGATAGTCAAAAAGCTGTTTCCCAAACGATAGCCATCTCGTAACTGGGACGTTTCAGTTGTGGTAAATCCCCTGAAGATCCTAAAGATTGTATCTCCACCATCAATCACACCACTCACGGTTTCTATTGCCTGATTAACAGTTTGTACATTGCGATCTTCTAACACCTGCTGCGGTACTACCTGAATCGATTGGGGAATGTCCCTCAATGGCGTATCTGTTCGAGTTGCTGTAATGGCATTGGATGGATTGTAGCCCTCTTCCTCTTCCCCAGTGACCACAAGTCTGAGTGGTTCATCAGTTTCACCCACTTGGGTAATTCCCGGCACCACACTTAGGGTCAGTCCTGCCGCATCAGCTTCAATATCCGCTGTTGGTGCTGCATCTTCCCCAGTGATCACCACCTGCACTCGGTCACCCGACCGTTCAGAAACCTGGACAACAGCAATCCCCTCGGCAGGTTCAAACTGCTCAAAGCCTTCTCCAGCGAGCACAGCATTAGCAACTTCAATAATCAGCGCATCGCCGGATACAGAGGTTGTTGGTGTGGATAGTTCACCCTCTACTGTTTCAAGCACGACCTGCAGGCCAGCGTCGGTTTCTTCTAGCCGTACGTCGGTGATTTGAACAAGGGGCGTTTGGGCCAGAATTTGAGAGGAAGGGAGCAGGAGAGAAAGGGAGAGAGATTGCTCAGACGAGCGCCCGCTTTCAAGTCTATCTTCTGCTTGGGTAGGCACTGCAAAACCACCCACTATGCCTAACGCTACTGCCAATCGCACCACTAGCCCAAGTTTCGTCATGATCGCTATTGCCCTCACACCTGATAACACCCTTCAATTGCGAAGGATTCTTACTTATTAGGAATGAGAATAGGGGTAGGGCAATAGTGAAATCTACCCTAAAGCTCCACCATCACCGCAAAATCCTATTTCTAGACCAAAAAATTTAGAAGATCAGGATTGAGGGCGAATCAAACCCCGCATGCACTCGCTGGGGGTGATGCCAAAATGACGCTTGAACGCGGCTGCAAAATGAGCCGGATTTCCATAGCCTACGCGATTGGCCACTTCTGCCACCGTACAGTCTGGCTGCCGTAGGGAACTTTCAGCCTGTTCCATACGATAACGGGTCAGGTAGGCAAACGGCGTGATGCCAAACACCTCCCGAAATCCTTTGCTTAGGGTACTGTGGCCAATACCAACCAGCTGGGCCAGCTCGATTTGTGAGGGTGGGTTTTCAAGGCGCGACCTTAATATCTCAGCCGCATAGTGAAGACGGGCAACTGTATCGGCCTTAGGGAATGTTGCGGTGGGAGCTGCATCACTGCTTGAAATGCTATCGAGCTGCAGCGCGATCAGCTCAAACACTTTGCCTTGCAGATACGCTCGCTTAGCCGTGCCTAGAAACGGGCAATCAATAATTTGCCGCACCACTGTCCGCATGGCCCCCGTCATCTGAGGTGAAAACCGGCGCTGCCAGTCGTTCTGCCGCACCAGCGGCTGCAACGAAGCAGGCAGCTCGCCTTGAGCATTACCCAAAAACTGCTGAAATAGGGCTGGGGGCATTTCAATATCAACACCAACCCGTCTGTCAGATTGAGAAACCTTTGAAGAGTGCTGAGGTTGAATGCCACTGCCACCGACATAGCTTTGAAGGGCATCAAGTTGCAAATGGTCACCACAGTCGCATACGCCTGACAGCAACACTGTAAACTGGACCAAATGATTGTTTTCTGGAACTCGCAATGTCAAATCATGGAGCATTACGTTCATAATGCGTAACTCTAACCCCGAACACAGCTCCATTTCCCGATGGTAGCCGCTGCCTAACTTAGAGGGCTCAGGATAGATTATCTCCACATGATCGACTGACGTTGCAGGCGGATAGTGCTGTTCAGCTTCTGCATAAATTTCATCAACTTCTTGGATGGTCAAATCCAGGCTCATGTCAGGCGAAAGGATGTTAATGATAATTAGTTTCAATAATCCTGAGTCTGACCTGAAAAGTCAAGCTGTTGGAACATATGGACAGTCGTCATTCTCTGCAGTGCTCACTAACTTTACTCGCTAGATCAAACATATGCTCCGCCAGCAGCTCAGAGATCACCGCCCCAGAGGTGTTGCCAGCTGAGTAAGCAAAAACCGCGTCGCCAACACCCGTCCTTGCATGTCGGGTTCACCCTTGGTCCGCCAGATGGCCTGACTACAGATACCCGGAAACGGCGAACAAAGCCCACGCGCCAACGCTATGCCAATTTTGACCGAGGTCTGCTGCACCAAGGCCAATACAGTTTGTCCCAACCTCCAAATCGCACCGGCCATCAACACCCCATAAATCCACCGCTTTGACCTACCTGAAAGACTCAGGGTGATGCCGCCCAAAGGCCCACATGCTCTCCAAAAAGCCAGGAGTGTTTCCACAAGAGAATACTTAGTGGAGAGTAAGCTATCATGCCTTGCTTCTAACGTTTAAAGTGATTGTTGCTATAGCTTGTGGCCGCACCACACCACCTTGCCCATAATGCTCAGACCGCTGGGTTTATTAGTCATCTCAATTGAAAATGCCTCATAGGCAGAATTGTCGCTAAGTACCCTAAGTGTCTTGCCTGCATGGTACTGAAGTCGTTTGATCAATATCCGATCATCCAACTTAAACATATAAACACCATGCTCAATGTCTTCTAAATCCCGACTGTTGGTATCCACCAAAATAAGATCGCCTGCCCTGAGAGTGGGTTCCATACTCTCGTCTTTGACCTGAGTTAGGAGAAGATTTTCAAACGATTTTGGAAACTCAGCCTGTAGCCAACCAGCTTCAAAAGCTAAGGTTTCCTTGTAAATGTATTTCTTTGCGAGTACATCCGTTGCGGCCTGTCCAGCAGCTAACCACTCCAGACTGACATCAGCAGCGTGAGCGATCGCAAGTAACACAGGGCGGGTCGGCTCACTATTCCCACTCAGATACTGACGCAGTACCGTATCCGAGAAACCGCACTCCCGCGCAAAGCTACGAATGCTTTTGTCTCCCACCACTTTTTTCAACCGACTCGGGAAATCATCAGGCTCATCAACATTCGGCTGCATCTCTTCAGGTAATGGATCGCTCATCAGTAAAATGCCACTTATATTTCTTATGATGAAACTTATAAGGCTTGACACACACGTTATAAGTTGTTAGCCTCATCGTTATGTTGATGTAGCCACGTAGATTCTATGCATGTAGAAGACATTAAAGCAGCTTTGCGCAAGCAAGGCTGGACTTTGGCGAGCATAGCCAGAGAATTGGAGATTGGCCCCTCGGCAGTCTCCCATGCACTTTCA
>JBCDAG010000509.1:0-4669 GCA_039186165.1 Cyanobacteria bacterium P01_F01_bin.53
CTGAACTTCAGCAATTGAAACCTCAATTTTGTTGGCCAGGCATTCTTCCAAAACGAAGATTTCCTACTGCAACTTGTGTTCTCAAACTACCGGAATTTTCGCGTGGCGAGTAATTGCTACAACCAACCAGAAACTAAAGTTCACCGATTAATGTTTAACCGACATATCTTCAAGATCCGCCAAAGTTCAAGGTCGAAAGGCTTTTCAATGATTGAACTGATTGCTGTTTTATTAATATCTGGGATCTTGGCAGGTCTATCGACGTATTCTTTCTTTGGGACGCGAGACCCACTTAGGAGTGCTACGCAAGAAGCAGCTAATGCTCTCAAATATTCTCGTTCTTTAGCAATTGCAACGACATCTGCTTGCCGCACGATTACCAGCTCGGCTAGTAACTTATTGATTGAATGCAATAACGTTTGTACGGCATCTAGTGGTTGGACTATTGCTCAAACTTCGCCCTCTCAGGAACTTGATGAGGTTCAGATTTCTCAAGTCAATGGTGAAGATCTAGTTGTTGGAGATACTATCGTCTGCTTCGACAGTCGTGGAGCAGCATCGGATGCCGGGTCTATTCAACTGTCATTCACAGAGAATGGCACAGTCAAAAGCAGCGATATCAATATTTTTCTGGGGGGAGGGATTGAAACTTCAGATTAGTGAAGTTCATTAATTGACTCTCAATAGACATCGATCGCGCCGACTAGACCTCTAGCCTTAAAAGGACAGATAAGCATGCTATTTAATGATTTACTTCACAGCCCCTATTGTCATCAGACTCATACTTTTGTGAATCGATCTACCTCTAGCGCCAGAGGTCAGACATTAATCGAAGTGATAGCGGCTGGTGCAATTTTGCTGATTGGAATTACTGGCATTTCTAACGGTTTTTTGGCATTTACTATCCGCAACCGTAGAACCGAGTTGAATTCAGATTCTACAGCTGCTGCAAGGGCTGTGCTTGATGAGTTACGCCTTAGCGACGTCGAAACTTTACCGAATGGGGGCGTTCAGCAAGTCTGCAATCCGACTAGTCCCAATGCTACAAATTTCATGTGTATGCCATTTAGCTCGGCACTTATTCAGCCTGGAACCGTAGTCGTTACATATTGCCCCAATCGTGCTGATAACTCAAAAGAATACTGCGATTCGAGTGTAACGTCTCGCCGCCATCTGGAAGTAGAGGTTTATGAAACCGATGAAGCGGGTGGTACGCAAGTAGCTTTCACCACAGAAACTGTATTTGCAAACTTACGAGAACTTTAAATCAGATTTCACTTGCCACCTCAATTATCTAGTGAACTCTATATATTTATTTGAGAAATTCACTCAAAGGATTTTGAAATAATGCTGAACCCTAAATATTGCGTTGAAAAAATTCGTGGCTATACGCTTTTAGAGCTTATTATTGCATCAAGCCTCGGGCTAGCTACCATCGGCCTTGCTGGCTCGGCAATACTAACAAACCGAGGACTTTTACTACGAGATACTGCCAGAATTGAGGTAAATCAAAATTTACGTGCATCGGTGGATATTATCGGTAGTGATATTCGCCAGGCTGGTGAGAACCTAATCATTCGCGATTTTCCTATTATCCAACTGAATGATAACTCACTCAATAGTCACGATGAACTAATTGTTCGCTCAAGCTTACTCCTCAATACGTTCTCTGTCTGTCAAGATGCCGATAGCGAAAATTTATTAATTGGCGATACAACCGCTGGAGGTATTGCAGATTGTCCTGTAGCAGGCCGCGGTCTAGATCCTGCTGATGAATTACCCGATAGCTTATTTCTATGGGAAGAGTATCGGCAAGAACAAGAAGATATAGGTGAACCAACAACGGCATTCATTTATGATTTTGACTCGTTGGATGGTGAGTTATTTGAAATCGAGAGTATTTTCAGGACAGCAGGTACTTCTGGTGACGATCCAGCAGAGTTTTTTGTACAAAGTACCTCAAGCTCCTGGAGTGGTACCTATGAGTCTGCCGGCAGGCTTCCACTGATCGCAATTATCGATGAGCGTCGGTTTTTTCTAGACGAGAATGGGTTTCTTAACACTCAAGTCAATGGAGGCGTCGATCGGATTCTGGCCAATGAAGTGACAGATTTCCAAGTTATTATTACTACGCAAGACGGTGTTGAGCACACAGACTTTAATACTGCTGATGGCGATAGTTGGGCAGACATCCGATCGATTCAAGTCACCATTGGTGCCTCATCAGAGTTCGCAGCCAATCGCAATATATCTAATACGATCTCTTCACAGTTTCTGCCTAGAAATATTTTATCATTCACTACTAATTAGGCATGACATCCAATATTTTTTTGTTGCATTGTTTACTATCAGTCCCATATTAAGATAGGAGCTAATCTTAAATTTCACTGAAGAGATTCTCATCAAAAACTTTCATTTTTTGCTCTAGCTTAAAGCTATTTTTGAGATATTTTTATACAAGGTAACATCTACTCCTCTCACTCCTGCGGACAACTCAGATAATGCAATCTTCATTTACTCCTAAATTGGCACTCTATCTAGTCTCCCCAAAACGTGCTTCCGAGCGGGGCTACTCACTCGTTGTTGCTATTGGAACAATTCTTTTGCTTTCAACTCTACTAGCAGCCTATTCTGTGATTAGTCAATTTGAAGGCTTGTCATCTAGAAGTTCTCAAGTTAGTAACGAAGGTTTTTTTATCGCGGAGGCAGGCCTTAATCTTAGAGCAGAGCAAGTGCGAGCCGCATTTGATAACTTCGAGACACCATCAGGTATTCCTGAAAATCTAGCGCCTGGCGATCTGCCGTGTGAAAATAATATAGGTGGAACGGAGGATTATGAGTGCATCACCTTTGACTTTGAAAATTCTTCAGCACGAACTGGGTTGAGCTTTTTGGGCGCTACTAACATTACGATTGAGCCTGGAGAGCCTTTTCAATTCCTTAATGCCCAAGAACTTCGATATGTTGCATCTTCAACCGCTTTTCGAAACGATGATGTTGATAGCCCTCAAGCAATTCTAGGGATGAATTTCTTAAATCGTCGCATCCCCATTTTTCAATTTATGGTGTTTTACGACAAAGATTTAGAAATTGTGCCAGGTTCGAATATGACATTGGATGGCCCCATTCATTCAAATGCTAATGTTTTTTTGAATAATCAAGGTGGCACCTTAAGGATTAGCGATCGACTTTCGCTCGGACAATTCCCTGATGGTACATCAGGCGAATTATTTAGGCGTCGTAAGGAACAGAACTTCTGCACTAATAATTCAGTGATCATTGAAGATAATGACGGGAATGATTTACGTCCTATCTGTAATACAGATCGAACAGATTTACCGACTGAATTGGTTTCTCAAGAACGAGTTCAATTCGATTTGCCTGCCTTACAAGTTCCTGATATCGAGGATTTTAGTGTAGATGCCAACGCCACATACTGGAGGCTCGCTGACTTAAGGATAGTCCTAGATTTATTTACAAATGAAATTCAAGTTAGAAACGCAAATTTATCTCGAAATGGAACGTTAACTACCATTTTGAATAACAGTTGTGTTGGCGCAACTTATAGAGATCTAGATCCAAATGATCCGGATGGTGCTCGTTTCTATAATACGAGAGAAGGTTCATTTGTCGAAATGTTAAATATCGATATGGATCGATTGCTGACTTGCTTAGACAACAATAGTGCTAGTTTTGGGTTTGAATTAGACGATACTTCTCAAGATGGGTTGGTCTTTTATTTTTCGGTCATCGGTCCAGATTCAGATAACCTCAATAACTACGGTGTTCGTTTGACAGAAGGAAGTAGTTTACGTGGAGATGCTGCCGATGTTGAAGGTCTGACTGTAGTTACCGACCAAGCTTCCTATATCCAGGGAGATTACAATAGTGTTGATGCCGAGTGGGTACCCGCTGCTGTGATTTCCGACTCACTTAATATTTTGTCGAATGATTGGCTCGATACGCGTTGCCAAGGGTTTGGGAATGCTAATTGCAGTTTTGCAAATCGCAGAGTAACGCAAAATACAGAAATCAATTCTGCTTTTTTATCAGGTACTTCAGGTACTAACGGTGCTGCTGGTGAAGGACTCTTGAATCAGAACCCCTACCAAGGGGGAATGCATAACTATCCTCGTCTACATGAAATCTGGACTCGATTCGGTTCCTTTGGAGCGGCTCAGGATAACGAACTCATTATCAGTGGTTCTTTTGTGAGCTTGAATGAGCCCGATCATGTTGACGGAGTTTGGCTAATTGGTCGGCCTTGGCAACCTCATTGGTACTATCAGCAAGCAGTCAGAACCTGGAGTTTTGAAAACCGCTTTCGAAATCCCGATTTACTTCCTCCATTAACGCCTCAAGTGAATCTTCTTCAGCAGGAACTGTTCGTTCGAGACTTTACTCGGTAGCTACCAACGAGGTATTGTCAAGTTCACTAAAACTCGGCCCAAATAGTGTGCAGCTCAAATTCTGGTAACAGCCAAACTTGGGTGGCAGTAAAGAGTGGCTTTTTAGAGAAACTAGTACTGTTGGAGTAGGCTTTGGGTTGAGTTGGTACAGTATTTGCTGCTTCGGCTAAATCATCTCCGGCAAAACCAGAGATGATTTATTAACTTTTCCCTGTTTTTGAAGGGTGCTACTGCCTCGATGGACTCATTATGAATAATGC
>JBCDAG010000510.1:0-4659 GCA_039186165.1 Cyanobacteria bacterium P01_F01_bin.53
GTGCCTGTGGGGCAAGTACACGAGGGCATCACAATTTTGTATTCAAGCTATCTTGCCCTCTCCCTAAATCCCTCTCCCAGCATTGGGAGAGGGACTTTTTCTGGCCCCCCTTCTCCCAAATTTGGGAGAAGGGGCTAGGGGATGAGGGCCATTTGCAAAACTGGGATACACCCCAAGTACACCCTGTTTGCTCAATGGATTTGCTAGGCTGAAGACATCAAATCTCACGCCGCAACAGCCATGAAACCGTCTCTTTTGATTTCTGCAGGTAGTCTTCTCATGGCGAGTATGCTGGCTTGGCAAACTCCCAGTAAGGCCCAAGGCGTTTGCTACTTTGTTGATTCGGCGGGGCAAGTCGTTGATCTCGGGCACCTTTGTGAGGGCAGTTCCAACTCTGAGGGTGCCCCTTCTCCATCATCAGCTTCTGGAACCAGCTCTGAAGCTACATCTCCTCGCACCACTAGCTACACCATTATTGGTCCGGTGCGGAGTGCTTCCTCGTCGCCATCATCCTCGACCACATCTGCGACTTCTTCAACTACCCGCGCGATCGACCCCTTCGATCGCGGCAGCCGCACCATCCGTATTCGCAGCATTCAAACAGAAGACTTCACCATTACGACCATCGACAACCCCGATCGCGTCGTCAACGGTGTCCTCATTGAAGGGCGCGATCAGCTCATTATCGGCCCAGGTGTGCAGCAACATCCTGATAGTGAAGAGTAGGAATTCGGAATTCCCCTTTCCTCCTGATTCCCAGCTTCTTCCATCATCACAATTTCTGCCTTAAACGCTGCCGCCCCTCTCGCGTTGTTCAGCCAGCTTCATTAAAATCTCGGCATGGACAGTGCGGGTAATGGGATACAGATAACAAAGCACTAAACCACCGCTGAGCAATACCAGTGGAACTGGCCCCATAAATGTGCGGATGGCCAGCAGTGCCGATTCTGGCTGGGTTGATGCTTCGGACAAAAAACCAGACCACTGCAATGCGGCTCCGACAAGAAATAGTCCGACCGCCAGGCCCATTTTTTGGAGCAGCGACATAAAAGCGTAGAAAATACCCTCGCGGCGTTTCCCCGTTTGCAGCTCATCCAGCTCAATGACATCTGGCAGCATAGCCCAGGGCACCACGTATGCCGTCGCCACTCCAAAGCTAGCCACAACACACAGAAAATAGAGGAGCCCCGTTTGCCCTGGCTGCAAGAAAAACAGGCCGATTTGCACAATCAACCACATCCCAATCCCGACATAAAAAAGACCCTGTTTGCCAATACGGCGGCTGAGCAAGTTACAAGGTAGCATCATCAGAATCGCTGTCCCTTGGACCAGGATAGCGGGTAAGAAATAGTCTTCCAAGCCCATCCAAAAGGTGACATAGAAGGGAATGATGCTGGCGGTGATTTGCAGCGCTAACCAAGCAAACAGGTAAATGCCGATCACGTACATGAATGGACGGTTGCTGAAAACAATGCGGAGTTGCTCAAAAAAAGGGATTTCTGCTTCAGTTTCCGAGGCTAAAGATGGCGGGGTATTCGCCTGTATGCGTTGGGCATGGGGATAGGTGCCAAACACACAAACCAGCAAAGGTACAACCGACAACAGGGCTACCGTCCCGCCCAGGGTTATATATTGCAGGCGTCCATCCGTAATCGCGGATGTAATGCCTAACCCTAAGGCCAGACCTGAAATTGCGCCTAAGAGCGAAAATCCTAAGCGAAAGCTCGTCAGGTCAGTCCGTTCGTCATAGTCCTGAGAAAGCTCCGCCGTTAAGGTCGAATAAGGCAGGTTAGCTGTGGTGAAAAAGATTTGAAACAGGACTGAAGTTGCCACATAGTACCAAAATCGGAACCCCGGACTCCCCCCTGGCACTAACCACATCAGGAAGAAGGTAATGCCAAACGGTACGGCACTTAGCAAAATCCAGGGGTAGCGACGTCCCCATCGAGTATGAATGCGATCGCTCAACCAGCCCACAAGAGGATCATTGACCGCATCCCAGATTTTCCCAATTAGCAGCACGGTTCCTGCGGTGAGCGGATTTAGACCGGCGACCTCAGTTAGGAAAATTAAAAATGAGAAGGCAATCAGGTTTGTCGTCATGCCGGTTCCCATGTCTCCGGCACCGTAGGCCAATTTAGTCCAGAACGAAAGCTTTATAGGAGCTATCTTCTCACCCGGTGCCGAAAATTCAGAGGTCATCAGTGTGCCTTACTTCAGTAGACTGAGCATATCAGTAGTATCATGGCTCAAACCTATCTTGATGCTGCCACGTTCTTGTTGCGATCGCTAATATGGCTGACCTCTACGTTACCTGGGACGAATACAACACCCTAGTCGAAACGCTGGCTCTCCGCGTCTACGAATCTGGCTGGGAATTCAATCAAATTGTCTGCCTGGCTAAAGGCGGCCTCAGAGTCGGCGATATCCTCTGCCGCCTATTTGATGTGCCATTAGCCATCCTATCCACCGCTTCCTACAGTGGTAAAGATAATCGCACCCGAGGGTCTATCAACTTTTCGCGCGACCTCAGCATGACCACGGTCAACTTGGGGAGTCACGTCCTGTTGGTCGACGATCTGGTTGATTCTGGCGTCAGCCTCGAACGCAGTATCCGCTGGCTGCATCACAAATACGGCTTCTATATCGATGAAATTCGGACGGCAGTCATCTGGCAAAAAGCCTGTTCCACCATCGCGCCGGACTACCACTCACAGTACTTGGCAGACAATCCCTGGATTCATCAGCCCTTCGAAAAGTATGAGCAAATGAGTGTACAAGAATTAGCCGACAGCCGCCGCTTACCCCAGACGGTTTAATCCATCGTTCAAAGAGGCATGGGTGCCTTGGTTATCCACTTAACCCACGGGTTAATCAGGCTTTGTTCGCATGAATAACTTGAAGACTGCCGCCAGCATGAAGTTTGAATTGCGTAACTTCAAAGCCCATTCTAGTTAATAGTTGAGCTAGATTGAGGCGGACTAAATACCACGCGGTATCATTCTCAAACAGCCAGAGAAAAAGATATAGATTCAGTCGCAAGAGCCAGTTTCGCGGAAGGTGAAAATCGATTTGGGTAAAGCATCCATTTGGCTTTAAGACGCGCCGCACCTCTTGGAGAATCTGTATCAGCTGCTCGGGCTCCATTTCATGCAGTGTGGCGCTGGTATGAACCACGTCAAATTCATTATCTGGAAAAGGCATATTTTCGGCCCATGCCTGAACATACTGGGCCTTAGGAACTCGTTGCTGTGCTCTTTTGAGCGGTAAAGGATCCGCGTCCAAGCCCACGACATGTTCCGAGTAATTCACCAAAAATTCTGTTGCTTGTCCACTCCCACAGCAAAGATCTAATACCTTCATATCCGGGCGAATAATAATTCCCTTCAAAGGCAGCTGGCGGAACCGGGCTTCGCCTCCCACGCTCAAAGACGAAATTCCGACAATCGAGTCAAACAACCACTGATATTGGTAGCTTAAACGCCTCAGAATAGTTGCCATAATTCTAAAATTAGCGACTTAACTATTTCATATTTCAAGATCATTGTAGCTGCCTACAAATAGGAAATGTCTTCCCCCCGATCGCTCATCAGCCGCAAAATAGACAGGACCAAAATCGCTAGAAACAGCACTAGACCAACGGTGCAAGCGTAACTCAGCTCTAGTTCTTGAAAAGCTAACTCATAAACGTAATAGACCATCGTTTTAGAACTGTTCAGAGGCCCCCCTTGGGTCATCACGTAAACTTCCTCAAACACTTTGGTCGCTGCGATTGCTGAAATCACAGTCACCAAAAAGATGTAAGGCCGCATCAGCGGAATCGTAATGTCCCAATGCCTGAGCCACCCATCGGATCCTTCAATGGCGGCAGCTTCGTATAGGTCTTTGGGAATAGTCTGCAAACCCGCCAGATAAATCACCATGTAGTAGCCCAAGCCCTTCCAAACAGTGACCAACATAACGCTAGGCAATACTAAAGCCGGACTCGTCAGCCAAGGGACGCCACTTTCGGTAATCCCCAACCCCATCAAGATTTGATTGAGTAAGCCGTTCTCGGCATAGAGCCAGCGCCACGCAATGCCTGCTACCACCATAGAAATCACCACAGGTGTGTAGTAAGCCACTCGAAACCAATGAATGCCCCGCAATTTTTGATTCACCAAAATGGCCAGCAGCAACGGCAAAATGGCCAGCAGCGGCACCACCCCCACCAGGTAAATCAGCGTATTTTTGACCGTAATCCAAAAGACACGATCGCTGACCAACGTTTGGAAGTTTTCCATGCCTACCCATAATGGTGGCTGGGTAACATTGAAGCCATAGCTCGTAAAGCTCAGGTAGAGAGCCTGCAGAGCGGGCCAAAACACCGTTAACCCCAACACCAAAAGAGCAGGAGCTAAAAAGAGGTAAGGAGTTAGCAATCGCCACCAGAGCGATCGCCGACGCTGCGAAGATACCTGCATACGTTACGAGTCCAGATAGTCGCCAAAGAAATTTCCCGAAATTAATATACCTTTGTAAGTTGGCGTCGCGGCACGAGATCCAACGCGCCAATCAGATAATTTCTTTCCCCGAAATCTTCTAAGGGAATTTGCAGGCATGAATTTACCCATTGCAGTCGTTCTATAGGATGGGCAAAACGAAGTGTGCCCATCGACA
>JBCDAG010000511.1:0-4644 GCA_039186165.1 Cyanobacteria bacterium P01_F01_bin.53
TGATAGAGAAGTATCCAGAACAACAGAAACTGTTGATGGGTGCGTTTATCAACGGAACCACTCTGGCTAAAGGGTTTCAAAAGACTATTCCACTCCTAAGGGCTGCCGGTTTCACCACTGAGATTGTCGATATTGCTCAGAATGGTCAAGATGCTGCCCTAGAAATTCAACGAGTTTGTCCAGCCTTAGCGATCGCTCAAGAATTTGGTTTAGAAACTCCTTGCCGAGTGATTTGCGAAATGGAGGTGGAAGGTGCTAGAAGAGCCTTTCCAGACATGAAGGCATCCATCTTAAGTAAAATTTCCGAAGGAGATTGTGCCTGCATTTTTAAATATGAAAGACCCGCTCAAACGGTACTTAGTCCTGCTGTTAGCCGCCCTCTTTTCATACAGATCTTTGATTTCCTGAAGGTGGTGCCAGCACTCTGCCAAGTTGGCGTTGGGATAATCCAAAAAAAGCTGTTGTCATAAAAAGACCGGCTGAAACAGCCCCACAGCAAGCCTGAGACGTATTGCGCTGCCATCCGCTCAGGCTGTTGCTTATCGTATTGGCTCCAGGCGCTTCGAGCCTAGCTAACGCCCGCCTCCAACCAAGCAAAAATCTGGTCTAACTGATGCGTCGTCACCAATCCATATTGCCAAAGCACCATCGGTAGCAGGTTGGGCGTTGCGGCTGATTGTTTCAAACCCAAAGCGATCGCCTCTGCCGGAACCCCTAACTCCCGCCTCAAAAAGGCAACCAGTGTCGTTTGTTCAGTGCTCATCCTGTCTCTCCATCGCACCCAACTGCAAAGTATAGCGATGGCATCTGTAACGGATCTATCGCCAGAGGCAGATTCAACAAAGGTTTTAGCTTTGCCACCCAAGCGCCAGCTGCATCAGAGGTTCGCTGGGTAAAGCTACGCTGGCAACGGTGATAGAAATAGCGAGGATAGCCAGGGCTGGCGACCTGATTGAGACGTATGCGGGTGTCCTCAGGCTGGACAGTGCATAGCGACGGCACGCACAGAGGCTCCGTGACACTAAGCCTCTGTGCATATCCATTCCAGCCGTTTCAGGAATGCGGCTCGCCAAACAGAACAACGGAGCAGGTAAGGGCATCAATCACCTGATGAGTCACGTCGCTGACGGCCAGGCCGCCTGCAGTGCGGCGGCGCATGGATCGCAAAATTACGAGATCCACATGGCGAGCAGCGGTCAAAATGACGGCAGCCGGATCAGTATGGTGAACACATTTGATACCGTACTCGACCGGGTTTCCCTCGGCCAAGACCGCGTGCAGTTGACCTCTGAAACGTTGAAGGTCTTGGTCGGAATGGGTGCGATCGCGGACGTGCAGCAACGTAATGGAAGCCGCATGGGTAGCCGCAAACACTTGTCCAAAGCGGATCGTGCGGATCGTTTGCGGCGTCATAATCTTGACGGGAATCAAGATGCGTTTTAGCTCAATCGGAGCTTTCTTCAACCGAGTCACAGCCACCGGACAGTGAGAGGCCCAAAACACATTGTCGATGACGCTGCCCAAAAGACGTGCCCGCAACCCTTCGGTTTGATTGCGGCCCATCACCACGAGTTGCGCATGCTGCTCACGGGCGGTACGGCTGATACCATCGGCAATATCGTCATCGATGCGGATTTGTGGGCGGGCTTCGGTGCCCACGGCTTCACTGATGGCTTGGGCCGTTTGCAGGAGTTGCTGATGATGGGTTAAAGCGGTCAGCAACTGCGGATCGTCCATGTGCGCATGGGCAGGAGCGATCGCCAAGGGCACTACATAGCCGTTTTCATGTTGGGCAATGAAGGCAGCCATTTCAATCAAATAGCGCTGCGTTGACAGATTAGATAGCGGTACGACCACAACAAACGGCTTCTGCGGTGTGCCCTCAGTTGCAAGCCAGTCATCCGCAATTTTGTCATCCAGGACTAAAGGCCCGGTCGGGAGTGGTAATTGTCCAGCAAAGCGGCTAGTAGTCGTTGAACCAACCAGAGACGTGACCAACATCAGCACAATCACGGCGTTGAACACGGGGGCCGTGATTAAGCCCACTTGTAGTCCGACTAAAGCAGCTGCCAGGGTCGCCGCCACCTGGGGCAAAGACAGTGACCACATGGTCAAGATTTGTATGCGGCTATAGCGGAACCAGATCCCCGCGATCGCCGCTGCCAAAAATTTGGCTAACAACAGGACGAGCACAATACCAAGGGTCAACCCAAGACGATCCGTAAGCGCCTCTATAAACACCGGCACATCGAGCAACAGTCCCATACAGACAAAAAAGAATGGAATGAATAGAAAGCTACCAACAAATTCCACCTTTTCTTTCACCGGGCCATCGCCCACCACGCCATTTACCGCTAAGCCTGCGAGGAAAGCGCCCACGACTTTATCGACGTTAATCATCTGTGCGCCGACCGCCGCCAAAAAGACCGCTAGCAACACGAACAAAAATTGATTACCCTGTTCACTGCCCGTGCGGTGAAAGTAGAACCGACCGGCCCCGTTCAGGCCAAAGAGCACAGTAACGGCATAAACTGCCAACCCCAGCATTTGCAAGGTCAGCGATAACGGCGAGAAATCACCCCCCTGCAGAGAGGCACACACCGCCAGCACCAGTAACGCCGCAATATCGGTGAAAATCGTTGCGCCAACCGTAACGGTGACAGATTCATCGCGGGTGACGCCTAGTCGCATGACAATGGGATACGCCAACAGCGTATGAGACGACATTAGCGAGCCAATGAGTACTGCCGCTACCCAGCCAAACCCCGTCCAGCGACCTAACAAAATGCCCCCCATTAGAGGAATTGCAAAGGTAAGGGCACCAAACTTCATGGCGCGATTGCGGTTGCGACTAAATTCCTTCAGGTCAATCTCCAAAGCGGCCACAAACATGAGATAAACCTTGCCCACATCGGCAAAGAGCTTTTCGATATCGCCTGCTGGATCGAGCAGCCCTAAGACACTGGGCCCCAGCACCACCCCAGCGAATAATAGGCCAACTAAGCCAGGCAACTGCAACCGCTCAAACAAGGGCGGCAGGGTCAAACTCACCAACAACAACGTAGTAAACGCTACCAAAGGATTATCAACGACCAATTCCTTGAGTCCATCCACGGCAGCACCTCCTTCCAGTTGAGAAAGCCGCAAAACTATTCCATTTTGACCTTCATACTCAGTGTGAAAATTTCTTGGCAGTTCCAACAGCAAGCCGACGCGCCGACAGCGCAAAAGCTCTAGGGCAACCGTAAGGTGGGCAACATCAGTAAACTCAAAATCAAAGTACAGATTTCTCAATATTGACTCGCCCCATAACCCATCATCAACGAGGGTCACGTATCAAGAGGCGATACAAGCCGATACCTTGACCGGACTAACAAATTATTGGAACAGACGAAATGTAATATTTATTGTCGTGCTGAGTGAAAATTGGTCGCCGATCGCTCAATTCAGTCGTTAGCAAGACTCGGCAATCACCCCAGATTGCTGGGGTAGTCTGTGCTCTCATCTCTGTTTGTTATAGCACCAATTTCTATTTATAGAACTCTATAAAGGTGCGGATGGCATATCACCACCTTCACAATAAACTTCAATCGCGTATTCCAATCCAATATAGGGATCCACTCTGGCTATAACTGCCTCATGAGCTTCGGAACGATCATTCGCTGAGGTAATGGTACGTTCAGCCTCAGCAAAAGGGGCTAGATCACGGGAGGCTGACGCTTGGTGACGAAAACTCGCGACTAAGTGTAATTTCAAAAGGCTTAGATTTTTATCGCCCACAGATAGAGCTTCTAATGAATTCGCCGTGGCGAGATAGATTTCAGCATGTTTAAGATAACCTGCTTGGGTCTTCTTCATCTCAGTGAAGAAGATTTCTTGATCGTAAATAGCGCTAACTTGAGCCTCGCCAGCTCTTTTAATCTCATAGACCTGTTGGCACTCGGCACGACGCTCTTCAGCGCGGCGCGATTTGACTCCGAACGGATCATCTAAGTTGGAAGTGCAGGCCGTTAAGTTCACTAGAGCGGTTACACCTATGAATGTTCGCCGCAACATCCTACTAGCGATTGAAGCAATTGACATGTTGGAACGTGAGAGGTTCAGCTGAGCCTATATATTCTCATGCTTGCTATCCAGGATTGGAACCCTCACCTGTGGGGTGAGGGTTCATGGTTTGGTCATCTATTTCTAGGATCTGCCACATACTGAATCTGTTCGTAGAACTAAGGTTATTACCAGCGTAGATAGATAGATGTGCAACATGGCTTTCAACGCTAGCCTACATTCTTTATTCACGCGATATGTATCTTCTATCACCGTTCAATTTTCCCGGTGCTAGCATCAGAACTAAAGACATCTGAAAAGTCCTTTGGTGAGCTGATTTGAGATAAGTTTCCTCTCCACAAAATCAGCGATTGCCTTGTTTTTTTTATGCCAAGAATCTGTGCTGGAGGTTGTGATGCTGATTGAAGCGAGATCGCGGTCCTTCCATAAATACTCCATTGATGACATCGCCCAAAAGCTCAAGACCGACCTGGAGTCGGGACTGACCGCCGAAGAAATTGCCCATCGCTACGAAACCTATGGTCGGAATGAGTTGCCCGTCAAACCCGGAAAACCTGCATGGCTTAGGTTTTTGCTGCA
>JBCDAG010000512.1:0-4641 GCA_039186165.1 Cyanobacteria bacterium P01_F01_bin.53
CCCAAATACCAGGAGGGCCATATTATTGCGGACTTTTTGGGCTACCAGGAGCATAATGCCAAGCGTCGCTGCTGACCCTAAACTGGCGGCCATAACCACACCAATATCACTGAGAAAACTTAAGTTCCCCAGATTAGCCGGAGAAGCGGTGGCCCCTACCGTGAGCACTACTAGAGCTACACCTAAGCTTGCGCCTGCATTCACTCCCAAAATCGATGGGCCTGCCAGCGGATTCCGAAATAAGGTTTGCAATTGTAATCCACTCATTGCTAAGGCAGCACCCGCGCATAATGCTGTCAGGGCCTTTGGGAAACGAAATTGCCACAAAATATCCTTCCAACTGGCTTTACTCGGTTCTCCCCCAATTACGATAGTGAGCACCTCTGAGAGCGGGATCGAGATGGACCCTAGACCCATGCTGAGTAAAAAGGCGCTCAGTAAGATGCCCAGCAAGATGACAATACCAAGCCAACGCCAGCGATTGTGAGTTACTTGTCTATCCAACAGAGTCATAGAAATTTGCTCGGGAGGTTGCTGAATGACCATCATCAACAATACTGTGAGTCGTAGTCTAGGCAAATCTAATTGAACGATACTAACGTGCCACCCATGAAGCTCTCCCCACCTGATAACGAGGTGGTGGGAGGAGCTTCGTTATCTATAGGTAAATCTAAAGGCTTTAAGCAAGCTCGTATCAGCCAGAAAAGTCCGAACGTACCCAATTTACACGCAAGATAACGTCGGACACGCAACTCTTATGGCTTTCAGCCTGCGGCTCGCTACCATTTAAATCTGGTAATCCGTCAAGAGCGACAAAGTCAAGCCTGAAGAATTTTACGTATAATTCATCTTTTAGAACGACGGCAGCCAGCAATTATTCACATGTGTGAATGGCCGATCGCCGACCTGTCTGACTGCCCGCGATCGCTCTCCAGGCTAACGGACAGGAGCGAGTGTCTGCGCTTCAGGGGACCCGTAAAAAAACTCATGAATGATATGCTCAACTTATATCTTTCGGATATTGATATCTGCAAAAGTTATTAGTAAGGTGTAATTAGTTCAAAGCACTCTATTGCTCAGGTGATCATCATGGTTTACACCACTCTTATCCCTACCAAAACGACTGCGCCATCTGCTGCACCGTCACGCGTCACGCTTGAAGCCAGACTCAAAGCCGCACTAGAGCATGCTCGTCGTTTAACGGCGATGAACGGTACTCAGAGCATTGACGTGGCGATCGCTTGGGAAACAGTCGAAGAACTCCAAACTGCTAAGGCTCGCCAAAAAGCCTCCTCGCAATCGGCCTTTGCCCGCTACTGTGCAGCCCATCCCGATGCCCCCGAATGTCGCATCTATGAGTGTTAGTCAAGGCCGTTAACTCACTTTTGTCCTCTTTGGTTGCCTCAACACCTTCAGCACGGTACGAGCGGGAACTTCGGTTCCCGCTTTTTATTGGCAGTTGATCATATGCAAGTCTTGGCCGGACTGAAGACCGGTGAACCTGAATCCGGTCAGGACTTTTCGCAGTTAGCCCGCAATTTCATTCGCGGGCGGGCAGTTAACGCTCCTTAGTCACTCTAGGCAGAGGAAAAGTATTTTGTAGCGATTACATGACGCTTGGGGATGGCACCCGAAAACTGGTTCATGATGGCCATGAGTTGGGCAAATCCGCCAGCGAGTTGAGGAATTGAAAAGACCTTTAGCCAGGACTGTACGAGATTAAAAAATAGAGATTGCCACTTCGTGATACCTAATGTGTCCAAGTCCTCGGATGACATGTGAGCCTGCTGAAACAACTCAAACAGTTAGCCACCTCAGGATTCATTGGGACAACCGCTTGAGAGACCTCGCCAAAGCAATCTGTCGTTAACGCCTCATGCCTTCGATGCTTTAGCTCAGCAATAACGTCTGCCACTGAGGCTAGCCCCTGACGTTGCTCCGCACTGGGCACTGGTTTCTTAAGAGGTGATGCAATGAAACCCTCGTGTTGTCAAAAGTTCGTAGGTTGAGATTACACGATTGCAGTAGCCCATTGCCATGGCGGGTGTCGTCTTTTGGCCCAGCCCCCAATAAGGTCGTCCCCAATGATGAACCAGGCGCTGGACATCTAAGCCCCGTTGCAACGCTTCCCCCCGTTTGGCGTAGAGATTTTGTCGCCGCCGATAGGCACTGGCCCGCCGCCTCAAGGCCGCATTTTGCAAGGAACGGCCCGGTGGCCCGCACGCCTAACCCCTCGCTCTGCACATTGATGGCCGTCGAGACCACCGATGCCGGTGTCCGCAGTTGAACCATGGGCGTGTGAGTGCGGTCGTTAAAGCGCTACGAGCGGTAGATGACATCAAGCAAACAAGAAGGCAAGTGTATCATCCCGTTGTTTTGCAACAGAACCCCAAAAACCAAAAATTAATACCTGAATTTTCCTCAACAAACCTCAAGTTCAAATCTGAATACTAGATGGTATCTGAAACGTTTAATACCTTTGGTTGACCGAACAATCACACTTCTCGAGAAACTTGTTAACCCTGACACTTGTCTCTAAAGAATTTCTCTAGGGTTCAAGACCAAAGGTTAATCACACTGAAAAAAGGATACTAGCCATGATTGCCGCCCCCACCCAAACAGTTACCCAGGAACAAAGAACTTTTGCTGAGCAGCCACAACAGCCCTTGTGGCAAAAAAGTCAGCTCATTTTTGAAAATATGTTTGAGGCCATCTGCGAAGCGATCGCAACCCTTGATGAGAAGCCTCTGATGGAACAGACCTGGAAACGCGAGAACGGTCGCTGGGTTATGGGTCAAGGCGATGATACGGCACTTTATGTGGATCGGGCTTTGCAGGGGGGAAACGTTTTTGAAAAGGCCGGGATTAACTATGTTGCGATCGCCGGTAACTTACCGCCCGGCATGAACTTTCAAACGTCTGGGGCCCTCACGACGGCAGCCGCCGATCAGCAATCGGGGGGGCAGGGCCAGACCTTTTTTGCCACGGGGAGCAGCGTCGTCATTCATCCCAAGAATCCCATGGCTCCTACCGTGCATGCCAACTATCGCTATTTTCAAGTGGGTGATCGCGATCGACCGGACTACTGGTGGTTTGGCGGGGGGGCTGATTTAACCCCCACCTATCTCTTTGTCGAAGATGCCATCCATTTCCATCAGATTCACAAAGATGTTTGTGATAAGCATGAAGTGGCGGATCACGCCCAGTTTAAGCAGAACTGTGATGACTATTTCTATATTCGTCATCGGGGTGAAAGTCGAGGGATTGGGGGCATTTTCTTTGATCATCTCAGAGACGACAATACGATAGCGCTTCTAGACTTTGTTAAAGACTGTACCGAGGTCTTCGTTCCTGCCTATTTTCCATTGGTAGAGCGTCGCAAAGATTTACCATTTACGCAATCTAATAAGCAATGGCAACGCGTCGTTCGAGGACGCTATGTGGAATTTATTTTAACCTCTGATCGAGGCATGAAATTCGGGTTAGAAAGCGGCATGGTGACACCCCAAAGTGTCTTTAACTGTATGCCTGCTTTTGCGAGTTGGGAATACGATGATGAACCACAACCTGGTAGCCCAGAAGCCCTTCTAAAGGAGGTTCTCAGACAGCCTCGAGAATGGGTGTAGTGGGATGTAAATGCAAAATGCAAGTAAAAGTCTATAAAAACATCAATTATTGCGAGGTTAAGTCATGAAAGTAGTACAAACCATGCAGGTTCGAAACATGAGTTTTGTAGGCTGGATAGAGCCGTATTTTAATATCCATAAAGTGGCGCTAAAAAATGTCAGAGAATCCAATTCAATTTGGCAGCAAGTAAGACAATACGGTTCAATCGTCAGTGAATTTGAGGTTGATGTCGTCTTGATGCTTATGGTTGCGCTTAGATATCTCTCTATCATCATGATGATGCGGTATTTTTGGCTTTCACTCAATCTCTAGATTGGATGACTCATTCTTTCTAGAAATACCTAAATACAAACATAGGAGAAACTCATGAATACGCAGCTCAGGGTCAAGACTGGTGTCGGTGATTTAAGCTTCAAAGACGCTCTGAACCTTAATCAATCCAAGGTCATGAATAGGCTCAGAAATCGGTTCGCAAAATATACTCATCTAGTTGCAGAAATTGGCGAAGCAGCAGCCTTTGAAACGTTAATGGAGAAGTATCCGGAACAACAAAAACGATTGATGGGTACGCTAATCAACGGAACCACTCTGGCTAAAGGGTTTCAGAAAGCCGTGCCGATCCTCAGATTGACCGGTTTTATGACTGAAGTTGTCGATATTGCTCAGAATGGTCAAGATGCTGCCCTAGAAATTCAACGGGCTTGTCCTGCCATGGCGATCGCTCAAGAATTTGGTTTAGCAACTCCTTGTCGGGTGATTTGTGACATGGAGTTAGAAGGAGCTAGAAGGGCCTTTACAGATATGGAAGTATCCGTTTTAAGCAGAATGGCTGATGGTGATTGCGTCTGTATATTTAAATATGAAAGACCCGCAAAGATAGAGCTTGATCCGGTCAAAAAAACCTCTACCTTTATCCAGATTCTTGGCATTCTGAAATTAGTTCCATCCCTCTTGAAAATTGCTGTTGAGATGATGAAAAAGAAGCTTTTCTCATGACATCCAAGCGTTTTTTTC
>JBCDAG010000513.1:0-4599 GCA_039186165.1 Cyanobacteria bacterium P01_F01_bin.53
CACCCACACCACGGGCACGAGCATTAACGGCACTAGCAGCAGCCACCGCCACTGCCCCCACTTCACCCTTAAAATATTATTCAAAATATTTGGATTTAGGCTTTTGGGGCCCAGATGGTGTGGGTGGCTGCCAAAGGCGACGGTGAAAAGGCTGAGGTGGTCGAAGCTGCCCAGGCTTTACCTGTAGAAACCATGCGCTTGCAGGCGGCGGATAGCTATTCGACTAAACGGGAGTATTCAGGGGAAGTGGTGGCCCGGCGCACCAGTGAGCTGGGGTTTGAGCGATCAGGAACGGTGACGGCGATGCTGGTGGATGAAGGCGATGTGGTCGCAGCAGGCGAACCTCTGGCCCAGTTAGATACGCGAGATTTAGAAGCGCAGCGATCGCAGCTCGAAGCCCAAAGGCGACAAGTCCTCGCCCAGTTAGATGAGCTAGAAGCAGGCCCTCGCCAGGAAGATATTGCCGCAGCAGAAGGCGCAGTGAGTGATTTGAACAATCAGCTTTCCTTGGCCACATTGCAGGCCGATAGGCGCAAGACGCTGTATGAGCAAGGTGCTATTTCACGGGAAGAACTAGACGAAAGCCAGTTTGGGGCCAATGCGATCGCCGACCGGCTCCAACAGGCTCAAAGCCAATTAGAAGAACTTCGCAACGGCACCCGTGCTGAACAAATTGCGGCCCAAGTTGCTCAAGTTGAGCAAATCGATGCGCGCATTCAAGCCATTGATGTATCGCTCGATAAAAGCATTTTATTTGCTCCTTTTGACGGGAAAGTGGCCACGCGGGCAGTAGATGAAGGTACGGTAGTGGGCGCGTCCCAACAGGTGATGAAGCTGGTAGAAAATGGGACGATGGAGGCGCGAATTGGCGTGCCGGAGCAGGTGGCTCAGCGCCTAACCGTGGGCGATCGCCAATCGATTCAAGTCGGCAATCGTACTTTCCCTGCGACGGTAACCGCTCAGCTACCGGAAGTAGATGATGCCAGCCAAACGGTCATGGTTGTCCTAGAAGTTGCACCTGACCAGTTCTCTAATCAACAGTCCTCTAACAATGGGCTGACTATCGGCTCAACAGCTCGGCTACCCATCAGCCAACAACAGTCTTCATCGGGCTTTTGGCTGCCGAGTACCGCCCTGATTGCCGGTGAGCAAGGGTTGTGGTCAGTGTATGTGCTGGTAAAAGATGACGCGGCTGACACGTATCGAGTCGCACGGCGGGATGTGGAAGTGTTGCATACCGAAAATCAGGATGGGCCAATAATTAGTACTCCACAAACAGCTCCATCTAGCAGCCAATCTGGAAGTAGAGCCTTTATTAGAGGACTGGTCGCGGAGGGCGATCGCATTATTACCAGCGGCACGCATAGAGTCGTCGCCAACCAACTCGTGACACTCCCTGATGTAGGAGAAGAAACATCAGCAGCCCCTTCCACGGAGGCAGGTAAATGAATCTCTTCTATCGAAATCGCCAGCTGTTGTTTCTCACCCTTACCTTAATTGTTGTTTGGGGAGCATCCGCCTTTCTCACCCTGCCAAGGTTAGAAGATCCTGAGATTGTCCAACGGGTTTCTAGCATTACCACCGTTTTCCCCGGAGCAACCGCCGAGCGCGTTGAATCCCTTGTCACCGACAAAATTGAAGAAGAGTTCTCCGATGTAGAAGAAATAGACACCATCGAATCGACCTCTAGCCCCAATATTTCAGTCGTCACCATCACGCTAAAAGACACTGTGGCCAACGTTTCTCCCGTATGGGCCAGGATTCGTAGCCAGCTAGAAGATGTCACCCCAGATCTGCCACCCGGCGCACTCGATCCGACCTATGAAGATGCTGACGTGGCCGCCAATGCCCTGATTGCGGGGCTCACTTGGGACTTAAATACACCCGCAAACCCGGCAATTTTACAGCGGATTGCCGAAAGCCTACAAAATGAATTGGAAACCATTCCTGGAACCAACAAAGTAGAAATCTTCGGGAATAGCGACGAAGAAATCCAAGTCAATATCGATCAGCTAGCTGCCGCAAAATTAGGCCTAACCGCCCAGGCGATCGCCCAGCAAATTCAGGCCAGTGATGCCAAACTTTCGGCAGGGCAGCTCCAGGGCAGCACCGATCAACTCCTCTTAGAAGTAGACACCGCGCTGGCATCTCTAGAGAGAATTCGACAAATCCCGATTCGCGTCGGCGATGCCGGACAAGTGAGGTTACTCGGGGATGTGGCCACGGTGACCAAGGCCGTGCGTGAGCCCGCTGAGGAGCTGGCACTCATTAGCGGCAAGCCTGCCGTTGTCCTCTCAGCCCAGGTGGAATCTAGCTATCGGGTAGATGCGTGGGCCAAAGATGCCCGGCAAGTGTTGGAAGACTTTGAAGAAACGCTTTCAGATGGCCTTAGCCTTACTACCGTGCTGGATCAAAGTCAGTACGTGCAGCAGCGGTTAAACGGCGTCATCGGCAACTTATTAACCAGTTCTGTGCTGGTCGTGTTGGTTTCACTTTTTATGTTGGGCTGGCGCTCAGCGTTGATTGTTGGGCTCGCACTACCCCTGGCAACGCTGATGGTATTTGGCAGCATGAAGGTGATGGGCATTCCCCTCCACCAAATGTCTGTGACGGGACTGATCATTTCCCTCGGACTGTTGATTGACAATGCCATTGTGGTTGTCGATGAGGTGCAAATTCGCCTACGAGAAGGGATGCATCCGTCTAAGGCTGTGGGTGAAACAGTGAAGCATTTAACCGTGCCATTGTTGGCTTCTACCCTCACAACGGTGTTGGCCTTTATCCCCATTGCCACCTCACCCGGCGGCACGGGAGAATTTATTGGCACCATTGGTACCACTGTGATTTTGGCGCTGGTGAGTTCTCTCGTGCTCTCCTTAACGCTCATTGTGTCTCTGATTGGTCTGATTTACCGGCGGTGGCCTAGTCAAATTAGTCGCGAGTCAGCCAGCTGGTGGGAAGGGGGCTTTGCGAATGCGTCCTTAACCCGCCTATATGCCCATAGCCTCAAGGCCATGTTTCGCCGTCCGATACTGGGCATTGGCCTCGCGTTAATCCTGCCCGTGGTTGGCTTTGTGCAGTTTGCCAGCTTGCCACAACAGTTTTTCCCACCGACTAATCGTGATCAGTTTCAAATTGAGTTTGAGCTACCGGCCCAAAGCGCAATGGCCCTGACACGATCGCAAGTTCTCTCAGCCAGAGATCTTATCCAGCAGCATCCCGCTGTTGAAGATGTCCATTGGTTCCTGGGCAAAAGCGCCCCTTCCTTTTTCTACAACGTGGTCGGAGGGAAAGAAAATGCCCCCGACTATGCCCAAGGCATTGTTAAGCTAAACAATACCGATGACCTGCGAGGAACCATCACCACCTTGCAACAACAGCTCGATATCGCCTTTCCCCAGGCACAAGTCCTCGTCAGGCAGCTAGAGCAAGGCCCGCCTTTCCCCGCACCGATTGAGCTACGGCTATACGGCTCTGAAATGCCCAGACTCAGAACCTTAGGCAACCAGCTCCGGGGCAAGCTTGCCGAGATTCCTAGCGTTATTCATACCCGCGCAGGCCTCACCGAAGCGCAACCCAAGCTGGCCTTAGCCATTGATGAAGTGGCCGCAAGGCGCGCAGGATTGAACAATGGCGCGATCGCCACGCAACTGAATTCAACCTTAGACGGCGCAGTCGGCGGCTCCCTCCTCGAAGACACCGAAGATATTCCCCTGCGGGTACAAGTCGGCACCGCAGATCGGGGCGATTTGAGCGCGATCGCCTCCACCGATTTACTCCCAGATTCGCGTGCAGCTACCGGCGATAATCCAGTGCCGCTCTCGGCGATCGCAGATATCAGCCTCGTCCCAGATATTGCCACCATTGCCCACTACAACGGTAAGCGAATCAACACCGTACAGGCCTTTCTCTCCGCAGGTGCCCTACCCGATGCGATCCTCACCCGCTTTCAACAACAGCTCGAAGACGAAGGCTTTGAGTTGCCCGCCGGTTATCGCATTGAGTACGGCGGCGAAGCCGACGCCAGAGGTAGCGCCGTGGGCAACTTACTTGCTTCTGTAGGCGTACTAATGATTTTGATGGCGGCCACCTTAGTGCTCTCGTTTAATTCATTTGCGATCGCCGGACTCCTTACCGTCGTTGCCATCTGCGCCGTCGGCCTGGCGGCAATGGCTCTATGGTTGTTTAATTCCATCTTCGGCTTCACCGCCATTCTCGGCACCCTAGGCCTGATCGGCCTCGCCATTAACGATTCTATTGTGGTGCTCGCTGCCCTCAGAGAAGATCCCCTAGCCAAAACCGGTGATGTAAAAGCAACGGTACAGGTGGTGCTAAAAGCGACCCGGCACGTCGCCGCAACCACCGTGACGACCATTATCGGCTTTGTGCCCCTGATGCTGGATAGCACTGGGTTTTGGCCGCCTTTGGCTATTGCGATCGCAGGCGGACTTGGCGGTGCAACCCTCCTCGCGCTCTACTTTATCCCTGCGGCGTACATTTTGTGTTTGGCTCAATAGTTGTTTCTTGGAGGTTGCACGGCATTGGTCTCACGCGCTAGCGTGACATCAATAGCTGCCTCCATAGCCTCTGATGTTAACG
>JBCDAG010000514.1:0-4598 GCA_039186165.1 Cyanobacteria bacterium P01_F01_bin.53
GTGGAATGACCTGGGTGCAACCAGATCATTCCTTGCACATCTTGCTAGCCAATCAGTCAAAAGGAAAACAAGATGTACGAGATAGATTTTAGTATCTGCCAGGAACGGCGGGAAAAAGAAGCTGATCAAAAAGCTGAGGAATGGGGTTTTGCCACGCTGGAGCTAGCCGAGCTGGTGAGGATATGGGGGAAGAAAGCGATAGAAACGGAGCTGGCTAAGCTGCCAGATATGCCACCGATGCAGCATCAGCCCTTATGCGCTCAGTGTGTGAACTGGCGGCCGCCGCACCCTATGCCACTATCCAACGGCACAACCTTTATGAGTCTGGGGCTGTGTGAACTACGAGCAGCTAGCGCCCTGGTGCAGATGCCTCAACACTATGCGGCTAAATGCAGTTTCTACGAAGCTGACACACCGTTCTAGACGCCTTTGCACTGATGCGGGAGTGGTGCCCCGCTGTACGCCACACCAAAACCAGACTTATGAATGCAGCAACAACACCTAACACCTTGCAATGGGGAAAGCTCAAGTTTGACCCGACAGAACCCAGCACAACTAACCCAGAATGGCAGGCTCAACACTCAACGGTAGTCGTCTTTTCCAATACTCAGGAGCATCGGGTTTACTTTAACCCTGGTCCGCTGTCGCAGCTGCGGCGAGGGGATACGGTGCTGTGTGAGTATCGCCGGGGTAAATGGCGAATGGCCAAAAGCCAACCACCGGAGCTAATGGAGCTACTTGGCCAGCGCACCCCAACGCCTCAGACTGTCAGTGCTCCAACGATGCCCCCGGCATTACCTCCACCCGTTGCGCCCGCACCAGCTAAGCAGCCGACAAGTCGCGATGTAGCGGAAATCGTGAGTATCTTTCAAGAGCTAAAAGCAGCGCTGCCAGAAGCCCAAGAAACGACGATACGGGCGTTGTCGAGTACGTTGTTTATGCAACGGCGGAAGGAGGACGCAGAGTTTTAAGAAACGTTGGTAGCCTTGACACGCGGTTAGGGCTGCGCCACAGAGAACCCTTACCCCTTCTCTCTTTTCTCTCTTCTAAATCTCCCCTCTAGTGTTTTTGGTCCCATAATTGAGTTAGAGCTTATTCACGTAGCGCCATCTACAAAAGCTATCTACATTAGCCAGAAGCTTTGCAGTGGAGTGAATAAGCTATCCTCAGCCAATGACCAAAAACACGAAACTGAAATGTGAGCTTTGCGAACAACAACTCATAAGTGCTGTTAACGTAATACCAAGCTAGGCACATCTGAGCTGGGAGGATTTAGGAAGATAGCCTCCCGTCTTTGTAAATCAAGCTTATCGTTGTTTGTTAGGCCTTCATTTTCGCCAAAGATTGCTCTGGTTACGTCTGTGTCAGTAAGAATAGCTCCAGTGAGATTGGCCCCAGTGAGATTGGCCCCAGTGAGATTGGCCCCTGTAAAGTTGGCCCCAGTGAGATTGGCCCCTGTAAAGTTGGTTTCGATTAGATTTGCATATCTAAAGTTAATATCTCTAAGATTAGCGTTTGTGAAATCAGCACGTTCAAAATTTAGTTTCTGATTGATGATTCTGAGGGCTCTGTCGAGGTCGATGGCGAGGTCGCAGTAGCTGTCGAGGGCACCCGCGAGGTTGCTGGCGCGGACACGAGCGAGGTTGCTGGCGCTGGCGAGGGCGCTGGCGAGGGCACTGGCGAGAGCACTGGCACGGTCGAGGTTGCTGGCGCGGACACGAGCGAGGTTGCTGGCGCTGGCGAGGTTGCTGGCGAGGTTGCTGGCGAGGTTGCTGGCGAGGTTGCTGGCGAGGTTGAGGTCGATGGCTCTGTCGAGGTTGCTAGCGCTGGCGAGGGCGCTGGCGAGGGCACTGGCGCTGTCGAAGGCGCGGTTGAGGTCGAGGTCAAAGGCTCTGTCGAGGTCGAAGGCTCTGTCGAGGTCGAAGGCTCTGTCGAGGTCGAGGTCGAAGGCTCTGTCGAGGTCGCGGACACGGGCGAGGTTGCTGGCTCGGACACGGTCGAGGTCGAGGTCGAGGTCGAGGGTTCTCTTATTTTTTAACTTTAATGCTTGTAATAGGCGTACTTTTCGGGCCTCAGGTGTATTGTTTTCAATATAGTGGACAGCTTCAACTGACTTGTCCTTAATCTCTACCAACTCGCCGGATGCGAAGAGCTCTTGTATTTGTGCCAATGCTTCTGGCGAACCTGTCAGAAACATATTGATGCTTCCTTCTTTGAAAAAGGCGACATCAATGGAATCATCTCCCGTTTTCTTTCGTAAGAGTTCTACAATGGCTTGTACTTCAGCTTTTGTTTTGCTGTTAATTGTGCCGCTAATGGCGAAACTAAGAATCTCTTCTGCTGTGTTTGATTCCTTGGCGAGGATTTTCTCCAGCAATGATTCTAAGTCGGATAAGCCCGGTCCAATGGGGCTTTCTGCCCATTCTAAAAGTGCTGTACTACGATCGCTTTGCGAAGCCGAGCTTTTTGGAATATTGCCTTTAGGCGGCTTAAGAGCAAAAAGTAGTTCGTCAAACTGAGCTGATGGCAACGCATTTAAGGTTTGGACTAGTGTTAGTCGATCAGCTGCTGATAGTTGTGGGCTGGTTTTAGGAACTGTTTTTGACTCCATTATTGCGGGAGCAGTGCGGTAGATCGGCACTATCATAACTGACTTACATAACTGACTTACTCAGAAGCCCGATTACTAACGATTTGGGCTCCTTGCACAGTTTCTGCAAAGCCTCCGCCAAACTGAGCACCCCGCATATCGTATTTTGATGACTGGTTGGCTGCCAACGTTTTAATAATGTCTTTCAAGGCTTCAACTGTTGCGGTTTGAGCGTTAGGCTGTGGTGTAGTACCTGGTTGGTTGGTGATGATGTTTTTTAAGATGGCCTCCAGCTCTGGTAGTCCTGGTCCAATAGGGCTTTCTATCCATTCTAAAAGGGCTTTGCTACGGTTGGCTTGAGGAGCTGCATTACTTGGGATATTGGCGCTGGGTGGATTGAGGGCAAAGAGGAGTTCGTCAAACTGCGGGCCTGGTAAGGCGTTAAGGGTTTGGATCAGATGTAGTCGTTCGGCAGCGGATAATGTGCGTTTTTCCTCAGGCATTGACTGTATTTCCTGCGTTGAGCTAGAAGGCTTTGTGATGGTGGTTGATACAGTCTAACGGGAGAGTCATACTAAATCCGAATTCGATAACCCTGGTGAAAACTAGTAGGGGTAACCCCTTGTGATAGAGTGTCGCCTTGGATTCACGGCTCGGCACTGAAACATGGTCTTTGCGAACAACAATACTCAACGAGAGACCAATACGCGGTCGGGGGAATTTGGACTATCTTTAAAGATTGCCCCACCCTGTATTAGAAGAAATTTATCTTCGGCAGAGATACCTTGTGTATTTATAAATTGAGTCCTATTAACTATAGTCCTATGTAGGTCAGCTCCACTCAGGTTGACTTCATTTAGGTAGGCTCTACTCAGGTCGGCTTCACGCAGGTTAGCTTTACGCAGGTCGGCTCTAAACAGATGGGCTCTAAACAGATAGGCTCTAAACAGATGGGCTTGAAACAGGTGGGCTCTACTCAGGTCGGCTTCATGCAGGTTAACTCCAGAGAGGTCAGCTTGACGCAGGTCGGCTTCACGCAGGTTAGCTCCAGAGAGGTCAGCTTCACGCAGGTCGGCTTGAAACAGGTCGGCTTGAAACAGATGGACTCCGATGAGGTCGGCTCTAATTAGATTTTGACCATAATTAGTTTTATTCTTGATGGGTTCAATAATCTCTTCTTTAGTAAGAAGGTGAACACCCTGAACTGAAAGACCTTCAACTTCCTGTAACCCTCCTGAATCAAACAGTTCTTGCAGTCTGTGAAGTGCTTTTTCAGAACCACCTAAGGTTAATTTGACACTGCCTTCTTCAATATCCAAAATCTCGATCTCTGCATCTCCACCAAGCTTTCGCAGCAATGCGACGATGGCATCTAGCTTTTGTTTGTCGATTTCTTCAATGCTACCTGCGATCGCAAAACTCAAACGCTTCTCATAGACTTTAGACGGTGCATCGTCTTTAGCCTCAAAATCCGCAATCGATTCCCAATCCTCAATCCCGACAGCCTCGCAGATTGCCCGAAATGCCTCTGTTTGGATATTGATGCCACCCCAGAATCGTCTTAAAGTCGCTTTAGACGTGGTAGCAATATCTGCCCATGCCTGCTCAGTCTTATTCCATCCCTTCCTATTCCGAGCCTTGTCAACTAGCTCTAAACCTTGATTAGATGCTCGAACCGTTGCGGCCATTTGAGTGGATAGGGTTTGACTCATTAGAAACAGCGTCCGTCCGTTGCGGCCATGGTAATAGACAACACTTGACTCACAAGAACAGTTTTCGTGCAGTTTAGGTTCACTTTGCAATGAACCGAATGATGGAGCAAATCTGACGCTTGAGCGCTAGATCAGGCAGCCATGATGAACTCACTGAGTTAACACAATATTATGGACCCAATTACCGAAATCATCATTCTTGCTGCCGCGCTGGTAGGGCTTGGAACGGAAATTCTTAAACTATTGCAGGAACGGGACAAGGATAGGAAACTATAGAGTACATCGCTATCATGGAA
>JBCDAG010000515.1:0-4591 GCA_039186165.1 Cyanobacteria bacterium P01_F01_bin.53
CTTCCCAACGCTTGTTGCCACTGAGGGCTGACTGGGCGCCTTGACAGACCACACCCGTGCGTTTCTCGGCTAAGCCCACTGTCACAGTGCGACGATTCCACCCAAACTCGCCTTCTGCTCGACGAGCGCTGCCGTTGCAGTACTTCAGCGTCATCTCCGCTTGAAAGGCCCGTCGCTTTACGCCGGTTAGATAGCGGGCAGCTAGACGTAAATCCTCTATCTGAGACTCACTCAACGTTTGAACCATTCGAAATAGCCTGACTCCTTGACTTAGATGATTCGTGGGTTCAGTGTAGATGCTCGGTACCTTTTTTGACAGAAACTACCTTAGTCAAAAAGCGATGGGTGGTGGAGGGAACATTTGGTTGGTTCAATTGGTACAGACGATTGAGTAAAGACTACGAGCGAAAGCCTGCGTCCTCTGAAGCTATGCTCTATATCGCCATGATGCGTCTGATGGTCAGACGATTAGCCTAATTTGATACCTAACATGGCTTTTCATACAGCCTCTAAAGGCCATCCTATTATCGTTTACTTGTTTCTTTAAATGTTGTGCAGTGTTGAATAAATCGTTGCGCAATTTCTGGCCTGTGCCCCCAATGCAAATGAACGTAGGAAGCGTGCACAGTTCCTCGGCAATAGCCCTCATGTTCATCGGGCGTTTCTCCACCCCAGTAGCGCTGGGTAGTGTAAGTCGGCTGGGAAAGTTTTTCTAGCACGCTGGACTTGTGAAACTCATGCCCCACAACGATTTGACCTTGCTCTAACAAAGGTCCTTGCGTTAGCGCCTCAGCCTTTCGATAGCCCAACGCCAACCGCCCGCCCATCTTTACCCTCTGGGGAATCACGCCCACCATGGGCCAAGGCACCCCCTCAAAATCCACCAGCTGCTCGCTGAGATACATTAGCCCGCCGCACTCTGCGTAGGTCGGTATCCCGTTGCTAATGGCCTTTTTTATATCGGCCATCATCGCTTTATTACTACTAAGCTGCGCTGCAAATACCTCAGGAAAACCGCCACCAAAATATAGCCCGTCAGCCTCAGTCAATTTCTCATCCGCAAGCGGGCTCCAGTCAACCAACTCAGCTCCCAGCTCATTCAACATTTCAAAGTTATCGGGGTAGTAAAAATTGAAAGCAGAATCCCGCGCGATCGCAATCCTCACCATTTTTTTTGTAGTTTCTCTAGTCTGCACATTCTGTTTGGATAGATGTGCCTTCGGCAGATCCACACCCGAGGGCTGAGCGGTTTCCGAGGGCTGAGCGTAGTCGTTCGCCTTTGGCGTTCTCGTAGAGTAGCCCGGCTTGCTCTCCGAGTAGCCCACCCCCAAAAATGGCTCCAACTTCTCCCAATCAAAACACCGTTCGCCCAATCCAGCGAGCCGATCAGCGATCACATCAAACCCATCCACCTCACCCGTCGGTACTAACCCTAGGTGCCGGTCCGGCAACTGGATATCTTTCTCCCGTCGAAAAACACCCAAAATAGGCATCTTGATCGCCGCTAAGGCATCGCTCAACAGCTGAAGATGGCGATCGCTCCCCACCCGATTGAGAATCACCCCGACAACATTGACCTGTGGGTCAAAATTTCGATAGCCCTGCACCAAAGCTGCCAATGATCTCGACATTTGCCCACAGTCCACCGCCAGTAACACCGGTAGGCCTAGCAATCGGGCAATATGGGCCGTACTGGCCGTATCATCCACGCCCGTAGCCCCATCAAAAAGCCCCATCACGCCTTCTACCACGGCGTAGTCAGCTCCAGCGCCATTGTCAGCGCTAGATCCCAATCCATTGCAATGCTTGTGATAGCTCTTTTGTACGTAAGCCTCGCTGGTCAATACTGGATCGAGGTTGTAGCACGGTCGGCCCGTCACCGCCGCATGAAACATCGGGTCAATATAGTCGGGACCTACCTTGAACGACTGGACGCGCTTGCCCCGTTTCTTGAGGGTCGATAGGAGGGCTAGGGTCAGTGTCGTTTTGCCTGTGCCACTGCGATCGCCTGCAAGAATAATGCCCAAAGGTACTGAAGATAAAGAGCTGTAAGGGAAGAACAAAAACTATCCGTTCTTCGGTTGCCGGGCCTGCAAAAGGCCGCTTCTAATTATGTCTGGAATTTGTGCAAAAACAATTGAATTTTAATGGGAGTCTATTGGTTTGGTTTGTGGGCTTTGCCCGTTTGTGGATTTGATGGCTTGTTGTTCCATCACAGACTGTGTTTTTTACCTATGCCACCTTTGAGATCTTCACAACCTGTGGGACTTTTAAAAGCTGGCTGGCTATACTTTATCCGGATAGGGTTTGCCTAAGCATGCGAGCTAACGAGTCAGCGCTTGCGCATTCGCCAGTTGTGCCGTGTGAAAGCACCGGACTGTGTGAAAGCACTGGATGAGTACAATCAGCACCTCTACTCCCATATCGTTCCATGATCTAATGCGATGGCCATTTTTAATAGCCCTATCAACCGCTCTATGATGTCGTCACTTCGCCTTTCTCCAGCCATGTTTAAGTCAAGTAGTCGCTCCGTTCGTAGTTCCGTGCGTAAGAATGCACTGCGCGTAGGGAGTGGTCTCATGGCGCTGACCCTGAGCCTAGGCACAGCGCTGCCAACGATGGCTGCTGACCCCTTCAGACCCAATTCTGCCTACGACATTGGTGAAAAAACATCAGAAGCTTTTGAAGCCATTTTTAAAGACGGCGACTATGACACAGCACTTACAGTACTAGAAGAAGCTGAAGAAGTCGAAGCCAATGAGCCTCTGGTCCATGCCATGCTCGCTTCTATGGCTTATCTAAAAGGGGATGAAGGCTTAGCAGAGGTTAAAAGTCGGGCCGAGCTGACGACTGCTGCCGCTGAGGCAATGGTTGCGTCTAATCCATTGCGTGGCCATTTGTATACGGCGGTAGGGACCTTTTTGGAAGGTGCTTATGTGCTGAAAACAGAAGGCGTCGCGAAAGGTACACCTACGGCGCTATCCATGTTGCAGCAAGTCTTTCGCTCTCTGGATGCGGCTGAGGCCATCGATCCCAACGATCCAGAATTGAATTTGATCAAGGGATATATGGATTTAATGCTGGCGGTAAATCTGCCTTTTTCCAATCCAGCAGAGGCGATTGAGCGCATGGGTGCCTACGGTAGTCCGGTTTATTTGGCTCAGCGTGGTATTGCCGTTGGCTATCGCGATCTAGAGCAATATGATGACGCGTTGATTGCGGTGGATAAGGCACTGGCAGCCGCCCCTGACAATCCAGAAATTAAGTATCTGAAAGCTCAAATTTTGAATCGCTTAGGCAACACCGCTGAAAGTGTTGCTTTGTACGAAGAGGCCCTGACCTCCGCGGACCAGTTGCCACCTACCTTAGCCGATCGCATTGAGTGGGAAGGCTGTGTCGCCAGTGGGACTGAGTCTGAGGTGTGTTCCGAACAAGTCGGTTACTAAACTCGCTAAGCTCAGTTTTAGCTGAGTACCTAAATTTAGGCCAAATAAGCGTCAGGTTACTGTAGAGGAAAAGGCTGAAAGCCTTGCCAAAAGAGGAAAAGTGATGAACGCTTGAGAAAGCAAAAAATCCGAGGTTCATCACCATGACTGCTTTAGATTCTCCCCCCCGTCTTGAGTGACGCTAGCGAGCAGAGTGTCTATCTATCGGCCCGAACTTTTCTGGCGGGTGTCGGTGCCAAACTGAAAAATGTAGACCTATTATTGGGCCCGATTGCCGAGCACGTCAAAATCAACCCAAAAACAGTGAAAGATAGCCCGGTAGAGAAGCTCTACGATGGTTTCATCGGGCTGTTGTGTGGCGCGAAGGGGATGGTCGAAGTCAATAAGCTAGTGCGCAGTGACCGAGGGTTACAACAAGCCTTCGGGGGGTCGCGCTGTGCGGAGCAATCGGTGATCCAAGAGACCTTAGATGCGAGTACTGCCGAGAATGTCAGCGAGATGTATCAAGCGATGGACCAGATCTATCGGCAACATAGTCGAGGCTAGGGTCATGACTATCAACAGGCCCTTCAAATCCTGGATGTGGACATGAGCGGGCATCCTTGTGGCCCCAAAGCGGACTTTGCGACCAAAGGCTACTTTGCCGGGAAACGGAATCGCAAAGGGCGACAGCTCGGTCGTGTGCTCGCCACCCGGTATGACGAGATCGTCTGTGACCGCACGTTTGAGGGCACCGTGCAGTTGACCAAAGCCCTCCAACCCTTGCTGTAAGCGACAGAGCAAACCCTAGGGCTAGGGCAATCCCCTGAGAACCGAGCCCGTACCCTAGTCCGGGTCGATAGTGGCGGTGGGTGCCTCAAAGATATTAACTGGATGCTGGCACGAGACTATCGGGTGCTGACCAAAGACTATTCCACCCAGCGGGCACCTAAGTTGGCCGACAGCGTCACCGAGTGGTTTGATGACCCGACTCAGCCAGGTAGACAGGTTGGCCTAGTCACCACATCCAGCACTGATGACTATTGTCGGCCTGTTATTCGGATTGCGGTGCGCTGCCGCAAGAACAATGGACACTGGGCGATTGGCGTGCTGGTGACGAACCTGCCCCCGGATGAGGTGGCGACCTTGATGAACATCGAATTCGA
>JBCDAG010000516.1:0-4590 GCA_039186165.1 Cyanobacteria bacterium P01_F01_bin.53
TTATTCGAGAGTGGTACCACTTGTGTGAGTCATTTCAAGACGTTAAGGGGTTCTTTGAATTTATCATTCATGGCCAATGCTTTAATTTCTCTAAGCTGTTTAACTACGGTCATTTCTCACTAGTCACGTAGGATTGCTATACAGTTTCAGAACCTAGATTGAGTATGGTCTCAAGCAATCCAAAGATGCCTGGGGCTGGGCTGACTTTCGTATGACGCACTACGACCAGATTGAAAAGTGGTGGGAGATGGTAATGAGTGCCTTTTTGGTGGTGAGCCTATTTGCTGATGTTTTCAATGACACCTGTCCCTTAGCTCACCACTACTTCTCACAGCATCCTTGGTGGGATAACCAAAGGGGGTGGAAGAATCTGCTGGTGGTGCATCAAATAAATGTGGGCTAGAGTGAACGCCCCCGTCCTGAATGAAGTCTATATGATGATGAAATGTAAGCTGTGTGGTCACTCCAACGCTCATAAACATGGCACCCTACCGAATGGAACTCAGCGCTACCGCTGTCTCCGTTGTCAGAAAACTTTTACCGAAAGCTTCGATACACTCTACTATCGCCGCCACGTTACTCCTGAGCAAATCCGCTTGGTTCTTCAGTGCCATGCCGAAGGGAGCAGCTTGCGCGGAGTTGCGCGAACTACAGGTCTGACCTACAACACCGTGGTTAGTCTGGTGAGGTCTACCAGTCACAAAGCTCAGCAGGTTCATAACGTGGGCGTCTCAGATGTAGAGACTGATGGTGTCAGTGCCGATGAACTCTGGTCCTTCGTTAAAAAAAGCAAAAACACTGCCTACCGGCTGAGCTAGAGGTGGGAGATTGCTGGATTGCCATGTCTCTAGACAGACGTAGTGGTCTTATTTTGTCAGCACGAGTCAATAAGCATACGGATAGACTTTTGTCAGAACTCATCACCAGTACCGAAGGTAAAACATCGTGTAAAGATTGGAGCACTGATGATTGGGGTGGCTATGAGCGAATCTTACCTTCAGAATATGACCATTATATTGGCAAAGACAAAACCCAACGGTTAGAGCGAACTAACGGCATTGTCCGTCAACAGACAGGACGGTGGCATCGACGTCAAAATGAGTTTGGAAAACTCTGGGAGCAGACGAAAGTGAGCACTCGATTAATCGTGAGTTACTTCAATTGGATTTGGAAACATAGTCGACTGCACACAACAGCGGCTCAGAGAGCAGGGCTCACGGTTGGAGCATGGGACTGGCATGACCTTGCATCTTTTCCCACACTAATTTAATGCACGACCGAATATCTTCGGGGCTTTGACAATCTTCGAGCAGTTCGTCTAACAGGTCATCGACGTGGTTGGGTTCTTTTTTCTTGCGGGCCGTGTGCAGTCTCCCTAATTGAGACGATTTTAGACCACTCACACAAAATTCTGGAAAGTCTCTAAGATGGGTACAGCATGAGATACTAATCATATTTCTCAGATTCTTGCTCATTGATGTGCATAGCTCAACAGCATTCTTGAGCTCGAGACTTATTTTCTCTCAAGGAAGTGACAGATTCTCTTCTGGACAATCTCAAACCAGAACAGAAAAACGTGACGGAGTCCCGACTATTTCTGATTACGCTGAAAGTTCATCACCATATCTAAACGTGAAAGAGCACTAATAGCTGACTCTTTTACGTAACTATCAACGGAGTCGTCTTCAGACACTTGTTGGAGAACCTGCATAGACCGTTCATCCTTTAAGTCTGCTAAAGCGTTAACAATAGCAACCGCTACTGCCGGGTTTTCAGTATTCTGTAGTGCATCGCTCAAAATTTCAAATCCAGACTTTTTCATAGTCCCGAGTGCCATGACTGAGGCAATATAGACTACCGGATTAGCATCATTTATCGCAACTTTAAGCCCCTGTAATCCTGCATCTGGAAACTCGATATCAGGATAATTTACGGAAATTTGTGCCAAGGCTTTGGCACAACTACTGCGCACAGTAACATTCTCACTATGCAATAAGTCATTTACTATAGCTGGAATCGCATCTACACCAATAACACCCAAAGCTTTGACCGCGGCGCGACGATAGGTTACATCTGCATTATCCAGAATGCTCATTAACTTTGGAATGGTATTCTCATCACGCTGTTCCGAGATATCCACCATTGCCTGCTCCCGAAGATTGGGATTAGGATGCTTGAGTTGTTCAAAGAGAAGATCCAAGGACATAAATGTTGAGATAACTGTTTATTACTGAGTCTAACGCTTTTATTTTAGGTGCTGAGCACTGCTCTTTTTTGTAGAAGCAAATCTAAGTCCTGTGTAGCTTGTTCCCAAATGTGCTGACCACCTAACTTTTCTAGCGCCATGAGGACAGTGTATCTCAAACTCCAAATGGGACTTGAAAGGCATCTCTGAAGCTCCGGAACCGCGTCAGAATTTCCTAATTCACCTAGAGCAACCGCAGCTGCAATTTGAGATTTTTGAAACTGCGGTTCTTCTCGATGTAACGCATTGACAAAAAGACTGTACGCTGGTTTGTGTTTCAACCAACCGAGAGTTTTGATGACATGGTAATTTGCGCCATAGTCATCATACGCTTCTTGAACATAAGTTTGCGTCAACGCATTTGGAGCAAGCTCTTGATGGTCCGCTATCAAAGTTTGAGTTGCCAAATAGCAACGACCAAAGTCTGTCTCATAGAGTTCACGAATCAGAAATTCTAAGGTGGGAGGCTGGTCATACTCATGTACTAGGCTTAATGTTGAGGGATGATCTTTTAAGACATTTTCTAAATTTCCCTGAATGTCCTGAAACTTTAAGCACTCAGATTCTAGTCCAGTTTCAAGAAGTGCTCGAATCCCACGTAGTCTAAAGACGAACGACACTGGGCAACGTACGATAGCAGGAATACTAGAGTAGTGCTTCGCATCCATTAAATCCTGAATGCAGAGCCTACGCGTATACACGTCAGTATGCTCTAGAAAAGGTAAAATTCGGTCCAGAAGTTTTCTATCATCGCGAAGCCTGGCGATCGCTGCAATTGCCGCACTCGCGATTGGCCCTTCTTCATGCTCTATGAACGGCTGAATTCTACTGATTGAATCTCTATATCCAAGCCTAGCAAGAGTTTGAATAATGACTCGATATGTTTGATTCGGCTTAGCTAATAGCTGCGCAATATCTTCTAAGATACTTACATTGTCAGTACCAATCTCTCCAATCGCCCACACGGCGTTTTCAACTGTATAGCAATCATCTTCTTGAAGACAGGACTGAATAACGGAAAGCGCCGATTTGGCTTTGAGACGCCCCAACGACTCCACTGCTTTTCGACGCACAATGCGGTTATCGAGGGTTTCATCTCTATTGTGAATGGCTCGAATAAGCGCCTGAATCGTACGCTCAGAAGAAAAGTTAATTAGGTGTGCGGCTGCCGCATAGCGCGAATTTCCATCGCCAATTTGATCACTGGGGGCATCTAGCAGAGCGATCGCCTCCTCCTCTGTCAGACCAAGCATATTTGCAAAAGGGGAGGTCATGAGAGTTTCAACTAACAAACATTCATTAAAAAGCCCGGGAAGCTTTCAAGGCAGTATAGCAATGAACAGTTTCCCAGGCTTTAGAGGCCTATGGCCCTAAACGTATATCTGACGATTAGGACAAGGAATTGATTGCATAGTCAAGCAGTGCATTGTACTCAGTCAATGCTTGAGCAGACATATCGCGAGGCGCGCAACCACGGTTACGAGCAAAGCTCAATGCTTCAACGTAAGGAGCAGTCGGGAGGTTCAAAGCACGGTAGACTTCACGTCCACCAGCAATTCCCCACTCGTCTAGAGGACCAGTACCACCAACAACTAGGCAATACTGAACTAGACGCATGTAGTGCTTAACATCACGCAGGCACTTTGCTTTGAAAGTATCAGTTGAGTTAGCTTCTCCGTCCTCATTGAGGTAAGGATACTTTTTGATACAGGCATCGTAGGCTTCTTGTGCAACACTATCGAGGTTGCCACCGAGCTTCTCCGCAGCTTCCATACGTGCTGCAGCACGCTGAATGCTGCCCTGTACGGACTCAAGATCGGAGGAGCTGGGGAAGCGTCCCGCAGCATCAGCAGCGGCAACTACAGTTGTAATAACAGATTTCATGTTTGGTATCTCCAGAATAACTTGATCGAATTTCTCTATCTAATGACTTGACTACAGCAAAGGATCCGTACATCAAGTCAAAAGCCCTAGGCTAGTCAGTTAGCTGAGAGCAGAAATTACGCGATCAAAATAGCCAGACGCTTCAGCTACGAGGCTAGCGCAACGATCTTCAGTGACGGTAGAACCCATCTTACGAAGACGCTTGCCTGCGAATGATTCACTGGGCTGGTCCTTGATATGAGCAGCTGCCTGAGCTTTCATAATCTGTACGGCACGTACAGTGGAGGTTGCAGGAACGCCAAGAGCTGCGTAAGTCTCCTTAAGACCGTTTAGGCAACGATCGTCAAGAACGGATGCATCGCCAGCTAGCAAGGCATAAGAAACGTAGCGAAGAACGATTTCACCGTCACGTAGGCAAGCAGCCATGCGGCGGTTGGGGTAGCAGTTACCACCGGCTTGAA
>JBCDAG010000517.1:0-4585 GCA_039186165.1 Cyanobacteria bacterium P01_F01_bin.53
CTCTAAATGGAGCATGATGGGGACACTCTTTGAGCGGGCTCACTCAATTTCATCATGACGCCTAAATTAGTTCAACCCTGAGTCGTCTGGAGTATAATGCCCTGCCAGAAAAAATAATCTGCCTCAAAAAGTACTGCTTTTGTGAGTCACCTATCAGCTGACATCCCCCAACTGATATGGCCACTATCGCTGGGATTGGGATGTTTTACATTAGGCCTATTCCAATAGAAAAGTGATCTCTATTAAGCGGCTGGTAAAAGCCCTGGAAAGAAAAGGTCCAAAAAAAGTTGAAAAAACAGTTGCATAATCAATTTTCTCTGGTTATTATTGCTAGTCTAAGCAAGAAACAAAACGTAGTCTCTCTAACAGCGTTAGAGTTCAGCGATGAATAATATACAGTCACCCTCTCTCACAACGTTTCCGGGCATTGCTATTTCGTTCATTCGATAAGTACGCAAATCAGCCAATTCAAACGTAACAAATGCAAACGGTCTGCATAAAAAGCGGAAAGTCCCCAGATAAGTAATCTGGAAGGTAGTCTTCTTTTATGTGACGAGCTAGGCAAGATGCCTGACGCGCAGCTCATTCCAAGGCGCAAATCATCCAACTTCTAGGCAATTAATCTGGGCCGTTAAAAGCCAGATCGGTTAAAAGCCAGATGCAGTTCTTTTTAAGCAATAGCAAGGGGGAGCCACCATGTTTTTTATTCCTTTACTCATCGCCATTAACTATTAACCTCGTCCACCTCCACGGGAGGGGCATCTCAGCGAGAATCAAAAATATAGGTTGAAAACACGTCACCCGTTTCGCATCAGAAGTTGGGAAATTAGCTGCTGAAAAAGTACTTATGCTTTAGCAGCTACTCCCTAGCAACCGATTGGCAAGCGAATGGTGCTTAAGCTTGCTCAGCAAAATCGCTGGGTTAGTTCTGCCCGTCTCCACGTTGTTGACGGCGCATTAATGCTGCCTGCAATGTCGGGAAAAACAAACGTTCAATTGAGTGTTTTCAAGTTTTTGAACAGCCTTACGAAAGACACAGCCTTAGGCTCATCCATAGGCTAAACACTTAAGCTACACACTTGGGCTACGCACCAGAGTGTAGGGTTCTTGTTTCTGAAAAGAGAACCCTGTACAAGTGCTGAAATCGTCCTTGATCAGGCTGTTCAAATATGTATCAGCGCATTTTAGTGCTGACAGTTTTTGCTGCATTGTTGTTTATTGAGTACTGATAGATTTCTCTAAAGCACTCAATAAACACCATCTTCAAAAAATTGTTACCGGGCTTAAAACGCCTTGATTTTCGCAGAGATTCAATATTTTCTTTGACCTAAGTTCCTTTCACTTAATACCTTCCGTCATTGTTTAAGGTCATGCAAAAGTTTCTAAGCATTCTGAACTACTATCAGCGCTATTGGCGTATCACCCTATTCAGCGCTGCCGCGATGAGCCTCTTCGAGATCCTTGATCTCTTTGTACCTTACGCCACTGGTCAAATTCTCAATTTAATCTCTCAGCAAACCGTTGATGCCAAGCTGCAACAAGTCATTGACCAAATAGGAGGATGGCTAGGCCAACCCGCCACCCCACAGTTTTCTCTGATCGTCCTCGTGCTTTTGGTCGGTCTGCTTACGGTGGGACTTGCCCCCATTCAGCCCTGGATCGGTAGTTGGTTCAGCTGGGATACAGCTTTTCGAGCCCGTCGAGACCATGCCGAAAAAGCACTCAAGCAAATCTTGACGTTGCCGCTGGACTATTACGATGAAAACAACCCTGGACGCATTGCCTCTAGGGTTGCCAAGGGATTATCCAACTATACCTGGACCTATCCTGGCATTACCTCACAACTCATCCCGAAAACAATCCGAGTGATCGGGATTTTTGTCGTCATTGGCCTCATCGATTGGCGCATTGCTGGTGTTGTACTGGTCTCAGTGGCAGGCATTTTACTGTACAGCCTGCTCGGATTGAAGGATCTATCAAGCCGTGAAGAGCGACTCGATAAATACATCGAAAATACCGATAGCCGCAACTCTGAGATTATCTCTAACATCAAAACAGTAAAGGCATTTGGGAACGAGTTAACGGAGCTGAAAAGGCAAACCCAACGGCTAGATCGAGAGTTTAAGGTGCTCGATTATCGCATTCACAAGGGTTACACCGTTCTTGGCACCTATCAGCGCACCATTGTGCAAAGCTGTATGTTTGTCGTGCTCGTTTCCACACTGTGGCTGACGGTCAATAACAAAATATCCATCGGTCACTTTATCACCGTGCTAACGGTGGCAAGCATGGCGTTTGCAGAGGTAGATCCTATTTGTGACTTGGCCGAAATGTTTGTCCGTCGCTATGCGCCTATGGCCCGGTTTCAAGAGTTTACCGCCTTGCCACCAGGCCAGGATGCCGGTGCACTCTTACCAAATGGACCAGTTTATTCATTTAGTGGAAAAGTGCACTTCCATGGGCTCTCCTTTGGCTACAACACAGACGAGCCGGTGTTAAACAACATCGAGCTATTGATTGAGTCGTACCAAACTGTCGCATTGGTCGGTCGATCGGGCTCGGGTAAATCGACACTGGTGAAGTTGTTATTGCGCTACTTTGAACCGGACAGCGGTGCCATCCTCATTGACGGTCAGGATATCCGTCGGCTAGATGTCACAGGCTATCGCAAGCGATTGGCCATTGTGCATCAGGAAGTGGATATTTTTAACGGTACCCTGATGGAAAATCTGCTCTACGGTAATCCGACAGCGAGCTTTGAAGAGATTAAAACAGCCTGCAAAATTGCCCAGGCCCATGATTTTATTCAACAGCTCCCTAAAGGGTATTTCACCACCGTGGGTGAGCGAGGGGTGCGCTTGTCTGGTGGGCAACGTCAGCGAATTGGGATTGCCCGTGCGCTGATCGTTGAGCCCGATGTGCTGGTGTTTGATGAGGCGACTTCTAGCTTGGACTATGAGTCGGAGCGGGCTATTCAAACAGCGATGCGATCGCTCTTTGGCACCCGAACACTAATCATCATTGCCCATCGCCTAAGCACCGTTCGCGATGCCGACAAAATTGTCGTACTCGACCAAGGTCGCATTAGCCAAGTCGGCAGTCATCATGAACTGCTCGAAGAGGGCGGCCTATACCAACGGCTACATGCTCTACAAGAAAGCGGTGAACTCATTGGCTCGTAGCATCGAGCTGATACCGAGCTGATACCGAGCTTAAAAGCTCACCGTTTAACCAGCAGTCATCCATCCAATGGTCATCCAGCAGTCATCCAACAGTTGAACAACTGTTGGATGACTGCTGGACTATCGCAAATGCCTGACGAGAATGCTCATCACATCGCCCTGACGAGGGGTGATAATGAGCTGATCATTATGGATAGGGACCAGCGGACTCCAAAGCGCATTTTCAACGTATCGCAGCGTATGCAGCAAATGAATTGTTTGCCGCACGTTGCCTGGGGAGCCCAATAAAATATGCCTAATCGCATCTCCTTCAGAAGGAGGCAACGGAGGGATTTCAGAGGGTTCAGGCTGATTAACGGGTTGATTGTTTGGCCGCTCGGCAATGCTGCCGAGCGGCCTTTATTCAAGGAGGATATTGGAATTCAGGGTATCGGAATTCATAGGAGTTCTGTTGTCCGTTCACTGCATAAATAATTGCACGCTTACCGGACAAATGTCAAAGCTATAAGCATTATTTTATTCGAAGCCTTGTTGCTCAGCGAGCAGTTCTAGATGTTTAGCCGTTGAGCGATCAGGCTCATAGACCCCGTTTTCCCATTCGCTGACCGTTTGCCGACGCACACCTAACTGCTGGGCAAATTTTGCCTGGGTAAGGCTCATATGCTTACGCAAAGAGCGAATAGCCTCTTGATTCCACAAAATGGCATCATCTGCTCGCTGAATAGCGTACTCAGCGCTAAATTCTCGGAAAATTACAATCTGCTGAGCAAAATCAACAGAGTCCACATGGTAACCCGCTTGAATCCAGGCAGAGGCTTGCAGGGCGCTGGGGCTATCTCGGTTACTCCACCAAGACTTACGACTGGCAGAAGCCGGGAGAGAGGTCTTCAGAATCCGCTCGATTTCACTAAAGCTTAGGGTCAGCTCAGCAGGCTTTTCTGACAGGGAAGTGCCACTATTGCCATGGGGGAGGCCTTGCAAATACTCATACAAAGGATAGTACTTACTGCCAGATTTTATCGAGGGCATTGGATGAATGACAAGTTCAATGACACCTTGTCAGCAATGAAAGGTCAGTAATGGAAGCTGCCCTATCTTCTCATCAATTTATTTTGATTGATACACCGATTCCATCAGGGTGTCCCTCAGCTGGTGAGTAAGGTTTATCCCGCACACTGCAAAAGAAGGTGCGATCGCGGCCTGTGAGCGCAGCCCTAAACGACTCAACACGGACTATCTCGACCTTTACCTAATGCGTTTCCACCTCCGACCAAGCCCGTCCCCCTAGCCATGCCGTGATGATGCGGGTGAGCAACTAAAGAAAACCGCACGCTAGCATGTTTCATGGCTAGGACGGCTGACACTCATTACTTTAATGAGGAGAAGCTGAGTATAGTCTGTAC
>JBCDAG010000518.1:0-4541 GCA_039186165.1 Cyanobacteria bacterium P01_F01_bin.53
GCTGCCAGCCATAGAAAGGCGCGCCCCGTCGGTAGCGATCTAACGCAGCTGCGGCAGGATCTCCCAAGGCACCCACTAGTCCCTGTGGCTGATCAAGATTGTGCAACCGACTCCAGCTAACGGGCAAGCCGACCTGTTCTATTAGCTCCCAGCTAGGGCTGTTAATCACATTCGGATCAGCGCCATGAAAATTGCTGAGTGTGACTTGTCTGGAGACAACCAAACTTTGAATGGCTGAGCCCTTAATTCTAACGAGGTTAAATCCCTGTTTAAGCGTCTGAACATCGACGATTTGAGAGTCAAAAGGTGCACCTGCAAACGCCACAACAAATCCACCGGCCTGCAGTGCATTCATCTGCGCGCGAACGGCAATGTAGGGCTGGTCAAAACGAACGATTCTCTGACCGAAGGGATTTCTCAGTACCGTGGGTTCAATTGCTTGATCGTCAGGGGATTGAGTGGGCTTGCGCCAAACTTTGAACGGCTCGGTCGGATAGCCTAGCTGGGTGGGATTCATCAGCCAGCGCAGCTGTACGATGCGGGTGGAGATATTTCGCTGCGCGGCAATGTCTTCTGCGGGTGAAAACAGATCGTAATTTTGCCTGACGACGTTCCAGTCGATCACCGTACCCTGTACCAGAAAGCGGTTGGTGTCGTAGACGCGGATCCCCGGTCTGTCTTTGAGCTCGTCGGCTGGCAGGGTGGGACGATTAGGTCGATTAGGTCGACCGGGTCGATTAGGCCGGTTGGGACGAGTCGGACGTCCAGGAAAAGTACTAATCATGGGTTAAACCTCCTCCCAAGGGGCATGTGTAAAGCGAATTTTGACTAGGCTGTGTTGTTGTTGTGCAATGCCAAGATAGGACTCAGGGAAGCCTATCCCAACCAGGTTTAGCTGGAGCAGCTGGCCTCGGCTATTTGGTCGCAGGACAATTAACATCCGCTGATTCCCTGGCACGTTGATTTGTGCGTCAATAATCGGGTCGCTGTCTTCGGGTTCCGCAACAATTAGCCAATCTTTTGGCTTCAGTTCCCAGCGTTGGGCGGGGATGTCTCCGCTGTTATCTGTGGTGAGTTCGGGGTAGAGACGCGATCGCTCCAAAGGCTCTGGCGCATCAATCAACACCGCCGCAGGCTGAGGTAAGCCCTCTTCTGTCTGTTCCCACAGCACCAAAATGCGGGGCTTTTCGGGCGTCGGCATAATGTCTAGCCCTTGCGATCGCCACTGCTCATCAAACTCTGCCCCTTGGGGAGTGCGACTGCCAAAATAGCTGCCAATGGCTGCCATCCTGCCCACCGGCACCGAGCGGTGCTCTAGGAACTGGCTGCTAAGTGCTCCGGCAAATTCTTCTATGTGGCGATAGCCTCCGGTAGAGAAGTGTCGCCGATAGACAGAAAACGTTGTTTCTGACTCTTGATCAACCGCTTCGATATCTAGAATGTAGTCGGTGAAAGGATCGAGCAAAATCGGCAGTCTAATCGTGCTCTGGTGTGGTCTGGACTCGTCAATGGGAATGCAGCTATCGGTGAGCACTTCTTCTAGGGTGGCTTCCCAAGGCGAGAGCACGTCTGCACCCGCAGGCTCCAGCGCCGGTGGCGCAATCCGCGTGGGCCCTTCTGGATCTTCCGGTGGGTGATGGGCCGAGGCGGCCTGCAGCCGAACGGTTAAGTCGTGACCATAGGCATCGTATAGCCGGTCCAGATCGTGCGTATTAAAGACGAGCTGAAGCGGCTCTCCGTAGAATGCATGCTGTTCTCGATCGGCTGGAATTGTCATCAGCATCCAAGGATCGAGCCTTGCAGGCGGTGCATCATCTGTACGGAACCAGAAGGTTTGGGTCTCGTTGGTGACCTCTGCGCCATCTCGCTGACGCTCACCGCTCCAGGTCGCGTTAACGCGATAAAGAGAATTGGGATGGAGAAAGATGTTTTCGCTGCTTTCGGGTCCTAGGACGGAGGTGATAATTTCGCGATCTCGTTGAACCTGGCTGTCGTCCCACTGCGCCCGTCTCACTTCTGTTAGCCGCAGACACTCTACCGCTGCCACAAAGTAGCGCGCCCCGAATTCAGGCACATTGATATAGTCATGCTCTGGAATAGGCCCTGGCACCACGCTAATTTCGATTTGTGCCGCGTCTTCTTGCTCCGAGAGGTCGACCCGAATAGGCACTAGTCCTTCAAACATCCTGTTCTGAGGACTGGCAAGATAGGCCGCCCAAGCCACAAAATCATCAATATCGTCTGCCCAAGGCCCAGTCGTATCTGCCCAGCGGGTGGGGAGTCCTTGCTCCTCTAGCAGATAGCTGTCGTCTGGCCGAATCTCTTGCAGTTCATTGCCCTGGTCATCTAGCACGCGAATGGCCAAGCTGTTATGCATCAACATTGGCAGCCAGGTAAACAACAACAGTGTTGTCGAGTAGAAAGGCCCGGTATGCAGCAGTACTGCGTCGTCGTAAGGCCCATGGGTCACGCCAGCAGCAGCTAGGGCAGCTGCAATTTCAGCCTGGTCGTCAGGATTGCCAAAGACTACTGGATCGCCATTGTCGAACTGTGGTGCTTGGAGAACTTTAACAGTGCAAATTTGGGGAGTCTCATGGGTTGGGATGCCATCAAGATCGTCTATAACCAGATCATCTAAAGCAGGCGCAGACACTGCCTGCAACAAATCTTGTGGCCCCAGTGTCCCCTTAGCTAACCGTCTGGCGAGCTGTTTAGAAGAGAGTTGAACGGGCAGGGTGTTTCTCTGTTGCGGATTATCTGAGGAAGAGAGCTGATTTGCGGTTTGAGAGATTTTTTTGTGCAGGCGAGGTGTGATTCTAAAGGGCTGCTTGCCTTCCCGGCGGATGAGCTGCGATCGCACCGGATCAGCCTCACCCACTGCCTGGCCCTTATTCCCTCTGATGCTTTCTCGAATGGCCCCTCGCCCGCCGACAACAACAGAAGGCAACGAAGCTGCATCCTCTGTCGAAGCCTCACCGACTGCTGCCTGCCGATTTTCCAACACTTCACAGGGTGTCAGCGCCCCAATTACCGCAGCGCCGACTAATCCTCGCCGACTGTCCAAAACCGCATCGCCCGACCGCCATCGTTCGCTCACGATGAGCGACGTATCTGGCGCTTCTGACCGATTCCCTTTTTCCGCGTCGGGCCAGGCAATCCCTTCTAGATCCCAGCCCAGTGGAGATACTCCTAATTTCTCATAGCGGAATGTCCATAGCACAGGTGTCGGTGGCGCTGCGCCATCACAAATCTGGCCCCAGCGGCTTTCTACAAGCGTGGTCAGCTCTTCTGTTTTTTCAATCGCTTTAGATGCTGCTGTTGGTTCCCAGGTCATTAGCCCCAGCTGAGCAGTGGGGTTCGGCTCGCTAATATCGTTTAGCAGCCACCAAGTGGCCGGTGCGTCTGATCCAGAGACAAACGTTGTATCAACGACCGACCCATCTTCAGGGTTAATCCGCGTGAGACTCACTGAGTGCAGTGTGTATCTATATTTATCTTCTCCTCGGGCGATAAATCCTTCTGACGGACCGTCTGGTGCTGGCGCGCCCGAAGCGCCACCAATCGAATTCCCAAAGAAGGTAAGCCCTTCGTCTTGCACCGGCATTTCCAAAGAGAGAAACGGAATCGAATCGACCGGCACAGTGGGTAGCTCCGCGAGCGTTGGCACCTCATCGCTTTCCACCGCATCGCCCAAACTGGCATCAATGGGTCGGTCGGTTCCGGGCCTTGGGCTAGCGCCGGTGACCGACTCTTAATCGAGAGCTTTTTCACCAGCGTCGGAATCGGTGGTTCATCGGGCGCACTGCTGATTGTGATTTCCACGCAGCCTTCTAGCTTGATCCAAAAGATCCGAATATGGCCGCAGGCTTCGCCGCGAATATAGAGTGATAAGCGATCCTCAGGTTCTGGCTCACCCGGCTCAACCACAGGCTCTCGCACACTCACAAACAGTTCTGCATGGGCCCCAATCGACACCACATACAGCCGCAGCTCGCCAAAGACTTCAAACAGCCCTTCCAGGATGAATGGAGAAAAGCCGAGTATGGCATCCATCGCACCGCCTACGCGCAGATAGAGTCCGTCGTCTTCGTCGCCCCAGACTAGGGCTGCCGCTGCACCGATGCCTACCGCAAAGCCTTCGATGGCATCTAGCTTTTCTTTGTATGCTGGCAGGCCATCACCCTCCAGCATCAGGTAGCCTGTGCCTTCAAAAATGCCGAGCACATCCACCGTGACCGGGTGACTACGGCTGCCCAAATACACATGCCAGTTGGCCGGATCTTTAAAGCCAAAGAACGCTTCGATGGGGATGACAATGGAGATCAGCTCGCGGATGCCGAATTCGGCAATTAAGCCAATCAGAAAATGCTCTCGGGTAATTTCAATCACCGCTAGCAGACCGGAGGATGCGCCTAACTCATCTAGGCCGGGCGGTGGTGACAAAATCCGCGCAGTCATCACAATCAAAATGCGCGGCCCCGGCAGCTCGAGTAAAAAGGTGCCATCTAGGTTCATGATCACCCCACCTTCGATGGTGCCAA
>JBCDAG010000519.1:0-4509 GCA_039186165.1 Cyanobacteria bacterium P01_F01_bin.53
ATAGATATCAGACTGTGTAGGTATAAGATGAGCACCTGCATGTGGTTCGTCTTAGGCTAAGGCCATAGTCGTCTTAGCCGACAGATATAGTCACAATTTATAAGCTGAAGTCAGGACTGAGAGACTGAAAAAGGGCAGTCCTCCTTAGGCAGTTTTCTATGCGTTCTTAAGCAAGTGCTTAACCAGGTTATCTTTCACCATCATCTGGCGCATAACCTCAACGACATACTCTTGGGCCTGTTCAAGGCTGAGGCCCTGAACTTGGTCCTTGAGCACTTTTAACTTAAACTGCTGCTCCATACTGAGGCTTCCGGGCATCTGATCGTTGCCTGATGTACTCATGATGGTCAATCCTCCAAAAGGGTTTAGATAGGTCTGAAAAATTAGACAGATCTTGGAATCAGCATGTTTGCCCTTACCAAAAACATAAAGTTAGGCGGTTCAAACACAGCTATAGATTCCACCGACTAATTGGCTGAGGCCTTTCTTCAAGACTCCGGCAAATATGCAGAAGACTATCTGAGTGGCAAAATCAACTTCAGTTAGTTGAATATTAGCTTCGCAGCATAGTATCGTCAACTTGTAAACAATTTCGGTAGCTAGTGTTACTTAAATTAACTTTTAAAAGTTCGCTATGAACCATTGCACCGTTACCGCTGTATTTACTAAAGATGCTTCACGTCAGTGCGATCGCCAATTAGATGACCTACCGTACCCATTCAGCGATCAAAAGCGACACGGCCCCTAGCAGTTTTTACGGTCAACAGTCTTGGGATATGCTCGCGTTTTAGCATCAGCGCAATTGTAGGGAGGCCGCTGCAGCGATTTAGTATTGAACGCTATAGTATTAGAGAAATAATGATTGCTTAATTTTTCAGTTGATAGGGCACAGTCGCTTAATGAATGTAATGGAGTTTTTCCAGCAAAGTTCTGGACAATGGCAGTCCCAACGGACGACCCACCACCTGCCTTTTCGTAGAGCGGAGCTAGGAGGCTCGAATATATCTGTAGAAGCCTTGGGTGCTTACCATGAAAAAGTCATTGAAATCTGCAAGATGCATGAAATCGATCCCACCACAGCCGTAGGCGGCGCCTATGTAGAGTGGGATGGCGAAATGGCCTGGGATAAAGAAGGGGAAGATCATAAGGGCTCCACGGTATTTGCCCTTATCCCAGATGAAGACAACCCTCAAAAGGGCAATTTGTTGCGGGAGCGGGGCTACGCAGAGGTGGTCCCTGTTATTGGCCGCTATGAAATGGATGCCGAAGATGGTCTGTTACTGACCACAGAGTATGAGTCCATGAGCTCTGTAGAACGCTTTTGGTTTGCCAATCCTAACTTGCGGATGCGCACCAGCGTGGTGAAACGGTTCGGCGGATTAAGTACGGCCTCCTTCTGTGCTGAATCACGCGTTGAAGACTTTCCTACAGTCACTAAAGACGACGATGCTGCCCGTACAGCGTTTGATCTGGGCTCACAGCATTCCTCCTTTGGCTGGTAGAGCTCTGGCTGGCAGAGTTATAGCTGGCAGAGTTCTGGCTGGCAGAGATTCAGACCTCTAGTTCATCACCAAAGCGATCGACCTTGTCAAATTCAAAGGGACCTGCCACGGAGCCCCACATCAATTCGTCAGAGTCAGGGTCGCGGCCTCGATCGTAGCTGGTCATGTGGTCTTCGGTGACAATGAATTTGTTGTCCAGGTAGGTGGTCATGCCTTTGCGCACAACGCAGCACTTTTTGCCGGGTTCCACCACACCACAAAAGCTATCGCCCGTCCATGTCACAAACATATCGCAACCGGGCATCGACTCTAAATCATCTACAGTAAGGCTGGCTAATCGGGCTGGCTCACGGGCTGCGCCATAAAATTTTTCAGCGTCTTTGAGCTTGTAATTTTCTAACAGCACATCATTTTCGCGCTGGATAAAGTGCAGCACCCGCACCCGGTACGGCTGGTTAAGCTGGTAGTGGTAGGCTTGCTCTAAATACAGGCTTATCCCAGATTGGAATCCCTTGGGTAAAGGCCTCATTATCACCTGAATGTGCGCAAAGAATGGCGGATTTTCGATGGCTTGAGGCTGGTTGCTAAAGTCAGCGGCCATCCAGCGAGTGAGCGTGACCACATCAGTGGAATGAGTCATAGGTGACGAGAGAAAAGAATGATTACTGCCAAAGTTATAAAGGATCGGCGAACACTGTAGCATTGAGGACTTGAGCTTTGAGAGCTTTACAGCTTTAGCTACTGTGCTCGCCGATCTTCTAGTGCCAACCGTCTAGTTTGGGCTGTTCTTAAATCTTAAATTGGCCGCTTTGAAGTGGCCGACTCAAGGAAACCTATCAACGAATAGACCTTGAAAAAAGGCCTTAAAAAGCCTTAATAGGAGCGTAAACGCCACTTATTTAGGCGATAGTCAGCAACGTTGACCAAAGATTGTGCAGACATCAATTCGCCTTGCAATTTTTCAATTTGTAAGGCCTGGTCAGCAACTTGCTGCGCCAGCATGTCTTCTGGTGCATTCTCTGAGGTCCCTACACTGCCCGCCACAGAAACCAATGTGGCCCCAAAGGCAGGTTCTGCACCGGCCAATACAGGACGTTGCCCCTTCCGAACAATGGCAGAACCCATACTTGAAAAGGGTCGAATATCGGCAAGCTGAGCCTCAAGGGCGGCAATTGTTTCAGCTTGAGAGCGTGCTTTTGTGGCTAACTCAGATTCAACGGGTGCTTCCTCGACGGCACTGGAAGCTGCCGCACCATCACTCACAGCACTGCGACTGAACAGATTTCGAAGAATCTCTGTTGCGGTTTGATCAATCTTGCGGGCAATGGCACCTGATGGCGACACAATGTTACTCGGTTCGGCCGCGAAGAGCGATCGCACCAATCGAGCTGGGTTATTTTCAGTAACATTTTTATCACTACTAGAAGCACCTCGCAAAAGCGAGAACATATGGGTAAAGCCCGCCATAGTCACCGCTTCTGTTTTGTAGCCCCGGTAGAAAGGCACCGTATCAGAACCAAAGTTCTGGTAGTACTCATCGCTATCGAGGTAGGAGTCGATCTCAGCCTCGTACCCCTCTTTATCCAAAATGGCGCTGTGGAGAGCAATTTCGGCCAAGCTTTCAGGCGCACGGCCCAAAAAGTGCTTGAAGTTCAACTCAATAAATCGATTACGCGGCCCATTTTCAAAGAAACGAGAGCGATACATATCGGAGTGTGCCACCTGCCGAATAAATTCAATGACATTAATTTCACCCCGTCGAAACTGTGATTCGGGCACCGACAGGCGTTCACTTTCCATCACATGGGCATTGCTCAACACCTGTTTGTAAACAGCCCTAATCACCCGATCGAGTTCATCTGTAGAACTCGTTGGGAATCGGCGCACTGGATCAACATTGACAAAGGCACTCACCCCCAAAGGCTGATCGGGATTCACCACAGGGTTGATAAAGGGTTTCAGCGTGGAAAAATTAGCCCGTAGCTTAGCAGCAGCAGGCTGGATCGGTGCCGTGGGTGCATAAGGCGATCGCACCGCAACCGGCATCACAGGTTCACTAGCAACCGCAACGGTGGGCGACGACGCAGCGGCGACACTCCTCGCATTGGCCTTCAACCATTGATCAACCGCAGCGACTGAAAGCGCCGTCCCGCCCTGACTAACCTGCCCAGCAAACAGCGACTGAGTTTGGCTGTCAGACGAAGGAGCTACCGACTTAGCTGCAACGCCAGTTTTATAGTCCCGAGCGTACGGAACGGTCTCTTCGCCAAAGGCCTGACAATACTCATCGCTATCGAGATAGGCATCAATCACAGCCTCATAGCCATCATTTTCTAAAATGGCGCTGTAGTGAACAATTTCAGCTGAATTTTCCGGCGCACGGCCCAGAAAATGCTTAAAGTTAAGCTCAATAAATCGAGTGCTCGAACTATTTTCAAAGAAACGGGTGCGATACAAGTCGGATTTTGCAATCTGCCGAATCAGCTCGACCACTGTGAGCTGCCCTTGCTGAAACTGCGCCTCAGGACTCTGCAGACGCTCGCTTTCCATCACATGGGCGTTGTCTAAAACTTGTCTATAGATTGCTCTAATAACTGTATTTAGTTCATCAGTAGAGCTGGTCGGTCGATAGCGAACCGGTGCATTATTATCGGGATCGTTCCCACCTAGTTTTTTGGCAAAATTAATAAACGGGGTTACAAAATTGTTGGGCATAACAAGCGTCCTGGGCTTTTATCATTAGCGCTGGCCACATCATTGAAATGCCTTCGAGCGGGTAGAAGGCTAAGGCGACGTGTGCAAATGGCCGACGTGAGTCATCGGCGTTTGCTGTACACCCATAGTAGGAAGATTGATCCCCACAAAATTTTAGGAATTGTGAAGTATACTCTAGATGCCTGATATCTGGACTTTTCTGAAGGATTGGAAATTCAAGGTCAATAAAGTCTCTAGCGATGCTTTGTGTATCGTGTTGGCTTGTTCAATACAGGTTTCAATGGCCTCCTTG
>JBCDAG010000520.1:0-4490 GCA_039186165.1 Cyanobacteria bacterium P01_F01_bin.53
AATATGTCGAACCCGCTTCAATTCAAAGTTCTTGAGCAGTTGCACAAAGATATTCCCTCAACATCAAAAGCCCCAAGTTCTTGCGGTAGAGAACTTGGGGCTTTTGAATCAAAGCTTCTGAATCTTTGATTCAGCTTAAGCCATCGAATCGCTTAGCGACCCATGCCAACATACTGGAAGCCTTTCGCTTCGAGATCCTTTTGATCAAGGAAGTTACGGCCATCAATCATTACAGGCGCGTTCATGAGCTTAGCCATTTTGGCATAGTCCAAATCTTTGAACTGGGCCCAATCCGTCACGAGCACAAGGGCATCACAACCATCAGCCAAACGCTCAAGGTCAGTTTCAACGATGACACCAGACATCCCCTGGCTAATACCGCTTTGAGAAACAATTGGGTCATAGGCCTTGACCTTGGCACCCAAGCGATTGAGGTTCTCGATCATAATCAGAGCAGGCGCATCGCGCATGTCGTCGGTGTCAGGCTTAAAGGTCAGACCGAGTAACCCAACGGTTTTACCCTTCAAGATTTTCAGAACTTGCTGAAGCTTTTCGATGGAGAGCACACGCTGGCGAGTGTTCACATTGATAGTGGCCTTAAGCAATTCAGCTTCATAGCCGTAGTCATCAGCAGTGTGCACCAATGCTGAAACGTCTTTAGGAAAGCAGGAACCACCCCAGCCAATACCAGCCTGCAAGAACTTACTGCCAATGCGGGAGTCAAGACCGATGCCTTGAGCCACTTGAGTGACATCAGCACCAACACGATCGCAAATATTAGCCACTTCATTGATGAAACTAATCTTCGTTGCAAGGAACGCGTTAGATGCGTACTTTACCATTTCAGCAGAGCTGAGGTCAGTCACGACGACAGGCACCTCAGGTGCATCCTTATCTTCAGCAAACTGACGCTCGACGATAGGGGTGTAGAGTTCCTTCATCATTGCGATCGCCTTATCGCCATCACTGCCCAAAACAATACGATCAGGGTTAAAGGTATCAAAAACAGCAGAACCTTCACGCAAGAACTCAGGGTTGCTGACTACATCAAAGGAAGCATTTACCTCCGGAGAAGCAGCGGGTGCACCAGCACCAACAGGAACTTTTTGACGCTCAGCAATACCATCCAAAACAATCATCCGAACCCAGTCACCAGAGCCGATAGGCACAGTGGACTTGTTCACAATGACCTTGTAGCCATCAGTGAGGTTCTCACCAATGCCACGAGCGACCGCCTCTACATAGCGAGTATCGCTTTCCCCCGTAGGCAAAGCAGGCGTCCCTACAGCAATGAATAAGATGTCACCATGGCTCACACCCGCGCCCAAGTCAGACGTAAACTCTAGATTGCCAGAAGCCATCGAAGACTTCATCAGATCAGACAAGCCAGGCTCATAAATCGGCGACTGGCCCGACTTCATCAGCTGAACCTTTTCTTCATTGTTATCGACACAAATCACATGGTGGCCGATGTGAGAAAGACACACACCTGTCACCAATCCTACGTAGCCAGTTCCAATGACACAAACACGCATGATGGTAAAACTCTCTATTTAATGAATAAACAACTAATTAATCAACTTCAAAAAGGTCCGAAAAAGGTCAGCATCTATGAAACCGAGTCAATAGGCCCGCGAGGTCTCATACTTTTGAACCAGTAATAACTGACCAACAACCTAGGAGGCAGTGACCGTCGTCCCACCAGAGGTTTGGCGAAGACTTTCGCTGAGGGTGCCATTGGCTTCCATTCGAGCTCGAAAATCTGCAATTGTCTTTTCTAAGCCTGTTTGCAGCAGTACACTCGGCTCCCAATCCAGCAACTGCTTAGCCTTAGTAATATCGGGCTTACGGCGCTTGGGATCATCCTGAGGCAATGGTTTATACTGCACATCTACATCTGGATTCACCATGCGCTGGATCGTTTCAGCCAGCTCCAAAATAGTGTATTCACCAGGATTGCCAATATTGATGGGGCCTGTCTGATCACTATTCATCAAGCGGATAAAGCCTTCAACCAAGTCCGAAACGTAGCAGAAACTGCGAGTTTGGGAGCCATCACCATAAACGGTTAGGGGCTGACCACTCAGCGCCTGAACAATAAAGTTACTCACTACCCGACCGTCGTCTTCCAACATCCGGGGACCGTAAGTGTTAAAGATACGCACAACACGAATGTCCACATCATTTTGACGATGGTAGTCAAACGCGAGGGTTTCAGCCATTCGCTTACCTTCGTCGTAGCAGCTGCGAATACCGATAGGATTAACGCTGCCACGGTATTCTTCAGGCTGAGGATGAACCTCAGGATCGCCGTAGACCTCGGAAGTAGAAGCGAGGAAAAACCTTGCCTTCACTCGCTTAGCAAGGCCAAGCATGTTGAGCGTTCCCACAACATTGGTCTTGACCGTTTTCACCGGATTGTACTGATAGTGCACAGGTGAAGCTGGGCAAGCCAAATGATAAATCTGGTCAACTTCTAGCCGAATGGGCTCTGTAATATCGTGACGAATCAGCTCGAAGTAAGGATTGTCTAACCAGCGCAAAACATTTTGCTTGCGCCCAGTATAAAAATTATCCAGACAAATAACCTCGTGGTTAGCATCCATCAGCCGATCAATAAGATGTGAGCCAATGAAGCCAGCACCCCCGGTGACTAAAATTCTCATAAATTTAGATGGTGTGCCTGCAAGGACACTTAATGAGTGAATGTTCTGAGTGAATAGTGACGAAGCCGTGAACCCCAAATACCGAGTTCAGAGCGCTGCCCAAATAAAACACATGTCAATGAAAACGCCTTTAGGACTAAGCACCTAGACACATTGCGGGTGTATTACCTCAGATAGCGAATTGACTTAAACGCTTTGGAATATGTTGAATATGCTACTAAAAGAGCACCATTCAACAAGGCGCTGCGAGCACAAGTGAAAAACTAAGTTTCGCCATAACAAGTCATGACAAGCCCCCATGACTGGCCGAAACTGTCTAAGAATCTAACAAAGTTTTATTGGTCTAATTAAGAAAATCTTAGGCTTTCACAAAAACTTCAATCGTTTTTATCAATACCCAAAATGTTCAGAGCTTTATCAATTTTTCTCTGAATGTCTCAGTAGAACCATGTAGAGGAATGGTTGCTAAAGCTCAGCCTAACGACCTCCAATTGGGCCATTTGCGTAGACTTTTTCATACTTTTGCCGGAGGGTTTTAGGCCACTGATGTGTCAAACACTAATTACTGGGCGTAAGCTTAAGAACGGCCATAAATGCTTCTTGGGGCACATCAACGGTGCCGACGGACTTCATTCGCTTTTTACCTTTAGCTTGCTTTTTAAGTAGCTTTTTCTTGCGAGAAATATCACCGCCATAGCACTTCGCTAAAACATCCTTACGCAAGGCGGGGATACTTTCACTAGCAATAATACGGCTACCGATAGAAGCCTGAATGGGAATTTTGAATTGGTGCCTGGGAATGAGTTCTTTGAGCTTTTCAGTGAGGGCCCGGCCTACATAGTAGGCATTATCCTTATGGACAATAGCGGCTAGCGGATCAACTTTGTCGCCGTTGATCATCACATCAAGCTTAACTAAGGCATTAGTGCGATAGCCAATAAGGTTGTACTCCATACTGGCGTAACCTCGGCTGCGCGACTTCATTTGGTCAAAGAAGTCGGTAACAATCTCTGCCAATGGGAGCTCGTACATCAAAGTCGTACGCCCCGGCGTCAGGTATTTCATATCCTTGAAATCACCCCGACGCTTTTGGCACAGCTCCATAAGTGTCCCCACAAATTCTTCGGGGGTAATGATATCGACCTTGACGTAGGGCTCTTCTATTTTTTCGCGCTGTTGGGGCTCGGGCAGCATGCTGGGATTGTCAATTTCGACCACGTCACCTTTAACCGTGGTGATGCGATAGATTACGGACGGCGCTGTTGTAATCAAATCTAAGTTGTATTCTCGCTCTAGGCGCTCTTGCACAATTTCCATATGCAGCAAACCTAAAAAGCCACAACGGAAACCAAACCCCATGGCACTAGAGGTTTCAGGCTCGTATTGCAGGGCGGCGTCATTGAGTCTGAGTTTATCTAGTGCTTCACGAAGATCTTCGTATTGGTCAGAGTCAGTAGGGAATAGACCGCAAAAAACCATGGGTTTTGCTTCTACATAACCTTCTAGAGGCTCAGGTGCCGGAGATTTCACCAGGGTAATAGTATCGCCGACTCGCGCATCCTCTACAGACTTAATAGAGGCAGAAATATAGCCTACTTCGCCAGCATGCAGCTCATCGACTTGGACCTGATTGGGTGAGAGTACACCGAGTTCGTCGATATCGTATTCTTTGCCGGAGGCCATCAAGCGAATGCGATCGCGCTTACTCACCACCCCATCGGTCACTCGAAAGTAAATAATCACGCCGCGATAGCTATCGTAGTAACTATCAAAAATCAGCGCCCGCATGGGCTCTTCAGTAGTGTCTTTTGGGGACGGCACCAA
>JBCDAG010000521.1:0-4473 GCA_039186165.1 Cyanobacteria bacterium P01_F01_bin.53
AGAGGACTCAAAAAGAGAGGGCATTGAAGGCCTGACGATCTCTTTATTTAATCAGAAACAACGATGGGTGCGGGCGTTAGGCGTTGCCTGCACCGATGAACAGGGCTACTTTGTCATCGATTATTCAATTCAAGATACGGCTAATCCTCCTGTGTCGCCAAATCAGCCACTCATTTTGACCGTCACGGATGACGACCGCCAGATTCTTCATCAAGAGTCCCAGCCTTTATTTGCCAACATCGGTGCTATTGATTACCGAGAAATTGTTTTAGAAGGTACGCCTAAGGTGATCGTTACCCCTGAGACCGATGATTCAAACAATCCACCACGGGGCCCACGCCAGCCTAGGTGATCGCAAGCGGCACCGCCGTCTATTGAAGCGATCGCCACTCGACCAAGGACACCGACTGTAGGTATTGCTGTGCAATTTAGAGCCAAAGTTAAAAGTGATCGCCCCCTGAATTATCAGTGGCCTTTTGGAGATGGTGAAACAGCTTCTAAAACTAGCGTCAGCCATACCTATGCCGAACCGGGAGAGTATGAGATTGTTTTAGAAGTTGCCAATGAGTCAGGATCAGATTCACGTAGAATGATGCTTTCTGTTCGCTAACCGCGCTTTTGGGTGGGCTTTGTTGCAATAAATTAGCCAATGGCTACTGAATACACGAAACCGTCAGTCATGATGAGAATCAATAGTAGGTAATAAAAATTTACCCCGTTATGGTTAGGGGGCATCTAACACCTAACTATGCGCCATTGCGCCTCCAATTGCCCTCCCGTAATTTGAGTATTGAACCTTGAGTAAATGAGTTGAGTTGAAACATTCAGTCATCCGTGGTCACAGTCATCGCTGCGCCACCCCTTCCTTATTCGCTCTAAATACTTGCACCACATACAGATCTACGTAATTATTCAGGATGAACATTTACAGACGGATTCTCGTAGTTACAAAGGAAACTTGTCGTTTAGACTCTCCTCGCATTCTCTAGACTCATTGCCATTTCTGCATTCTTATCCATTAGCTAATCGGCTTTAATCGATAGGGAACGCCCTGTCGAAATGCTGAGCGAAGCCGACCGACCAATTTTCTGGCTACAGCAACGATGGCTTTCTTTTTCCCTGTTTTGGGATAGAGTCTCTCGTAAAAGGTCCTTAAATCTTGGTCTTTTCTGATGGCGACCCAGGCTGATTCACAGAGTATATGTCGAACTCTTGTATTTCCTTGTCGAGTGATGTGCCCCCGGCGAATCGCGTCGCCACTGGAGTGCTCACTGGGCGTTAGTCCTGTGTAGCTAAATAATTGACGCTCGTTGGCAAATTGACTCATATCACCCAATTCATTGGATAGAATCCTTGCGGAGAGTGGGCCAATGCCAGGGGCAGATCGGTATGTGGATTCAAGGGGATCTTGTTGTGCTTGCTGTTTCAACTTAGCTTCAATTGCTTTGATTTCAGTGTCAAGCGTCTGCCAGATTTTCTCATAGGCATGGATAACCGTCGTGAACTCGGGACTGGGTGTTTTGGCAAGAATTGCTTTCAGCAGGCTCTGGATCATCTCTCTGCGGTCTTCTGGCGAAAGCAATCCAAACTGATGGGCGCGCATCCGAATCATGTTCTTGATAGAGGTTCGTTCCTGGACCAGCTGCTCTCTGGTTCGAGTCAGGAGACGTTTCTGTTCTATCTGTTCTGTCGGCACTCGAATGCCACTGAGTCTCCCAGCGGCTAGCAAGGAGGCGATCTTTTTGGCATCTCGTTTATCTGTTTTTACGCGATTATAGACAGTCGTTTCAATACTGCCAGGATTCACCACTAAATTCTCGATACCGGCATTCGTCAAGACTCGATGCAATACAAATCCTGAAAATCCGGCCTCATAGGCTGTGTGAATATCAGCCTGGGGGTACAACGCTTTCAGTTGTACTGCTAATTTTTCAGGACTAGCAGGGGTGGTCCATCGCTTGATGACGAGTCCATCCATAAAACTGGCGATCGCATAGGTTCGTTTATGTACATCAATGCCAATAAACACCTGCTTACCTTGATAGCTCTCAACTTTAGATGATTTGCTCATGATGAAAATCCTCCATTGTCGATAAGATGACTGCCCAAATTCTATAAGCCCTTCCAAAGAGTGATGTGGCTAATTTAGCCACTTTTGGCAAGAACGAGCTGGATGCTGATGCTCTCATCATAGGAACAGATGTGAGTAGCCAAAATCGAGCAGAGGTCATCCCGCTGGTATGTTGGGTAGTTGCCTTCCTTCCTTCCTTGCCTAGCTCCTATGGATTGCCCTCACTGCCAATCAACTCGCGTTTCGGTTTTGCAACGTCAAACCAGCTTGGGCTACGACATGTTTCGGTGTAAGTTGTGTCGCCGAACCTTTAATGAGCGGACAGACACGCCTTTCAACTTTATCGAAGTCCCCACCGATATCATTTTCCAGGTGATGCTCTGTCGCGTACGCTACAAGCTCAGTTATCGGGATGTCGCCGAGTTCTTCCTGTTGCGAGGGTTTCAGTTCACTCATGAAACGGTGCGGTTTTGGAAAGAACGATTTTTGCCCCATTTTACTGAGCAGCTCCGGAGGAAGCGGAAAGGAACAGTCGGCAAGGTTTGGCTAGTGGACGAAACTTTCGTAAAAGTCCATGGACAGTGGTGCTATCCTGGCTGACTGACAAAAGTCTGTTCATTTGGGATAGGCCAAGGTTTTCGCCGTAAATTCTAGGAGACATCGATTTTCGAGAGATTTGAGAGACGGTACCACCGGGTCAACCTCGAAACTACCGAGGAATCGAACTTGTGAAATTAGTTGACGAGGCTCAATTAGGGCACGGCGAATCCAGTCCCAGCCAATACGAAAGAAGCTATTGCCGCGCAGCCAGTGCACATCGACCTGTGGCCGGGATCCAGCCTCGACCACTTCTAGCCCTTGAGCGGTTAAATAGAGGGTGGTCACCGCTAAGACAAAACAGAGCCTTTCGAGCATTTGAACATCGCGAATGTGAGAGCGTTCTAGCTCAAAACCATTGGACTTATCGTCCAAAAAGCTCTCCTCAATGGAGAAGCGAAAGCCATATTCTTGGAGTGTTTTGAGTGTGGTCTTCTGATTGCTAAGAACCGCCCAGGCTTCGCCGTTTGGATGGCATGCTAGTGCGATGTGAACCGGACCAAACTGAGCACCCTTGTGCAATCGAACGGTGTGCAACATCAACGCTTCTCCCGCTGCGAGATGAAAGTCACTAAGCTGGCACCAGCCGTGACCATAACGTTTAATCCAGCTATTGGCTTTAAGCCGAATGCGGTAGCCCCAATTAAGGTCAGAGACCGCATTCATCAACTCTATTTGGATGAAACCTCGGTCTGCTAAAACAACGATCTCAACTCCAGCAGGCACTCGCTCAGCCGCCTGTTTCAACAAACTGCTGTAGTCGTCATAAGCCACACTGCTGCTGGCATGTTTCATCACTCGCCAAGCCAGCGTCAACCCACGACCTCGGTGGACGACGACGAGTCGAATCAAGCAGTACTCATTCCAGAGCATCGAGCTATCGAGGGCCAGATACATTACAGCTTGCTGCCAGTCGCAGAGTGAACTCTTAACCAGCGGGCAGTAGAGCGTTGAAACCACGATATTTGGATTCTTTAGCCAGCGACTCAGGCGGCGCTGCTGACTTTGGGAGACTTGACCGCGATTTGGCAGGTATGTGCTCCATTTTGTCAGATTCACACTGCCACTGTAGAGCAGAGCTCTGACCATGCATATCAGCACCTGAAGGTGACGCTGGTCCCGCCAGCTATAGCATTGACTGAGCCACGTCTCTAAGCCATCGTATAAAGTATCCGAAGCACTCATGAGTTTGAAATTGTTTTGGTTAATTCCAGACTCGTGCTTCGTTTCCTCTTTGTAAATACCCGCTAACCGTCCCTACTCATAGACTTCAGCTCATCGCAACACTTTTTTGTCAGTCAGCCAGGGTGCTATCTCTATCGAGGCATTGATGAAGATGGCAACTTGGTGGATGTCCGCCTCAGCAAGACTCGCGATATGGCTGGGACTAAAGCTTTCTTTGCCCAGGCCATCGGTCTTCACGAGGATGCACCCGAGAAGGTGGCAACCGATGGATTAACCTCCTATCCACGGGCGATTGAAGAAGAGTTAGGCAAGGAAGTTGAGCACGAGGTACGTCCCTGCACCGCTAATCCTGTAGAGCAGAGTCATCGACGAATCAAGCATCGCTATTACCCGACGCTTGGATTTGGCGAGTTTGATGCTGCCCAAAGATTCTGTTGGGCGGTCGATGAAGTGGGCAACTTCCTGAGGCCACAAAGTCGAATGGCAGAATTCGTCTGGTGCGATGTAGATAAGTCGAGTGTGACAAGGAGGCAAACGCTAAATTAAGAGTGGAGATAATCTCCCAGCAGAACCTGTCCTGCTGTCCCCACGTAACAGAGTCACTGACTCCGGTCACGCTG
>JBCDAG010000522.1:0-4472 GCA_039186165.1 Cyanobacteria bacterium P01_F01_bin.53
CGATATAGTCGTAAGTCTCTTTCACTTCGGCCCACTCGGTCCATTGGTCGACCTCCCCATTTCCGCTCGTGTCGACGCCGACACGGCTTAACCTACAGCATCACAGACGGTGACGATGCCGCTCTCTTCTCCATTGATGCCGACACCGGAGAAGTCACTTTTGATGCTGCCCCCGATTTCGAGACTCCTGGCGATGATGACGGTGATAACGTCTACGACCTTCAGGTCACCGTTACTGACTCCAGCGGTCTCACCGATGTGCAGGATATCGCCATCACCGTCACCGACGTGGATGAGACAGCCTCGAATGGATTCTTATTTAGCGTGAACACCAATACTAGAGTTGATGGTGTTACCTACACAGAACAGGACATCCTCCAATTCGATGGAACAGAGTTTAGTCTCTTCTTTGATGGCTCCAACGTACTTCCCGGAGGATTCGAAATTAGTGCCTTTGACGTCATCAGTGATACTGAGATCCTATTCTCGTTTGCCCAACCATTTTCCTTAGACGATGGGGAAGTCATTGATGACTCGGACATCGTCAAGTTCACGGCAACCAACTTGGGAAGCAATACGGCAGGCAGTTTCTCATTGTACTTTGATGGCAGTGACGTCGGCTTAAGCGCAGGAGGGGAGGATATTGATGCGCTGGTAGGTCTGCCCGATGGGAGTCTTCTCTTATCTACCACTGCAAATGTCAATGTGCCTGGCGTAAGTGCCAGAGATGAAGATGTCTTGTTATTTAGTCCCACTTCCTTAGGAAGCGACACCGCTGGGTCATTCTCGGTCTTCTTTGATGGTAGCGACGTGGGATTGGGCGATGTCCGTGAAGATGTAGATGCCTTGGGTATGGATACTGCGGGTGATCTCTTTTTCTCAAATACCCGTAACTTCTCGGTCCCTGGCCTTTCTGGACAGGATGAGGATGTCTTCGCCTACACCCCATCGTCGACCGGCAGCGTCACCACCGGAACGTTTGCCTCTGAACTATTTTTCGACGGAAGTCAAGACGGTGGCTTTAGCACCGATATCAAGGGCATTGACCTGACCTTTACTCAGATTTAATCCTTGTCTAAAGGGACATGGCAGAAATGTTATGTCCCTTTTTTTCAAAGAGCGATTCTGAATTATGTCCAAATTAGCAACAACCCATGCAACTTTTTTCTAACGAGCCACTAGGGCCCCAACCCCATATTGCAGTACTATCCTCAAGCAAGCTAGGTAACTTTGTAATCACGACACCACTCCTCCGAGCCCTAAAAGAAAAGTACCCTGATTGTTCGCTAGACTTTTTTGGCAGCAATCTCACCCAAGGATTTGAAGTGGCCTGTCCCTATATTGACTGGCGTACGTCAATCTTGCCGGATGCGGAACCCTTCCTAACTTACTTCTCTGCACAAATTGAACAACGACGCCAGGAGGCGGGTTCCTATGATCTCGTCATCAATTGTGATGAATTTAATCAACTCAATTCGACACTCATTAGATTGTTAGCCCCTCGTTTTCTTGTTGGCGGAGCAATGGATGATGTCTTCTGTCAACAATTTGACTATGCATCCCACCCAGTTCAACGGATGCTGCTCGATGTGAAGTGGAACGCCCCTGACTTTGTCCAACGCTATAGAGATATAACAACCAGCCAGTATATTGCTGAGCTGTTTTGCCGTCTTGCCTATGTGAATACTGATTTCTTTAAGTTAGAGTTACCTAGCGAAGCCCCAGAATTCACGGTGCCTGATATTTTGATTCATGTTACTGCAGCGAGGTCTGCGAAACTGTGGTTTGGTCAGGCTTGGCAAACGGTAGTGAACTGGTGCGTCGAGCAGGGCTTTACCGTGGGGCTAGTGGGGAGTAAACCAGAACGGCAACAGGAGCTGTATCATGCCGGTGCTATGGAAGATAAATTATTAGAACAGACGGGCTTAATCGATCTTAGAGGTAAAACCTCACTTCCTCAATTAGCCGGCACCCTAAAGCAAACTAAACTTTTTATCTGTGTCGATACTGGCCCGTTACATATTGCCGCAGCGGTTGGGTGTCCGACGATTGGTATTTTTGGTAACGATGTTAATGGTTATGGTGCCAGCCCTGTGAGAATTTGGGCTCCCCGAGAAGATCATGTAACTGTAGTTGCTTCTGAGCATAGCTGCATGCAGTGCGAACTTAACAATTTTCGCAATCATGATTGTCTGCTGCAAGAAAAGGCCTGCATGCAGGGCATTACACCCGACACTGTGATACGAACAATTAAACAAAAACTTAACCTTAACCAAACGGTTGATTACAAACCAAGACGCCAAGGCTCTCCTATGCGAGAATTCACAAAGTTGACAGTGGGGTGCCATTAAGACAATCTGTTCACGCCAAAAAACAATCTGTTTACGCCAAAAGACTCTAACTGAATAAGAAGTAAAAAGTCATTATCCTCTTAGAACTTAACTCCTAACGTCTGAATTCCACTACCACACGATCTTTTATTTTAACTTGACACCTACATTCCGTTCCTCAACACTTTGAGTACTTTTTATGATCGCGTCTCAATCACCCATGCCCCCCTCTGAAGCTGATTTACCATTGCGTAGCGTCCACACCAACACCTTTGTACAAGTGTTGAACCAGTTGGGTATTTCGTTGGTTGTTTCCACCTACCAAGCCGGTAAGCTGATCGTCATGCGGGCCGATGGCACCGCCGTTAATACCCACTTCCGTCAGTTTCAAAAACCTATGGGCATTGCGGCTAATTGCGATCGCATGGCCTTGGGAACAGGCGCAACCATTTGGGAATTCCACAATATTCCCCATACCGCTACCCGCATTGAGCCTGCAGGTAGACATGATGCCTGCTATGTGCCCCGTCAAGTTCACGTGACGGGGGATATTGACATCCATGAAATGGCCTGGGCCGATAATGAGCTGTGGTTTTTGAATACGCGCTTTTCTTGCTTATGCACCCTCGATAAGCAGTACAGCTTTGTGCCTCGCTGGAAGCCAGATTTTATTACGGCCTACGATTTGCGCGATCGCTGCCACCTCAATGGTCTTGCCATTCGAGACGGCGAACCTCGGTATGTTACCGCCTTGGGCGAAACCGACACCCCAGGGGGCTGGCGCAACAACAAAGCGTCCGGTGGCATTCTGATTGACATTGACACCAACGAAATTCTCTTGCGGGGACTCTCCATGCCCCATTCGCCCCGTTGGTATGACGGCAAGCTTTGGGTCCTAGAGTCGGGTAAAGGCAGTCTGGCCTATTGGGATGATCAAACCGGCAAATTGGTGACCGTGGCTCAGCTGCCTGGCTTTACCCGAGGGATAGAATTCTACGGGAATCTGGCGTTTATTGGGTTGTCCCAAATTCGTGAATCGGCGGTCTTTAGCGGCTTGCCCCTCACCCAAAGTTTGACCGAGCGGATTTGTGGTGTCTGGGTTGTGGATATTCGCTCCGGCGAAACTGTTGCTTTTCTGAAATTTGAAGATGCTGTCCAGGAGATTTTTGCCGTGTCGGTGTTGCCGGGCATTCTGTTTCCTGAGGTGCTGGACTGGTCCCAAGAGCTGATGGGTTCATCCTATGTGCTGCCGGATGAGGTTCTCGCCAATACAATTACCCCATCCGGTGATTGGGAATTTGCCGAAACCTATTTGGCCAAGGGGAATGAATTCCATGGGAAAGGTCAGCTAGAGGACGCGATCGCAGCCTATGAGAAATGCTTAGAGCTCCAGCCCACCTTTTTGCCCGCTCGCTATAACCTCGGGGTCACCCTGGGAGATTTAGAGCGCTACGCTGACGCTGAAAACACCCTCAAAGCAGTGATTGATGCGGAAGCCCGCCATGCCGATGCCTGCAATAGCCTAGGGTTTGTTTATAGTAAGCAACGCAAATTAGAGGATGCGATCTCATCCTACGAGCAGGCCATCAAAATCCGTCCTGACTTTGCCAAGGCCCACCATAATTTAGGTATGACGCTGTTACAAACAGGTGAGTTTGAACGAGGTTGGCCCGAGGCCGAATGGCGCTGGCAAACCGAAACATTTACGCCTTTTAACGCCCCTCAGCCCCGCTGGGATGGCCAACCGATTCCCGATAAGACGTTATTAATTCACACCGAACAAGGGGCTGGGGATGCCATCCAATTTATTCGCTATGTTTCCCTGGCAGCCGAGCGCTGTGGCAAAGTGATTCTCGTTTGTACGCCAGCCCTGATTCCAATTTTTGAAGGGGTTGAAGGGATTGCGGAAATTCGGACCGCAGGGGAAATCTCTCTCAATACGTTCGATACGTATATTGCCTTGATGAGTTTGCCCCATATTTTTAAGACCGATTTATCTACCATTCCGTCCCAAACGCCTTATCTGACGGCCCCAACCGGTCCATCGCTGCAAGCCTTGCTGCAACAGCAGAAGCAACCGGGTAAGAAACAGGTCGGCATTGTATGGGCAGGGAACCCAACCCATGCCAACGATAAAAATCG
>JBCDAG010000523.1:0-4381 GCA_039186165.1 Cyanobacteria bacterium P01_F01_bin.53
ACTAAAGTCAAAGTCTCCGATAAACAGATGGCAACACTGAACCTGACCAGACGAAAAATTTGTCCCCAATGGAACTACATTGTTCATCCTCGCAGTTCCTCCGCCCAGATATCATGAGTTTATTAATTTACAACCACTAAGAGGTCGTGCAGTGCATAGTTGAGATAAAAGCTCTCCCTCGAAACCTTATGTTTCTCTAGTATCCCGATTCTGACTAATTCTTCTAGATACTTTGCGGCTGTTTGGCGAGTTACTTGCAACTCATCCATCACAAAATCAATTTTTGTATAGGGATGTCGAAACAAATTATTCAGAAAATCTTGGCTATACACTTTCGGCAACTCACTCCGCATTTTCTGTTTTATCGATAGCATGAGTGTCTTGATTTGCTGAACTAAGCTAACTGTTTGTTTGGATGTCCTTTCTATGCCATCTAGCATGAAGATAATCCAGTCTTCCCAAGAATTATTCTCTCTTAACATTTTGCAAAAGACGATAATATTCTCTCTTATTCTGGTTTATGTATCGGCTAAGGCACAGTACTGGGATGTCTAACAGTCCTTCCTTGACCAGGTAGAGAACGTTAATAATCCGGCCAGTTCTGCCATTCCCATCGTAAAAAGGGTGAATGCTTTCAAACTGGTGATGAATCACTGCCATTTTTGTTAGCGGATCCCAATCACAGAGCGTGTCATCGTTTATAAATTGCTCCAGATCACTCATCAAAGACACAATCTCCGTCGCGTCCTGTGGTGGATTGTAAATCACTCTCCCAGTGGCATCATTTTTAAGCGAAGTGCCAGGGAGCTTTCTAAAGCCTGCGCTATTTTCTTCTAGAATGGCTTGAATCTCTAAAATATGGTTATTCGTGAGCAGTCGCTGTACCTTTACCTGTTCAAATCCGTGAGATAGCGCATTGGCATAAGCGTAAACTTCCTTAGCCGCGCTCGTTGTAAACGCTTGACTAGCGATGTCGCTCTGAAAGAGTTCATCTTGAGTCGTAATGATGTTCTCGATAGCCGAACTGTCTTTTGCTTCTTGCAAAGTCAGCGTATTGATTAAAATGCGTTCGTTTGGAATAGTAGCGACCAATCCCTTCAGTTCAGCAAGTGCTTTATTTGCCTGTATCAGTTTCCTCAAAACTACCTTTGTCTCAATGTCATTTCCCAAAGGCATTTGAGACAGTGAGTAGTTCATAGGGTTTGCAAGAGATGAGGAGTAGGTTTCTATCTTATGGCTATTACGGTGCACACACGTGAATACAATGCGAATACCTCAACGATTTCGCAACTATTCCCGCCTAGTAACGAAACACCTCCCAGCCCTCAGCTTGAAGTCCTGATCAGCATAATGCTGCGTGTCCGTGAACCTCTCAACTTTCCCCAGGCTTATTGTCTAAGGTGAAGTATCGATCTGCACTGAGCGATTGTTCAACAATTGCAGCGGGCGATTGTTGTGGTTCAGCAGTTGCTGATAGTGGCTAATTTGTTGCGTCGAGAGTGTGACGGGCTCAGTCATCACTAGCCAGGTGACGGACTCTGAACAAGGCGGTGTGGTCAGTGAGCCGCTATAGCGATAGGTCGTGGTTTTCGTCGGGAGTAAGTCTTGGGCGTTGACGCGTTCACCGGTGCGTACCTTATCACCGGCTTGGCTGGGTAAGTTTGCGCTGAGTGCGCTATAGCTTGCCCTATCTTCAGTATCGTCAGCCTGTAGCAATACAGACACAACCGCCAGAGCGCCAGCATCACTTTGATGGACTAGATGCAGCTCTGCATCCAATGGCTGCCCTTCAACGGCATGCTCACTGGGGCTGTGAAAGTGAAACTGAAGCAGATTGTATTGCTGACCATCGAGGGTGAAATAGCTGCCAGGGGCATAGGGTACCTGGACGGTGTGCCCATTGTTGAGAATGTTTAGCGGGGCGGGTTCGTAGTGAAAGTCAGGATCTACCAGATCCGCAGATTCTGAGGCGCTCAGGTTAATCGGGGATTGTGCTTTGCCGCTGGCACAGGTGGCAAAATCAGGTGACAGCTCCGCCCAATGCTTTGGCCCTGTCTCGGCTTGATAGGTCCATTGAATGGCAGCGGGGGTGACTTGAATGGCAGCGGGGGTGACTGATGTTAGCGCGTAGGCCGAGGGTAGTAAGGGCAGTGGCGAGGGAAAGCCCAGGGTCATTGCCATAACGATGGCGGTGACAAGACAACCCCTGATGAGCGGCATCCTGATAATCTGCATAACGTGTTGAGATAGGTGGCGGATGGTCTGAAAGTCGGCCCAATCATAGCGCGTGTTGGGGCGTGTTCTGGGGCTTGTGTATTCTGCGGAAATATAGGTTAACTATTTCTTCCGTTTTTTTCTGCCGGGTTAATTTTTCGGGGTTATTTTTGGGGCTATGGCGTGTCGCTAGAGAGTGCGTAGGCGAGGCCCGCTTGCTGCGCTTGGGTGAGTTTTGCAAAGCCAAAGCTAGCGAGTGCCGCCGGGGCGATCGCGCCATCGGTCGCCATAATCATGTCACCTTCATCGGTTTGCAACTGGCCATTGCCTTTGCTGATGTTTACGGTGTAGCGATTGCCTTTCCCTACCTCTACGATATAGCCACCGTCACTGGCCTCTAGCGCATAGAGCGTAGAGCCATCATTGCGCACCAGCGTGGCATTGCCATTGGCTTCTTGTTGGAAGGTGAAGAGTGTTTTCGTGCGTTTGGGACTCTCTACCTGCCAGGTATCATCTATTTGGCTGATGTAGCCGACGGTTTTGTTGTTGGCATCGGTGAGCCTGATTGCGCCATCGCTTTCTAGTATCAGATTGGTCACGACCTTTCCTGACCGGTCTATCAGCTTGCCGCCCGTTGATTTAAACAGAAGTGAGAACTCAGTCGTGCCGTTAGACTGGCGGAATGTAATTTTTCGTGCGCCAGCGTTGTTGGTGCTGAAATGATCTTGGCTAGACGGTTTGTTGGCTGTGTGTTTGGGTTGTTCGTTTTTGGGGTTTTGTGAGGGGAAGGTATTGGTTTCAGGGAGTTCGGTGTTGCTGGCTTTCGGCTGACAGCTAGTGAGTAGTGGGGAGAGTGTCAGTGCGATCACTAACAAGCCTGTCCACACTTTTGCCCAACTCACTGCTGCTTGACGATGACTAAGCGCGGGTGTTTTCCCTGGATGAAAATCCAACCCATGCAGCGATTTAGTCATAATCCCCTCCTTGTGATTTTTCCCAACTTAAGTGAGCTGTTTTGGTCTGAACGAGCTTGTTCAACTGCAACGGCCCTGACAGTCAAAGCCTGTGGGAGACTGGTAAAGATAGTTTGATCCTAGCGCACGCTTTCTTAAAATCACGAGACGGTTACCCTCCGACATATGTCACCCCATTCACCCCAGCCTTTTTTGCACACGACGCCACCGGAAGCGCTGGGAAAGCTTATCCACAAGTCGGTGCCCGTTGGTAATCGGTGCTTTGACATCGACTATCCTGGCGACGCCGATAAGCTACTGGACCATCCCAGCACCCATGAAGCCTTTAAGGCCGATGACTATATGCCCTATTGGGCCGAATTATGGCCGTCTGCCCAGATGCTGGGTGAAGCCCTGCTTGCTGCCGCCAATGACGCGGACTGGCCGGTGCCCGCTCAGCCGACGGACCCTATCCACCGCACCGCACTAGAGATAGGCTGTGGCGTTGGTCTGTCAGGGATTGTGGCGCTTTCTATGGGACTGCACGTTATTTTTAGTGACTATGATGCAACCGCAGTGGAATTTGCTGCACGTAATGCTCAGCGCAATGGTTTTGACGATTTTGAAACCCTGCCCCTAGACTGGCGTGTGCCACCTGATTTTCAAGTGCCCTTAATTTTGGCGGCTGATGTGATTTATGAGGAGCGTAATATTGAGCCCCTCATCGCCTTGATCAAGGTGGTGTTGGCACCGAGTGGTGTGTGTGTGTTGAGTGATCCGGACCGTTCCACGCGAGGCGGCTTTCGCTACGCCCTTAAGCAAGCTGGATGCAAGGTGACTCAAACTAAAATGACCGCCCCTGGACCTGGAGGGCGAGAGGTAACGGGGACTGTGTATTTTATCCGATGGTAATTGGCCCAGGGTAACTGGCCCAGCTTGTTCTTTGCTTTTTCTGTTGTGCCGTTTTTTCTAAGGTTTGCGGGTCTATCGTTTTCGTGACCGTTTTGGTGTTTGCCGTTTATGTTGTGAGCATCGGTCGTTTGAGCACCCGGAAAATGGTGAAGGCAAACGCAAACAAAAAGAGTGCCGTAATAAATAACATACTGAAGTCAGCTTCTATACTCTAGACTCCTGAAATTTGGACTTTTCTAAAGGACTGAAAATTTAAGGTTAACAAAGATTCCAGCGATGATTTGTGAGTCGTATTGGCCTGG
>JBCDAG010000524.1:0-4338 GCA_039186165.1 Cyanobacteria bacterium P01_F01_bin.53
CAGTTGGTCGGTGAGCGCTATAAATCGCTATTGGATTATTATGGGCAGTCATAGGGCTACACTGGGCCTCCATTTCCAACGGATATCCACACCATAGCAAGACATGTAGCGGTTTCTTGTACTTGTGTGTACACGGGAGCTCCAGCGGGGGGTGAATATCGGCGATTGGCCTTTGAGGTTTTCCTTCTCTCGAACTGACGTTGAGGATCAACAGCCATCTAGAAATGGCTGTTGGTGATCCAGACTGACTGATACGGAGCTAGTACTAGCTCCGGTTCATCGGGCTGTATTTTTTTGCCACTAATCAGATCAAACCAAGGGTCGGTGACGATCAGATTGATCTCTCTGAGCACTAAGGTTTGGGGCTCGGAGGTAAGGTTGTGAATAGAAAATATACTTTGTTCTCGGTTAATGCTCTGTCGCCAGAAGCCAAAGAGATCCGGCTTAAGGTGCAGCGTGTACTGCGTTGCATTCGGGTGAAAGGCAGGCTGCTGACGCCGTAGCTTAATCAGGCGAGAGAGTTCCTTGAGCACAATGGCCTGATCAGATTCAGGATTCTGCAACTGCCGTTTCAGGGCCTCGTAGTCCCACTGGTGGCGATTAATAGAGCGATTGCGGCCCGTGCGCTCCATCGACTCATAGTCATTTGCAGTGGCTAGCAGGCTATGAATATAAAAGGCGGGAATGCCTTCTAAGGACATCATGATGACCTGAGAGCAAATGAAGCGGGGGATTTGCCAGTCATCTTCTCCTTTGGCTGTGCCCTTCATCGCATCGAAAAAGGAGATATTGATCTCATAGGGGCTCTCGGAACCGTCAGCATGGGCACGCATGCTTATCTTGCCACCAAACTGTTCCATACAGCTCAAAAAGGTGTCGTACTCTTGCTTATCGAGTAAGCCTTCGGTCGGCCTCATGCCAATGCCATCGTGGGAGGCGGTGAAGTTAAAGTAGGCGCAGCCTAACGGCGCAGGCGGCATGCTCATCATCCAAGTGCGCAAGTGGTCGGCACGCGCTTGCAGCAGCGCATTCACGATTAAAGGTGGCAGGCTAAAGTTATAGATCAGGTGGGCTTCATTGCGATTGCCGAAGTAGCTGAGATTTTCTCGGTTGGGTACGTTTGTTTCGGTGATCAAAATGGCTTTGTCATCGACTAGGGCAAGTATTTCGCGTAGTGCCCTCACCAGCAGGTGGGTTTCGCGAAGGTGAATGCAGGGCGTGCCTGGGATTTTCCAAAGGTAGCCAATGGCATCTAGTCGCAGCAGTTTTGTGCCGGTTTCTAGGTAGTAAAGAATAATTCGTAAAAACTCAACCAGCACGTCAGGATTGGCAAAGTTGAGATCGATTTGATCGGCGCTAAAGGTGGCCCACACATGCTGGGTGCCAGTGGCCGTTTCCACGGGGCAAAGCAACGGCGAGTTACGGGGACGGGTGACGCTAGAGACATCCGTGGTGGAATCGACCGTGATGAAATAATCACAGCCCGGAGATTGCCCTTGTCGAAACTGCTCAAACCAATCGCTCTGACTAGAGATGTGGTTCATCACCAAATCTGTCATGAGATCAAAACTTTCGGCAATGCGAGAAATATCCTCCCAGGTGCCCAGGTCGGGGTTGACCTGTAGATAGTCGATCACCGCGAAGCCATCGTCGGAGCTGTAGGGAAAAAAGGGCAGGATGTGAACGCCTGTGACCGTATCGGCTAGGTGCTGGGTTAAAAACTGGTGAAGCGTTTCTAACGGGGCGGTTTCAGTTGAAGCGTCTACCAGGCTATCGCCATAGGTGATAACTAGGGCGTCGTCTTGGCTCCAGCGATGGCCATTCGATGAGGGTTGCGCTGGTGCGTGTTGTCTGGGCGAGTGTTGTCTGGGCGAGTGTTGTTGGATGTGCTTATGGATGTGTGCTTGGAGGCGATCGCACAGGGCATCCACATCTACCCCCAATGGCTCATATACCGAGGTGAGCAGCGGCTTTACCCGCAGGTCAAATTGCCCAGCGTCAAATTGTTGGGCGTTGAGTTGTTCAGAATAGTCAGAAACCGTACTCTGTTCCATAGGCTAATCGCTCCTACACAGGATTATTCGCCATCACTCTACAGCAAATTAAGGTAGTGACCGGAACGTCATCGCCATCGATTGTGTGGGAATCAAAAAATTAGGCTGATTTGCGCATTTTCTTGTGCACTGTTTTGAGCTTTTTGAGGCGCACTGCTTGAAACCTTTTGTTCATGCCGGAGCAGCCATTGTTTGCGATCGATGCCCCCGGCATAACCTGTCATTTTGCCATTGGAGGCAATGACCCGATGGCACGGCACAATAATCGAAATGGGATTGCGGCCATTGGCTGCGCCCACTGCGCGGGCCCCTCCGGGTTTGCCAAGTTGTTGCGCGAGTGTGCCGTAAGATGACGTTTCTCCAAACGGAATTTGGTGGAGAGAGAGCCACACTTCTTTTTGAAATGGTGTGCCCTGAGGTGCTAATGGAATATCGAAGGTTTCCCTTTTGTGCGTAAAGTACTCAGTCAGCTGCGCTTGGACCTGGGTAAATATTTCCAGGTCAGTTGTATTTTTCCAACTGTCTTCCATTTCTGGAAAGTGCTTCTGCCCTTTGAGATACAGTCCGGTGAGGGACTGGCCGTTACTGGTAAGCAATAAGTCTCCAACAGGGCTTTCTATCCAGGTGTAATAAGTCACGTTATTGCTAGTCATTTAGCTTGCCTCCAAAGCCTGCTTCAAAGATCGATCCGAGAAGTTTCCGTCAGATTGCTCCACATGCTTTCCCACATGCTGCCCCATAGACTGTTTCATAGGCGGCTGCTTTAGGGACGGCTGCTCTAAAGACTGCCACAGTGATATTGCCGCGTAGGCGCGCCACGGACGCCAAGCTTCGGCAATTTTTAATACTTGGGCAGGTTTTTCAACTTTGAGAGCATGACGTAATCCTAAGTCTCCAGCTGGAAAGGCATCTGGATAGGCCAGCACTCGCATGGCAATGTATTGCGCACTCCAATCACCGATGCCAGGGAGGGCTTTTAGGGCAGCTACTGTGGCGTTGATATCTGCGTGATTGTGCAATTGCAGATTGTCGTGGGTGACTGCATGGGCGAGCTGTAAGAGTGTGTTTCCTCGACTGGGTAAAATGCCCAACGCACTCAAGTCTGCTAACGGTAGGGTCTCTATCTGTTCGGGGGTTGGTGTTAGATGGGTGAGTCCAGGTATCGGTGTTTCAATGGTGTCGTCAACGGCGTTCACGAGCCTTGCCATGAGGGTGGAGGCTGCTTTTACGCTCACTTGCTGACCCAAAACAGTTCGCACGGCGACTTCAAACCCGTTGAACGCGCCGGGGACTCGTATTCCTAGACAAGAGTCGCCTAAATCAGACTGCTCGGCATCATTCAATTGTTCATGCAAATCCTTCAGCTGCTTTGCAATCGGTAGTGGATCTGCCGCCAAATCGAAGAGTGCTTTTACGCGAGTCAGCACTGGCAAAATCACAGGGATTAGCCCAGCGGAAAGCGCTACGGTGAGCTTGTTCTTTTTCGGTAGGCAAGCCACCTGAATCCAACCTTGGTGTTTGCCTAGCCTAACCGTGCGTTGATAGCGGTTATTCTCAATGGTTTCTACGCCTGCGACTGCCCGTCGTTTTAAAAAGCTCAGCAAGCCTTGCCAGTTCAAAGGAGGCCGATAGGCGAGTTCGCAGTGCAGTACGTCCTGTGGCATCTCCGTTATGTTGACGGTTGCTTTGCCTATTGTGTTGTCTGTTGCCGAGCGTAATGCCGACGGCTTAAGGCGATAGCGCTTTTGAAACAATGCATTTAACCTTCTGACGCTGGAGAATCCGCTGGCAAAGGCAATGTCAGTGATGGAGAGTTGGGTGTCACTCAGTAGCCTTTTTGCCAGGAGTAGCCGTTGCGTTTGGGCGAGCTGAATGGGAGAAACGCCGAACTCTTGTTTGAGCACTCGGCGGAGGTGGCGATCGCTAATGCCCAGCTCTACGGCCAACGCGCCCACTGACTGCTGCGTTAAAGCGCCTGACTCAATACGACTAGCTGCTGCTGTTGCCAGCCGACTGACGGCATCAATTTTGGCCTGTCCCGGTGCTAGCTCGGGCCGACATCGCAGGCAAGGCCGATAATTTGCCTGTTCGGCGGCGGCGGCACTGGGGTAAAACGTGCAGTTTTTTCGCATGGGGGCCTTAACGGTGCACACGCTACGGCAATAAATGCCTGTGCTGGAGACGCCCACAAAGAAAACGCCATCGAAGCGGCGATCGCGGCTCAAAATAGCTTGATAACACTGGTCATCACTCAACATTGCGATTCTCCATAGGAGAGGTTCCG
>JBCDAG010000525.1:0-4322 GCA_039186165.1 Cyanobacteria bacterium P01_F01_bin.53
AACAAATGAAAAACAGAAGAACAAAGCTTAACGCTTGGAGAACTGAGAAGCTTTACGCGCTTTCTTCAAACCGTACTTCTTACGTTCCTTACAACGGGGATCGCGGGTAAGATAGCCTTCAATTTTCAATGGCCCACGATTAGCGGGATCAAGCTCACATAGGGCGCGGGCAACACCTAGTTTAATTGCATCAGCCTGTCCGGTAAGACCACCCCCGCGCACATTTACTAAGATGTCGTAGTCTGACTCTAAACCAAGAGTTTCCAAAGGGGCCTTAGTCCCTGCCATGTAAGCAGCGTTATTTTGAAGATGAGTTTCACCAGGCTTGCCATTAATCACGAGCTTGCCATCTCCCGGCACTAAACGCACTCGTGCTACCGACGCCTTACGACGACCAGTGCCCCAATAAACAACGCGATCGGACTGTCCTTCTGTCATGGGATTATTTTCTCCTGCAGATATTTGCTAATTGCGGGTCAATTAAAGGTTGATTACTTCGGGCTGCTGAGCGGCATGGGGATGCTCAGGACCGGCGTAAACTTTCAGATTCGTAAACAATTTACGACCCAAAGCATTTTTAGGCAGCATTCCTTTCACTGCTTTTTCAATGATCCGTTCAGGAATTCGATTTTGTAGCTGATCGAATGTCTCAACCTTCATGCCACCAGGACGACCAGAATGCCGACGGTAGAGCTTTTGCTGACGTTTGTTGCCAGTGACAGATACCTTCTCGGCATTGATCACGATAACAAAATCACCGGTGTCCATGTTTGGGGTAAATGTAGGCTTGTTCTTGCCCCGCAGAATACTAGCGATCTCTGTTGATAGACGACCAAGACGTTTGTCAGCGGCGTCTACGATATACCATTTTTTGTCAATCTCTTGGACAGGGGGGATGTAGGTCTTAAACATGCTCTTAGGCTCTGATATCAATGAACTGAAGGAAAGTTGGTGCCGTCAGGACAAGAGTTATAACTCGTATACCAAACGATTACTGCTAGCGATTTAAACAGCCAAATTCTTTACCATAGAATGCAACATTAGCTTCGGTTGGGTATCAAACCAAGCCTCTGGCGCAAAAGGAAAATTCTGGTAACCTACCCGCAGCAGACACAGTCCCCGTGCCGGTGCAGCATGTTTAACCAGATCACGACGCCCTGACTGCCAAAGTTCAGTAAAAGCAGCAGGTGTGAGACGGCCTCGCCCCACCATCACTAGCAAGCCCATTACCAGGCGCACCATACCGTAGAGGAAACCGGCAGCCTGCAGCTCAACTTGAACAAACGGTCCACGCCGGGAGCACTTAGCCGCTTGCAACTCAACCCAAGAATGGGCACGACTAGACCCCGCGCGATGAAACGCAGTTAACTCATGATAACCCACCATGGGGGTTAATGCCGACTGCATTAGTGCTTCGTCCAGAGGCTCGTGATAAAAGTGCCAAGCATAGGGACGGATAAAAAGATTTGGATAGGCATTGGTATAGATGGTGTATCGATACCGCCGCCATAGAGCTGAATATTGGGCGTGCCAATCGTCGGGAACGTGGGCAGAGGCACGAATAACAATATCCTCACTTAAGCGATGATTGAGAATTGAGGCCCAGCGGTAGGCGGGAATAACCTTTGGAACATCAAAGTGAGCTACTTGAGCAGCAGCATGAACACCAGTGTCAGTGCGGCCTGCACCATGAATAGTGATAGCTGACCCCAGCACTGATTCAATGGCTGTTTCAATCTCCCCCTGTACTGTCCGTTCTTTGGGCTGACGCTGCCAGCCTCGAAAGTGAGTACCCTGATATTGAACAACAATGGCTACCCGATGGATGCCTTGGTTGTCTTCAGAGACAGCTTCTAACTGTTTTGCAAGGGTGCGATTGGCCATTGAGCATAACTAGGTGAGTTCGATGATGGCCATGACAGAGTTGTCACCGCGACGGCTCACTGTGCGAACGATGCGAGTGTAACCGCCCTGGCGCTCGGCATATCGAGTGGGAGCCTGTTCAAATAGGGCATGAACAAGATCCTTGTCGTATATGTAGCCCATAGCACGACGACGGGCAGCCAAAGAGCCTTCTTTAGCCAGGGTAATCATCCGTTCTGCTTCAGAACGAACTGCTTTGGCACGGGTCAGTGTGGTTTTGATTCGACCGTGACGAATTAGTTCAGTGGTTAGCGATCGCAACAAAGCACGACGCTGGTCAGCGGGTTTTCCCAAATGGGGGGTACGACAACGATGGCGCATGGGGTCTCCTCAGTGTTAGCGCTATAGACAAGAAAAAACCGAAGCCTCAGGCTTCGGAAAAGTGGCCTGAATTAGCTTCAAGGCCAAAACTTAGAAAATTAAGATGACTTCGTTGGCTTTTCCATCGGTAGCATAATGCCTAGACGGTAGTGCAACGCTTCAACAACTTCCTCAGCTGACTTTTGACCAAAGTTCTTGATCTCTAGAAGATCTTCCTGGCTGTAGTCCAGTAAGTCAGAAACCGAATTGATCTGAGCGCGCTTCAGACAGTTGTATGCTCGAACAGATAGCTGCAACTCTTCGATAGGAATTTGATAGGTGGTATCTTCTTCCTTAACATCTTCATCACGCTTAGGCTCAAGGGTGACATCTTTCAACGGGTTAAACAAGTCTACCAATATATCTGCGGCCTGACTCATAGCCTGTTGCGGTGTAAGACTGCCGTTGGTGCTTACTTCCATGATCAGACGGTCTTTAGGTTGGTCCGCTCCAACAATGGTTTCCTCAACGGAATAGTTCACCTTGCGAACAGGCATAAAGATTGCATCGATTTGCATAAAATCTAATGCAGTAGCCTCATCCCGATTGTTGCTAACAGAGCGATAACCGCGACCATTTTCTACGCGAAACTCCATTTCAAGGGTGTGTCCCTGAGCCACTGACGCCACGTAGTGATCTGGATTGATCAGTTCCACCTCGGCAGGTAGTTCAAAGTGCGCGGCTGTGACTGTTGCCGGACCTTGGACAGCCAAACGACCAATTTGCGGCTGATTAGTATAAGTCTTAAGCACAACCTCTTTGAGGTTGAGAATGATGTCTAAAACGTCTTCACGAACACCAGGAATGGTTGCGAACTCATGGTTTGCACCAGCCATACGAACCGCCGTAATCGCTGCACCTTCAAGATTGGAAAGCAATACCCGTCGCAGAGCATTGCCCACGGTTATACCCTGGCTACGCTCAAGGGGCTCAATTACAAATCGGCTAAATTGACTCTGGTCGTCGTCAACAATTGATTCTACGCATTCAACTTGAAACTGTCCCACTGCAGTTACCTCTCTTGAATAACTATTGCCTATCGGCCGATGGTTTACTGGCTGATAGATATCATCAAACCTTTAGACACGGCGACGCTTTGGCGGGCGGCAACCGTTGTGGGGAATAGGGGTTACATCTCGAATCAGAGTGATTTCTAACCCAGCCCCCTGTAATGCACGAATGGCGGTCTCTCGACCCGCACCGGGCCCGCTAACCATTACTTCAACCTGACGCATGCCCTGATCCATGGCGCGCCGCGCCGCACTATCAGCTGCGGTTTGAGCTGCAAATGGAGTCCCTTTTTTAGCTCCTTTAAAGCCACTAGAACCAGCAGATGCCCATGAAACGGCATCACCTTTAGTGTCTGTAATGGTGACAATGGTGTTGTTGAATGTCGATTGGATGTGGACGACACCATTAGGGACATTCTTTCTGGATTTGCGTCCACCCGCGCGCTTGACGCCTTTTGCCATAGTTCGTGTATTCCGAAAACGTTAACTCTATACAACCTTTCTTGCCAAACAGACAGTTAATATTCCAACTGCCCGACTACTGCCTTGCCAAAATACCCTTCCTGTTGTAGCACGCATGTCTCGATCAGCAACCCTATGTAAAGATCACCTGCAGATTGCGCGATCAGGATTTTTACTTCTTGCCAGGTTTCTTCTTACCAGCAATGGCTAGACGCTTACCGCGGCGGGTGCGTGCATTGGTGCGAGTGCGCTGCCCACGTACTGGCAGGCCCATGCGATGACGACGTCCCCGATAGCAGCCAATATCCATCAGCCGCTTGATATTCATACTTTCCCAACGTCTCAGATCCCCTTCGATCTGATAGTCGTTCTCTACGACCTCTCTCAGTTTGGCGACATCACTATCAACCAAATCCTTAACGCGAATATCGGCATTTACACCAGTCTTAGCCAAAATCTCCTTTGACCGACTTGGACCGATTCCATAAATGTAAGTTAATCCAATCTCAATGCGCTTATCCCTGGGGAGGTCAACGCCTGCAATACGTGCCACCGTGCTATCTCCTA
>JBCDAG010000526.1:0-4320 GCA_039186165.1 Cyanobacteria bacterium P01_F01_bin.53
GCCAAAGGCCAAACCCAAGCCGTCGAGACCTTTGTTTATCCTTCTGCCGATCGGATTTGCGGTTGGTCACACGGGAAGGGCGAGTAAACATGACACCATCTAGAACGCTAGGGTCGATTCTAGCGTCAGTTGTCAAGAATGGACGGTCAGTTTGGCCAATTTAATTAAGCACACTTAGAATCTACCTGCATGTAGCGACCCGCATAGGACCATACCTCCTAACTTCTGGTCATGTATGGAGCCATACAACTCAGATAAACACGATAAGGTGGAATAAGGAACACGCATACTGCTACTTTATGACTGCCGCTTCACCTGAGACTAACCAACAGCGCCTCAAGCGTTTTCGTAACAACCTGCTCAAACTGCATAAACTGCTCCTCGATTCAGAGCGAAATCGCTATGAGCAAACCAACGGTCCGATTAAAAACAAAGGTGAATTCTTTCAGTTGGTGATCAGCGACGATGCCTTTAGCTGGCTGCGGCCCATCTCTCAGTTCATCGTGCAGATCGATGAGTTTACCAGTTCAAAAGAGCCCCCTGAGAATCCCGAAGAGACTGCAGCAATTCTGTTAGAAAAGGGACGGCTGATGCTCAAGCCCGATGAGAATTCGGTAACGCCCTTGGCAGCTAAGTATTTTGAGGCCATTCAGAGCGACCCTCAAGTTGCGCTTATGAATGCAGAAATCACCAGAGTGTTTCACCCCTAGAAGCCCGGTTTTTGGGGGAAGTCCATTACTTTAGCGATGAGCCTGGATAAAAACCGGGCTTCTGGGGTGCCTCTCACAATAAAAAACACCTTGCCTAAAATGATTAGCCATGGTTAGTACTGCACCAGTTCCTCAAAATATTCCTACCGACACCTGGGTTCGGGCAACTTGGGCAGATTATGTAGCGCTGGTGGATAAAAATCCAGCCTATGACCATGGAAGATGCTATTACGAATCAGGAGAGATGTGCATTGAAATGGCTCCATTAGGTCCAAGTCATGCCAGAGACAATGCAACGTTGTCTAAAGTGGTTAGTTTGTTTGCAACGCTTAAGATGATTCGAGTGGCGGAGTATGTAAACTGTACTTTTCGTAAGGAAGGTATGCGGGATGCACAGCCCGATCTGGCTTTTTATCTAGGGCAGGATACTCGGTTTCCGCCTCGTAATAATGAGCCCGCTGATGTGGATCTCTACGGAGTGCCTCAACTGGTGATTGAAGTGGCAGCCAGCAGTCTGAGTGAAGATTTAGGAACTAAACGGTTGCTGTACGAGCGCTTTGGTGTTGATGAGTATTGGGTGGTGAATGTCTCTAGTGCTCAGGTGATTGCGTTTTCTGTTGTTGATGGTGGCAGTGGTGAGATTCGTGAGTCTAAGGTGTTGTCTGATTTGAGCATTAAAACTGTTGAAGCAGCATTGCACAAAAGCCAATCAGAGGATGATGGAGCTATTAATCGCTGGTTGATTGAGCAGTTTAGCTAAAACATCAGGGTAGGGCCGTTTTATCTGAATATGCTTTATTTGCTTCAGCATAAATCCTTAAAGCAAGGGCCATTTGCCGTTCAGCCTCATCTCCTTGAGCTTCAAACCATTCCAGCACATCTTGATCAATGACGAGTGTGATCGATTTTTGAGCAGGTTGTTGTCTAGAACCTCGACGGACGACTGCTTTCGCAAACATGTCAGGGGTTACTTCTGGGCAATCTGATAAATCGATGTCCTTGTCAGACATACTGTCTAGGCGTTGCCAATCCGTTTCAGATTTGTTCAAAGCAGGTTCTTTGCTCATATTTAGTCGCCTTTCGTGCAGAAATCAAACGGATCACATTACTGAATCGTTAGGGCATACAGACAAACAGAAAGTAGGCTTCTAGGAAATTAGCTAGTCAGGGAAATATCTGTATATTTCTCGTCTGTGAAGACAACGTATAAAAATAAAGCTGCCAGCATTAAGCATTAGACCAATCCGGTAATCACCAACACGGATACGATAATAATCACCTTCAGTTTTGAGTTTCTTGAGATTACTGATACTACTGAGAGTATCAGCGGCCTCAACAGCTTCAATAGCTGATTGAAGCTTTGTGAGCAAAGACTTGTCTTTGATTTTTTTCAAATCCTTTGCAAAGGATTTACGAAACTCGGTTTTCACTCAGCAGTCTCCAGAATGCTGAATATTTCATTACGATCCACCGGTTCACTATCCTTGCCCTCATCAATTGCTTTAGCAAGGGCTATATCCTCCATAACTTCAGTGATTAAGTCGTACAGTAGTCCTCGCTGCTCTTGCAGGATTTCCACCAGAGCGGCTTTGATCACTTCTTTGAGTTGAGTTGAATCAAGGGTGGCTTCAGACATGGGGTTTGGTTTATGTATCTTTCCTATCTTAGTGGAGCTCTGAAAATAGTGGCAGAGCCATGGGATTGCTAGCCAGGCAGAGCCTGGGAGCTAGGGAGATGAAAAGTACCTGGATGGGTACTTGCTGGGGGGAAATCGGCTACTATGCTGGGAAATGGTGGCAAGGATGGGCAATAGCCTATGGCAGACAAAGGCAGGTACCACGGGCAGCGGTTAAAGGCCAAAGATGTATTGCGGCTCTATGCTGCTGGTGAACGGGACTTCCGTGGAACGATCTTGCGGGGGCAGAATTTTCGCGCGGCGGAGTTGTCCGGGGCGGACTTTAGTGGTGCGGATATTCGCAGTGCGCGGTTTGTGGATGCGACATTGCGAGGGGTGAGGTTTTGTGCGGCGAAGGGCGGGCTGCAGCGGCGTTGGATGGTGGGGCAGCTTTTGCTGATTATGGTGATTGCTGCCCTGGCGGGATTTTTGCAAGGATGGTCAGGAGCATGGATCACATTTTTCTTGCTTGACGATAATTGGACTTCAGAAAACAAAATTGCAGGTATCACAGGACTTATTGTTGTTGTTATCACGTTTGTTGCAATCACTCGTCAAGGATTCACTCTAAAGGCTCTCAGAAGTGTCGCTGTTGCTATCGCTATGGCTGTCGCAATCGCTGCCGTTAGATTTGTCTCTGGCGTAGTCGCAGTCGCTGTCACTGGCGCAGTCGCTGTCACTGGCGTAGTCATTAGCGCTGCCATAGTCACTGGTGCAGTCACAGTTGCTGGCGCAGTCATTGGCAATATCACTGGTACTGTCACTGGAGCAATCGCTGTCGCTTTTACTCCCTCTGTCACTGGCGAAGTCGCAGTCACTGACGCAATCGTAATCGCAATCGCAGTCGCAGTGGTAGGTTTGTTGCTCTCTTTCTATATTAATAGACGCATTCTCAAACTTGATCCTAAGTTTGAGAATCTTCGTATCATTAGTTTTGCATTTTCAGCTATTGGTAGGGCTAGCTTTAGCGGCGCAAATCTCACTAAGGCTTTCTTTACTAACGCATCTCTCAAAAATACAAATTTTGCCAACTCTCGCCAGCAAAAAACAATCTTTAACCACATCCGCTGGCACCATGCAACTAACCTAGATAAGGCTCGCCTCGGTAACTCCAGTTTGCATGACCCACGAGTGCTCAAACTCCTCACTACCCTAAACGGTAACAACCAATATCTCTCCCATGCCGATCTTGAGGGGGCAAACCTTGCCGATGCTCAGCTACGCAATGCTAACTTGTGTGGAGCCAAACTTAGCCGTGCCACCCTACGTGGCGCACAACTTCATCAGGCTATCCTGACCGAAGCCCAATGCATCGGTACCGACTTCACCACTGCCCAGCTCACCGGCACCACTCTGGAAGCATGGAATATCGATGACACCACCATCCTCACTGACATAGACTGTGATTTTGTTTTTCTAAAAGAGCACCCTGACGCCAAGGGCAGCCGCGAACGTCTTCCACACAATCCTGACAAAATCTTTGAACCGGGTGACTTTGAAAAATACTTCAAAGAGGTTATGGACGAGGTCAAACTCCTTATTCGCGATGGCGTTGACCCCCAGGCGTTCAAAACCGCATTTCAGGCCCTGATGAGTAAACACGACATTGACCCTGCCAATGTGCGCGGCCTTGAACGCAAGGGTTCCGACGTGCTAATCCGTGTGGCGGTCCCCCCTGATCAACCTAAAGCTGACGTTGCCCGCACCTTTGATACCCACTACGAAAAAGCTCTGCCTGAATCCGCCACTCAAAAACTTCTCGAAGCCGAACGGAAAAGCAAACAAGAGATTATCCAGCTAGCCAATAAAAGCATCGACAGCATCAGCACCGTACTCTCTAACCTCACCATCAACACCACTGCCATGACCAACAGCAACAACCCGAATGTCAGTGACGGCAGTTTCTACGCTGGCGGCGATGTCACCCTCACTGGC
>JBCDAG010000527.1:0-4317 GCA_039186165.1 Cyanobacteria bacterium P01_F01_bin.53
CCGTGGTTAAACGAGCCTTAGTCTTTAGGGTTGGATGTGACTGAAGCGATACACCCATGCCCAAAGAAACGGAATCTTCTGCAGAGACAACTGCCGCCTCCTGCGGGCGGACAAAAGTAAATGTGATTTGAGTCGCAATCCAATCATCATAGATTTCTTCATCCTCCCCATGGATTGAAATCGTACGAGTCATAACCCGTTTCATCAAGCGGTTGAGAGTACCCCCTCCGCGTGAGGCTGATCTCATTGCCAGCAGAGGCTCTCCCAATTTACCTTGTTCCATCAAAGTCGCATCAAAATCTGTCGTACAGGCAATCACCTTCAAGATATCCTTGTACTCGGTTATACCTTGCTGCCATAATGACTTTGGAACAATTCCGCGTAAGGGCTGGCCATCTGCTACCCAAACTGTTTCCCCAGGCTGTAGTCGAACCGAACCTCCTGGTAGTATAGACGCATCGATCTCGAATTGTTCTGTTAAATCAAGCAGGGAACAGAACAATGTCTCTTTACTTTTATTGGTGACTCTGACACGAAACTTCGGTTCCTCCCACTTCTTGGTCAAAGTATTGTATTGATACTCCAATCTTATCTGCGGGTCGGTAATAGTTTTGGCTGTTTCTTTATCCCCTTCTCCCTGCACAATTTCAACTTTCAAATTCCCCGAAGAGACTCGGCTACTATTGGGCCTTTGTAACTCAACAACTTTCAACCAACGAGAAATATGCTCCAGGTTGCTAACCGCTTCGGCTGCTTTTTCAGGAGTATACCCTTGTAGTTGAGTAATCAAAGGTCGAGCATCAGTTGGTCGAGTTACCAGGTATTCCCCATCCTGTGCAATTAGACGAAAAGTAGCCTCATCAGTATCTTGATCTTGCTTTTCTTCCACGTAAAGCGACGGCTTCTGATCGTCCCCTGCTACAAGAAGAGCCTCGCGTACGAGCTCAATTCCTACTTCATCAGCAGGCGTTTCAGCCTCCATCTTGATCCCCATCGGAGACAGAGGCTGAGCCGTCACAACTGCTTTTAAAATCGTTTTCGGATCCAGATCCTCTAGTGCTGAAGAGGCGATCTGGCTAAGCTCTGGGCGCACCGCAGTAACTTGCGCCTCCCCCATAGGTTGTAGTTCAGGCTCCTCCCCAGGGTCTGATTCTGAACTAAATGGGAAAAGGGCCAGTAAAGTCGTTTCCTCACCAGCGGGAGCTCCAATGCCATGGATTGCACCACCATTGATTACCCAACCCAGCTCTCTCTTATGAGAAACCGTAAAATAAGGTTTCCGAGGCGTGATCGCCCCTGTTCCAAGAAATGGTAAATCCAGGTCCTCTGCTATTGATGCTTCGAGCTGAGGGGATTGGTCCGCAACGTTACTGCGGACCAAGGCATTCGCCTGTTGAAATAGATCCCGATAAGATAGGCTTCCATTGGCCTGAGCCAATGTCTGTAGCAAAAAACGAGAGAAAGCCCCTCGTCTTTGACCATTTTTTACGGGGTATTCCTTCGCTGTTTCGTGATCTCGACAGGCTGCCATCAGCACGTGTCGTCCCCGTGGCAATGACCAGCCAGTCGGGTTCTGTTCTGGATTCCGGCTATCTGCCTTAAGACTATTCAGATCGCCTGCCGCTACAAGATAACTCTCAAAGGGACGTTTTCGGGTTGACTTTGGTAGTCGCCGCTCTCCCATTTCCTGTAACAGATTACGACTACCCGAGCCGGAGTGGCAGCAATCTAAAATGAGGCTAATATGGGGATTTTTTTGAGCAACTTCTCCGATCAAAACTGCTAAATCTTTGTCTGCCAGCTCTAGGCCATTTTCTGAGCGACTATCGTAGAGTACTAAGGTTTCATTCAACTGGTCGGGCTCAATTGTCCAAAATTCTTCAGGTGCATCTTCTTGGGAGCCATGTCCTGCGTAATAAAACAGTACTGTATCTTCGCTACTCGCTAGGCACAAATGGTCTCGAAAGGCATCAATGACTGCCTTTCGTGTGGCTTGCTCATCAATAAGTGATAGTAGCTGTAAATTTTCAGGTGGAATGCGATCTGTTAAGTATTCTTTAACTGTCTGAATATCTGGAACACACCCGTGCAACTTCCTAACACCTGAGCCCGAAGCATAATTGTTAATGCCAACAAGTAAGGCATAAATATTACGAGTCATCACTTTTCCCTATGAGACGAGAAGTACAACAGAATTACAACTTAAATATCTTACCTTACACATTGATCAATCAATGTGTAAGGATTCCATCATTAGGCTAAAAATCATGGGTGAATATAGAAACAATATAAGTATTACAAGTCATTAGACTTATTCGGTAATAAGAGGCTCAAAATTCTCTTGAAGCATTATCTGCAGAGATTTTCAGACGTCCTCTAAAACCCTTTCTAAAAAGAGTTTCAGTCGTTTTTGATTAACTCCATTGTGTTGGCGCATACCAACTGTTGTCAAATTAGCGCATATCAACCATTACCCAGGTCCATATGCACCCACTCTTTGGTTTAGCACTATTAGAATCTTCGCGATATAGGCGCTCTTGTTTGCTACAGCCATTAATTAAGCCTCCCCTTAGTCGTAACATCTATATAGCCACTTATCATCCTATATGAGCTGTTGAATAAGAAAAGTACTCTTGAGGGTAATCTTTGTAAGCTTCCCGGTGCCACTGAATTAACATAGCTAAGGCTCGCCTCTTTGTCTTCAGCTTCTGCGCAACTGGCCCTTTTAGTAGAACCCGGTCGACCTTTTACAGTTCGTCTGCCGTCAGCACCTGGCTATCGCGTTCAGTAAGCAATTCACTCAACAATCGACGGGCCACTAGACAACTACACTCGTACATGAACGAATCGTACCCTACACTTTTTCGCACTCGAATCAGGATAGTAGCATTGAAAGAAGGTAGCTAAACCTCATCTAGGTTGAGACTCGTATTTTTTCGACGTCAGGGTCGAGTTCAGTTGTAGCCCACAATCTTTGAGAAAGTTCAAGCGCATCCAGATTGCCTCGTTTCCGAAAGTGTTCTACCTGAGCGATTAAATCCTGTTGAATGCCGAAACAGGTGTGATAAGTGACCTCTTCTCGAAGCCAATTCCAGAGATACTCCACTGGCATGAAATCAGGACTGTAGCCAGGTAGGGGAACTAAGGAAATATTTAACGATTGAGCTCGCTCTTTTACGAGCAGTGTCCGATGATAAGACACGCCATCCCAAACCAGTTTAATCAGGCACTCTGAGAATTCAGCCTGTAGGCGTTCTAACACCTCTATGGTAATGGCGTCATTGGCCTTCTCATAGGGCCATATCCTCACCTGAGCGAGATCGTACAGATAGATTCCGTAAAACGATACTTTGGCCCGACCGGGCGAACTCGACGACACCCAAAAGCGTTCGCCACGAGATAGTCCTATTTCCTAAAGGATAGAGAATATTAGGTAAGAACAGGAGTCGTTGGACCACTAAGGACTGGCAAGAACCAGTCGTTTTTCTCTGTCCTTTACATAAATGGACTACCCGCCACGAATATACCAGCCATAGCCTTCATCCGTATCAAGATGCAAGTGAGCTTCATCCATGTAAACCAGTAAGCTCTGTTGCTGAAGCGCTTCATTCAGGAGTCCTTCCAGCGTTTCCAAGAAAGCATCGCGTTTGCTTGGATTGGCATTGTTTAACAGCTTACGAGCTTTCTTCCATGAGAACCATAACCGCTTGAGAATTTTACGTAAGCTCTCTCGGCTACAGTCGATGTTGAAAGTTGTTTTCACCCAAGCCACCATACGTTTCAATGTCCAGCGTGGCAGGAGGGATTGGGTGCGTTCTTGGGGGGTGTCGAGGCTTGCTTGAGACTCTCTCGAATCATTGTATCTAGAGCGGCTTCGATGTCGGCAGAAAAAGGGGGGAGGCCGACCGTAAGACGGTATAGCATTGCATCTGCACCATCCCTGGTTATACCGATGAACCCAGCCCATCACCGTTTGGGGATTGCGACCACTGTCTTTGACGGCTGTTGCACTTTTACCGGTCCCAATTTCATAAAGCGCCATCAACCGTTCTCGGCTGCGGGGATGCGATGCATTCAGCGCCATTGCTCTCAACTCAGCAGCACTTTGACCTCATTTCTCCAAGTTTCCCTTCAGCATCTTAGACCCCACCTAAAACCGCATATTCCTTATTGGACGACATCTAAAACTAACGATCTTCAATGACTCTAGGCAGAGGAAATACCATGAGCCCCGCCGAAAGGCGCTCCCCGAAACTGGTTCATCAGTTCGATGAGTACGTCAAAGCCGCGTTCTAGTTCAGGAATGGGGAAGACCCG
>JBCDAG010000528.1:0-4310 GCA_039186165.1 Cyanobacteria bacterium P01_F01_bin.53
CGGAGGCCACTCTGGCTATCGTAGCCAAAGACCACCAGGGACTAAGACCATGTACCGAGGCCTACAGCAGTTTGAGATGATGTTTGCTGGATGGAAATTGGCTGCGCCTTGAACTCTCGGACTTATGTGTACACAGGAGCCACGATAGGAGAACGGAGCGGGAGGCCAAGGTAGGTGGTGGAAATGTCCATAGTTATTCCTCGTAACCATGTCTAGGGTAAAAAATGAGTTTGAGGAAGTTATGAGGTGTGTTTTTGTGAGGTGAACTATCGGTTACTTTCAAGAGGGATGTTACAGTAAATGAGAAAGCGTTTTTGCCGCGTTTTTGCACGGTCGCAGCTGTTTATTCATTCCAAATCAGACTCCTTATGCATCTTATTCTCTTAGGACCACCGGGCGCAGGTAAAGGGACACAGGCGATCGCACTCGCTGAACGCTGGCAAATTCCCCACATTTCTACGGGCGATATTTTACGGCAGGCCATTGAGGATAAAACTGACCTGGGTATTCAAGCGCGATCGCACTTGGAAGCAGGGGAGCTGGTGCCTGACAATGTGATGATGTCACTTATGAGGAAGCGATTTGCTCAGCCAGATATGGCCAAGGGTTGGATTTTAGACGGATTTCCGCGCACCCTGCCCCAAGCGAAAGCCCTCGACGAGCTACTGGCGATTTTCCAGCAGCCTTCTCCCAAGGTCATTTACTTTGAGGTGACAACCGGGCTCCTGATCAATCGCCTCATGAAAATGGGCCGCCAGGACGATACGGTTGATGTCATTCGCCGCCGGATAGACATTTATCAGCAGGAAACGCAGCCACTGATTGAGTATTACGAGCAGCGATTGTGTTTAACCACGATTAACGGCAACCTACCGGTGGCCGAAGTCGCCCATGCACTCTCGGGCTTGGGTGAAAAAGAGACCAGCGGTCAGGCCAGCTTTATTCCCAGTGAAACAGAATTTGATTCGCTATTAGCTGAAGCGCCGCTACTGGTGGTTGATTTTACCGCAACCTGGTGTGGGCCCTGTAAGCTCGTAGCCCCCTTAATCGATAGGCTCGCTGGCGAGTATGGCACCGCTTCAGCGCAAACCGCTTCAGCGCAAGGTGCAAATGCACAACAACCCGTCAATATTTTTAAGCTAGATCTGGACAACAACCAAGCTGTGGCGAAGCGTTACGGCGTTAAGGGCATTCCCACGGTGATGTTCTTTAAAGGGGGTGAACTACAAGAAACCCTGGTCGGCGTGCAGACCTACGAGGCATACAGTGAAGTGGTCTCAAAGCTTTCGAGCTAAACGAAACGAACCCCAAAAGCCGTCTTCCCCTAAAAACGGTAGTCCATGGTGAAGTAGAAGAAGGCATTTTGATCGCTATCGCCCGCTTCATTGAGTTTGATTAGGGGAAAGCCCACATCTAAACGGGCCTGAATATCTTCGGTAGGATTAATAATTAACCCCATCCCGGTCCCCAGGAGAAAGTTTCTCTCGTTGGTGTTGGCACCTTGGTTCCACACGGCGGCAGTATCGAGAAAAGGAACAAGTTGGGTGAAGGGAGAATCATCTTCGTTGCGCACAACCGTGATGCGATCTTCAATGGAGGCCCTAAAACCGTTATCGCCAAACCGGGCATTTTGGCTATAGCCGCGCACGGAGCTAGCGCCCCCAATGATGAATTGATCGGCTCCAAGGAGACTGTCATCAGAGAGTTGGAGACTACCTTGCATCAGGAGTAGATTGTTACGGTTAAGGACCTGAGCCCGCTGTATTTGGCCCAGCCAGCTAAAGAACTGACCGTCGGCTTCGCCATTGTCACGATCGGTGGCATCGAGTAGGCCAGTACCCAGGTTGAATTGCGATCGCAATCCCCAAGCGCCCGCCCGATCTCGCTTTAAATAATCCTGGGCAAACTGGAAAATGCTGGTCCGTGTAGAGTCGATCACAACATCGCTCACCAGGGTTTCACCCGTGCGATGGCGAAAGCCCAGGGACAAGGCCAACTCTTCATTGGGCTTATGAATCAGGGGTTGGCGGTAGTTGAGTTCGTAGGTGTTGGAGGAGCCTTCTACACCCAGCGCTGCCAAGTCGGGATCGATCAGGTTAAAGGAGCTAGGCAAATAGCGGGCTTGAATGGTCCCGTTCATGGCGTTGAGCGGTACAGCATAGGTTACACCATAGGTATTAGAACCACCTGCGGTACTGCGATAGGCCGATAGGGACAGCCGATCGCCTAAGCCCAGAGCATTACTGTAGTTAGCTTCTATACCCATGCGGCCAATGCCGACGCTGGGGGGAGAGTTGGTATCCACCACAGCCCGACCCGAAAAGGCAGGGGCTTCTAGCACTCGGACAATTAGCTGACTTTGGCCTTCGCCCGTACCGGCTCTGAGGCTCGCTTCAATGCGTTCGATGAGCGGGTCGGCACGGAGCAGTTGGAGCTGGGATTCTAGGTCAACTTGGTTCAGGGGTTTACGGTTGGCACGGTTCACGCGATCACGCACATAGTTTGCGAGCCTGCGGGTGCCTTCTATCTGAATTTCTTCGAGGGTGCCTTCCACCACGCGGATCTGCACCACCCCATCCACGATCGTTTGCTCACTGAGCACGGCCCGAGAGGTGATGTAGCCCGACTGCAAATACAGCTGAGTGATATCATCTGCGACCTGGCGCAGCTCTGCTAAGCCCAGGTCACGCCCTTCGTACGGCGATACAATCGCGTCAAAGTCCGCCTCACTGAAGACGCTGCTATCAATCACCTGAATCTCTGAAACCGCCACTGTATCGCCACGGCTCGGTGTGGTGGGTGTCGGTTCGGGTGTTGCTTCGGGTAATACGGGGCCTGATTCGGCCTCCGGCAGCGGGCTTAGCTCTGGTTCTGGCTCAGAAAGATCACTCGCGGGTGCATTCTGCGTCAGTAATTGATCAGCTTGTGCTGAACCCGACCTCAGAAAGGGGTTGTAAGTTGTCGTTTCGAACAGGCTCCCCAACAAAGGCGCGACAGCATCAGCATCACTAACACCAGCGGCAGACGTTTCTACATCAAAGAAACTGACATCAAAGGCCTGGGGGACAAAGCGCCTAGCTTCCGTGAAAGTAATGCGAGGAACACTAAGTGGAGTGATTTGCCCAGCTACTTGATTACCCACTTGCTGGGGCGAGGCGGCCAAGTCAACGACGGCCTTGTCAGGGATGATGGCAGGAAGCAGCGTAGTCGGTGTGGGGATTTTGGCTGATGGTAGGGGCTCTGCTTGTAGGGGCTCTGCGCGGACGGGCTGCGGTGCGATCGCCACCGATCCGCTACCGATCAGCCCCAATAATGCAACGCTTTGCGCCAGCCGATTAAATGCCATGTTCGTCAATTACGCCCTTCTGTACAGGTGACTAAAGCCTGCTAAAAGGTACCCAAATTGACGCTATAACCAACAAAAGTTGAATAGTGCGCAAAGCTGAGCCTGTCGGCTGATCAGTCGAGTCAACCTAGTGCAGCGTCAAGCCTAAAATTAGGGAATGGGCAGTGGGGGAATTAGGGGCATTAGGGAGGTAGGGGGCACGGTTTAAATACGTTTCCCCAATTCCCCCAATCTCCCTAATACCCCTACAAACCTGGTCCTAAAAGTAAGCATTGACGCAGCACTAGATTTTTGGAGGGGGCTAAATGGAGCAACGTGCGATTTGAAAAACTACCTGTACGGGTTCTGCGTTCTTCGCAGTTCAGATATATGCTGGCAATGAATTGCCCTATTTGCCGCAAAAATGAGCCGAAATGCCCTGGTTGTCGGAATTAATGAATATCAGCATTTGCCTGGGCTTAAGGCACCGGTGACAGATGCCGAGGCGATCGCACAACGGCTAGAGCAAGATAGCAACTTCAAAGTGCAGCGGATGCCGGAGCGCATCGTCACATCAGCTGACGGTGTGAAAAAGCCCGTCGTGTTCGCAGCGCAGCCGGTGACCCAGGGCCAACTCAAGACTGCATTGAAGCAGCTATTTTTACCGGATAGTCAGCAGATACCCGAAACGGCATTGTTTTACTTTTCGGGTCATGGCCTGGCGAGTGACGATGGCCATGACAAAGGATACTTGGGCACGAGCGATACCGTGCCCAGGGCACCGACGCCGGGGTTGCCACTGGGCTGGTTGCACTGGCTGCTTTCAGAGAGTCCGGTGAGACAGCAGATTATCTGGCTAGACTGTTGCCATAGCGGATCGCTCATCGTAAATGTGGATGCGGCGAACCCAGGCAGTGCGGGCGATCGCCATCGGTGTTTTATCGCGTCCTCTCGCGATTTTGAAAGCTCGTGGGAAGACCTCAAC
>JBCDAG010000529.1:0-4289 GCA_039186165.1 Cyanobacteria bacterium P01_F01_bin.53
ACAAAACCCACCTGCCTTCAATCGGTTGTTAGGCAAGTTTCGCGAGCGGATTGAAGGCGTATTCAACGAAATTCAGAATACGGGGCGGCACTTAGAGCACTTGCTGCGTAAAAAAGTCTCGGCCATTTGTACCCACGTCTCTGCAAAAGTTGCCAGTCACACCCTGCGTATCTTGCTCAGAAAGCACTTTGGCATTGATGTGTTGACCTTTGAGCAACACCCTGTCCGTAACCGTTTTACACTCACATAAGGCGTAGAGAAATCCAGCTAACGGCAAACTATCTGGGTCTCTTTCACTGGCGTCGTTTTTCACCAGACGTTCTTCACGCAAGGTCTGTAAGCAAATCCTATCGACAGTAAGTCGTACAGCCCCAGTGCCGACTGTAGGGCAACCTTGGCCCATGCCAGCCGCGCCGCCGCAGTTCCTTAGCGATCAGCCGATTAATCCCGCCATGGGCCACCAACACCACCGACCTAGCCGCCTGGGCATCCGATGGCACTAGCTCATCACAGCGAGACTCCAGCACATCAGCTGCTGAACGTGCCCGCTGCTTAGTATCGGCAAAAGGCTCGCTGTTGCGGGCGCTATATCCTAGCCGCCAAAGCGCGATCGCGATCGCCGACCACGTCAAGGCCGAAAAGCGAAAATGCCGAGGAAAATCAACCGGAAAGTCAATCTCTCGAAACCGGGGGTCAACCGCCAGAGGCCGAGGCACGCCGAGCAGCTCAGCCGTATGCAATGCCCTGGGACGATTGCTCGCATACACAAAATCAGCCTGGGCCATAACGCGCTGCACTGCCAATGGCGGTGACGCCTGCCGCGCAATCCTGGCCGCATCATAACGCTCGACAAACTGGCGAAACTGGTGCCCCCGAACCCGTTGACGCAACGAAACCGCTGGGGGACCATGGCGAATCAAAGAAATTGACTGGCCGCAAGACGTACTCATAACTCTACAAATCAGCGAAGCGACTGACGATAGCGTAAGATCTCCAAGGGATAACCTGAAACAATAGCAGGCGAGAGATTCTATGGTGAATTTGGCTTCGAAACCAACCGCTAAATCGGCTTCAAAAACAGCGTCTACGGCATCGGCTGCTATGTCGAACTGGCAGCAGCTTGCCGATCAGGCACTCGCCGGTGAAGTGCTCACTCGCGAAGAGGCCCTAGCTGTCCTCAATGCCCCTGATAACCTCCTCCTTGACCAGCTCGCCGCCGCCTATCGTGTGCGCCGCCATTACTGGAGCAATCGGGTCCGCTTGCACTTCTTACTCAACGCCCAAAGCGGCCTGTGCCCGGAAGATTGCCACTATTGTTCCCAATCTAAAATTTCAGGTGCGGAAATTGAAAAGTATCCGCTCATGGCCAAAGACAAGATCGTCGCCGCCGCTGACCGCGCCCATCAACTGAAGGCCGGTACCTTTTGTATGGCGATTTCAGGCCGCAGCCCTTCCGAGAAGGTTTTCGAAGGCATTCTTGATGCCGTCCGCACTGTTAAAGATCAGTACCCTATGAAGGTGTGCACCACCCTGGGCTTGCTCAACAAAGGCCAAGCAACCCAGCTCAAAGCTGCCGGGGTCGATCGCATTAACCACAACCTCAATACCGCCGAGTCTCACCACGAAGACATCTGCACCACCCACACCTTTCAGGATCGCCTCTCTACCGTCCAAGCTGTTCAATCTGCCGGGCTCACCACCTGTTCTGGTGGCATTTTTGGCATGGGCGAATCCAATGACAACATCGTCGATTTAGCCCTTTCCCTCAGAGAACTCAATGTCACCAGCGTCCCCTTAAACTTTCTGATTCCTATTCCAGGCACGCCCTTTGCCGAGCGCAAAGAACTTACCCCCCAGCGGTGCCTGCGCATTCTATGCCTATTCCGCTTGCTGCTACCCGCCCAAGAAATTCGCATTGCCGGTGGTCGCGAAGTCCATTTGCGATCGCTCCAACCCCTCGGCCTATATGCCGCTAACTCCATCTTTGTGGGCGACTACCTCACCACCCCTGGACAATCCGCCGAGCGAGACTTTGACATGATTCGCGATGCTGGATTTATCATTGAAAACGCATCAGAGCCTCCCATTAACAAAGACTAAACCCCACCAAATCAAGCAATGTAACATCCGCAACATCACACACCCATATATTCCGTATAAACCAGGCTGTTCACTCAGGAAAACATCACACCCACCCAAGCCTAAATCACCATAAAAAGAGATTAGTCACCAATACAGGAACAAAAAGCCCGACAGGGTCAGTCAGTCAGTCTTAGGAAAGTAACCCGCTAGGATCACGAGCATACGAAAAAACAACACACAAGGAAATATTCAAGATCTCTGTGGGTAGCCTTATGGGAATAGCCTTAGTTACGGGTAGGCACTGTAATCGGTAGGCATTTCACAAAAAGTCTCTGACCGCCAATAGCGTTAGCCGCCAATCACTAATATTTGAGCCCCCTAGCTAACGCCATACAAAATGTGTGCACATCTGGGCACATAGAGAACCAGCATCTAGTAAAAAACTATTTCCCAAAGGAAAATGACTGAGGCCAGGGTTTTCAAACCACTAGCTCAAGCTATCTATCAACACAACCAAAACATCCGCTCAGGCTGTTCTAACTATAAGACATCACCTTACACGTAAGGCTGCTATTCGTCCCAGAAACTATCCACACATGCACCGATTCACCGACTCAATCCTTGGTCGGGCACGCAATTCGAACTTGGCCCGCAACGCTAACCTTTCTGCAACCTCTGCCCTCCCTCTTCTCATCCATACCCAAGGACACACTATCAAGCATGCCGCTTGCAAATGGATTGGATTATCCCTACTTATCGCCATGCCAGGGCTGGTTGTAGGCTGTCAAACCGTCAACCGTCCCGAGAGTTTCAATGCCTCGACGAACCCCAACATTGTCCACACCGCAGAAGTTTACGATACGCCGCCAGCCCTCACTATCGTATCGCCAGAAATCAACGGCCCAGATAACAGCGCATTTATTCAAGTTGCCGAAAACAGCGTGAATATCACCCAGGTTGCTGCGAAAGATGTCCCCGGCAGCACATTGGCCTATCGTCTACAAGATGGTGAAGACAAAGATCAGTTTGTGCTCGATGAAAATACCGGAACCCTAAGATTTAAAGAAGCACCCGACTGGGAAAATCCAACGGACGCCGACGCGAACAATAACTACATGCTGCTATGGCAAGTCATCAACTCCACCGGTGATGCTCGCAGTCAGTTTGTCGTTATTCAAGTCACCGATCTCCCTGAAGACCTCTAACAATATCTCCCTCACACTCTACCCAAACTCTAAACCTACGACTCTAAATAGGGCAGCTAATTAAGCCCAGTATGGTGACCCTAGCGAGCAATTAGGCATAATAAACTAATCCCCTGCCCCCCTAGCTGCATGAGCCGCCGAATATTCATCGGAGATGTCCATGGCCACTACGACGGGCTTATGAGCCTAGTGGCCATGATTGCACCTACCAAAGAAGACACGCTTCACTTCGTTGGTGACCTGATTGATCGCGGCCCCAAAAGCTCCCAAGTCGTGGAATTTGTACGCCAGGGCAACCACCCCTGTGTCCTCGGCAACCATGAACACCTGTTGCTCAAAGCATTTCCCGATAATGACCCCCACCTCGGCGCATTTCAGGGCTGGCTACACAGTGGTGGGCAACCGACCCTCACTAGCTATCGCGATACCGAAGCCCTTTTAGAACACGTAGACTGGCTCAAAACCCTCCCCCTTTACCTAGACCTCGGAGACATTTTGCTCGTCCATGCCGGGTTATCGCCTCACAAGACCCTAGAACAGCAAACTCAGATGGACCTGTGCTGGATTCGAGACGTCTTCCACAGCCATCCAGAAGCAATTTTTCCACAGAAACGGATTATCACCGGCCACACCATCACCTTTACGCTACCCGGTGTCCAACCTGGACAAATTGCCCAGGGTCCAGGTTGGATAGATATCGATACGGGTGCATACCATCCCAAAAGCGGCTGGTTAAGCGCTATCGATATTGACTACGGCTTGGTCTACCAAATCAACACCATGACCCATGCCAAACGCATGACGACCCTAGGGAAAGCATCTATTTCAGTGGATCCAGCCGCTATTAAGCCTCGCAAAAAAAAGCGACATGTAATCCGGACATAGCACCTTTCACAATCGCCGGAGCATCCCCTCCAGCGCACTGCCTCCAGAGCAACACCTCCAGAGCAACACCTCCAGAGTACAATCGCCAGAAATAAACAAGCTCCATCATTTGCAGAG
>JBCDAG010000530.1:0-4272 GCA_039186165.1 Cyanobacteria bacterium P01_F01_bin.53
ACCAGTTTTCAAAACAGTGTTACTGATAGTAGGTTTGTCCGCAACACCTGATAACGCTGGGCTTGCAAAGATGTTGTCGAGAGACTATCGCCCGCTTTGTTACGGCGATCGCGCTCGGCAATCCGAATGGCCTGTAGATTAAATTCTTTAGCCTCTTCTTGCTCTTTATTACGGCGCTCTATACCTTCAAAGCGCAGCTCGTGAACATCAAAGCCTTCTTTTAGATCAAAGTTCTTAGTGCGGCTATCGAACTCAGCTAAGCGGACCTCATGGACGTTGAAACCTTCTTTGAGTTCGAGGCCTTTATTGCTAGTATTCAAGGCTTCGGTCCTTAGCTGATGAACGCTAAAGGCTTCCTCACCTTTCATTTCAGCCGCTTGTGCAATAGGAGCGATCGCGCCGGTGGCAATCACAACAGAAAGAGCAGATAGAATAGTGTGCTTGATTGTGCGTTTCATAGGATAACCTCGGTTGGTTTGACGGATAACAACAAAGCAAGGGAGAAAGAGTCAGAACACTTATGGCGCATGCCATGCAACGCTTCGCGGTGCTCTCTTTCGCTTTCATGTTTTGAATATAAGCAGCAAAGGAGAAGAAATCGGGAACAAAAAAGAAGATTGAAAAAATATCGAAATATCAGCATAAAACCTTAGGCAAAAACGTCTGCTGGCCTTGGTCTGCTGACCTTGGTAAGATCTGCTATATGATCAGAATCAACATCAACAGTGAGGCCCACCGTTAGGTCTGACCAATAGATTCGCCAAGTAGGAAGCTCTCCCTATGCGCATTCTCCTGATTGAAGATGACGAAATTCTTATGGGTGCTTTGCAAAAATCTTTGCAGGCACAGCGCTACACCGTCGATACCGTAGATGACGGTCAGTTTGGCCTGGAGTACGCGGAAAGCGGTAGCTATGATGTACTGCTGATAGACGTAGGCCTACCCCGGCTAGATGGTATTAGCCTATGCCAACAGTTACGCAACAATGGCTACACCACACCCATTTTGCTCATGACGGCTAAAGATGCGCCCGATGAAAAAATTCGCGGGCTAGATGCCGGGGCTGATGATTATTTGACGAAACCCTTAGATATTGCAGAACTGCATGCTCGGCTGCGTGCACTGCTGCGCCGAGGTGAAGTGTCTCCCACATCCGTGTTAGAAATCGGTCCGTTACGGCTCAATCCGGTGAGCTGTGAAGTCACCTATCATGAGAGTCCGCTAAAGCTCACGCCCAAGGAATACAGCCTGCTAGAGCTACTGTTACGTAATCCTAATCGCGTATTCAGCCGAGGAAATATTATTGAGCATCTGTGGACCTTTGACGATCCGCCTTTGGAAGACAGTGTAAAAGCCCACGTCAAAGGCCTTCGTCGTCGGTTGAAAAAAGCGGGCGCGGGTGGCTGGATTGAGAATGTGTATGGATTGGGCTACAAGCTCACACCCAAATTAGAGGATGAGCCTTCTGTTGTTTCTAAGCAAGCAACTGAGACAACAGAAACAACAAAATCAAATTCCACTAGCCAAAGTAGCACCCAGGGAAGCAACAGCCAACAGGCCAACACGCAAGATACTGGAGCACAAAATGCTGGCTCACAAGATTCTGTAGAAGAAGAGTTTCATCGAGCTATGGCAGGGTTGTGGCAGCAGCATCGTGGTGCGATCGCCCAGCGCCTTACCCACATCCAAACGGCAGCAACCGCCCTCACTACACAGCAGCTTACCGAGGAAACTGCCCAAGCGGCAGCCCAGGCAGCCCATAAACTAGCAGGCGTTCTCGGCATGTTTGGCCAGGACGACGGTACCCAAGTCGCCAGAGAATTAGAAACCCTCTTTTCTAGTCACAGTACTAGCGCTAGAACGAGCAATACCCAACCTACAGCTAAGGTCATCTCTCCCCTTGTCCTTCAGCTCTCTGAGATTCTAGAGACTGCTGAAAAATCCCTAGGTAATATCCAAGCAACTCCTCCCACACCCACCGGTTCCACGCAAAAAACAGAATCTTCCCGAGGTCCTGCCTCCCAGGCAAAGGAGCCTGCTGTTCCTGGGAAACCCAGCATAGCGCCAGGCACCGCCTACAACATCCTCGCTGTAGACGACGATCCCATTTTCCTCAGCACCCTCTCGCCCATGCTAGAGCCTTGGGGCATGACGCTCACGACCCTGACAGACCCCACTAAGTTTTGGGACACCCTTACTGACACCCGGCCAGATCTGCTGATTCTTGATATTGAAATGCCCCAAGTCAATGGCATCGAGCTGTGTGAGGCCATTCGTAATGACGAGCGCGATCAGGGCCAGTGGCAAAGCTTACCAATTCTATTTCTGACATCCCGAGAAAATGCCGCTGGTGAGGTATTTTCAGCAGGCGCTGATGACTATGTTGTAAAGCCCGTTGTCGGGCCAGAGCTGATCACGCGCATCAGTAATCGACTGGAGCGGACCCGATTGCTGAAGACCCTCTCCAGTCGGGAGCCTCTTACAGGGCTAATGAACCAAGCTCACGCACATAATCTGTTGATGGATCTGATTAGCCGCGAGCAGTCCCATAGCTTTGTTCTCATCCAGTTGGCGAATTTGCAAGCTATCAATTTGGAGCATGGGCATCGCGCAGGACATCAGGTGCTGAAGGCTTGGGGGGAGGCGATCGCACAACACATGCCGAATGAGCTATCGAGTGATTGGGCTAGCTATTGGGGTAATGGTGAGTTTGTGCTGGTGCTGCCTGATGTGGATAAGGAGGAAGTGAGCGAGGCGATCGCGCCACTTCTCAAAGCTTTTCGTCAGCGAATATTTACGACATCTAGCACAGGTTCAGATGCCGAGGGAAGCGCCCACCGTTTTCAGGCACAGTATGCACTCGGATTATCTGCTTTCCCTAACAATGACAGCACGCCCAAGGCCTTGTACCAATCAGCACACACCTCTCTCAAAACGAAATAACATCGTTTCTCAATAGCAATAACATAAGCGTCATCGAAAATAGCCTTTTAACTCTTTCAGCTCCTGTTGGAGTTTCCGACTCTGCTTATAGGTAAAGTAGCCCTCAACTTCCTTAAGATTAATATCTAGATCTTTTTCTATATCACCCAGGATGGACCTATGTTGAGCCTCCGTCAGTGATGATGATGATGACTTCACTTTCTTGAGTACTGTATTACTAATAACCTTTCCATTATTGAGCTGAGAAGAAGAAGTCACTGACCGCTGAAGACTCGTCCATTTGTATGCCAGTTGTTTTTTATACTCCTTTCTGCCCATCGCATCCTGAATTTCCCCTGCAGCGGCTCCGCCTACAGCTCCTACGGCAGCCCCGCTAGCTGCTACAGCACATATAAGGGGGATCGCTGTACCTCCTGTTAATATGGCCGCAATAGCTGCTGGTGCAGCAGTGCCTACTATTGCAGAGCCCCATATAGTTCCAGACTTTTCTACAGGTGTATATCCTCTGTTGAGAGTTGCTCGAACACTATTGATGGCATCTAATATGTTGCCGAGTTCAGCCTCAACTTTATCGAATAGAGGTTTATATCGCTGAGCTTGCCGCTCAATGTCCCACAACAAATCATCAAGTAGGGCACGACCGTCTAGAGTTGCTTGTCGAATGATAAGTGACTTTCGATCGTCTAGCAGCTTCACTAGATAATCTTGTAAAGTTTTCACTGTTTCTCCATAAGCTCTACTAGCAACTGCTCTTACACTCTCACTACCATCAATTGGTATGCGAAAGCATCTTGCTTTCGCAATGTTGCGCAGTTTAGTCTCAGCCCGACTGATGACTAGTTGGGTTTCTTTTTTATTACTTTCTATTTTTTCAGCCCAGTTTGGGTCAAGATTGCAAACACCAATAGTTGCAATATTCCTATTACCTACTTCGTTTATGAGCCTCTCATGTGCCTGCAAGTCACCGCTGGCATAACGATAAACAATAACCACCACTGCAGCTGACTGTATCTTAGAACTCACTATCTCATCCTCAAGACTAAGACCATACACCCTATCCCAACTGCCTCCTGTCCCAGGACTATCCACTAGCTCTATGTTGTATTCGTATAGAAACTGGTGAGGAATTTCCACAACAACTTCACGTGGACGACTATCTAAACCTATATTTGCCCATTCTTCCATTTGCCTTTTAAGCTTCGAAATGCGGTGTCCTATATTGTGACCACCTTCTTCATATTGCTCGATGAGCAAGGGCTCTTCACCCCACCGAATACGAACGAGACATGTGGTCATTTTGCTGGGAAAAGTCGGAGATATTTCCTTCTC
>JBCDAG010000531.1:0-4269 GCA_039186165.1 Cyanobacteria bacterium P01_F01_bin.53
GGGAAAACTGCATGGAAAACCGCATTTCGTTATCCAGGACAAAGAATCAGGCTCAGTTTACCCAGCGCCATCGGTAAACTGAGCTGACGATACCTTGTCTGCCCTTATCTCCTTGCCTTAAAAGGGCGCTGAACTCTTAAAACACAACGACGCTTTGGTGACAGGATGCACAAATGCCAGCTCCGTTGCGTTTTAAGAGTTCAGCGCCCTTTTAAAGCAAGGAAATAGGGGTAGGCGGTATGGTCAGCTTGGTTTACCGATGGCGCTGGGTAAACTGAGCCTGATTCTTTGTCCTGGATAACGAAATGCGGTTTTCCATGCAGTTTTCCCTTCGGCTTAAGTTTGTGCTGGCCGTATTGCTATGCCTTGCAATCGTCATGGCCATTGGCATGTCCCGTCTAAGCCAGCTAAGAACCGCAACCTTTGAAAAGGAGGTTCACAACCGTACGACCCTTGTGTCTGAATTTGGCAGGGCAACCCAAGCCTACGTCGCTGAGCAGCTCAAGCCTGCAACCCAGGAAAAAACCGATGAGCTTGTGCTAGAAGCTATGTCATCTTTTTACGCCAAGCGTAAAGTGTTTGAAGAATTTAATCAGGCGCTGCCTGATTATATATATCGGGAGCCAACGCTCAATCCGCTGAATCCGCTCGATCGGGCCGATGATTTTGAAACAAAGGTAATCCGTCGATTTCAGCTCGATCAAAACCTACCAGAACTCACCGGTTATCGTCAGCGAGGGGGGGAGGGCGAGAAGTTTTACGTTGCGAAGCCGACGACGGTACGGGCCAGTTGCCTGGCGTGTCACGGCAAGCCTGAAGATGCTCCGCCTGAAATTGTGAAAAATTACGGTCGTGAGAATGGCTATCACTGGAAGATTGGGGAAGTTGTTAGTGCTTCCATGATCTATGTGCCGACCAACGATCTGAGGGCCAGTCAGGCCGCGTTACAGCGAACTATCTTAATTACGTTTTTAGCGTTGGCCCTGGCCCTGGCAGGCGCTCTGTTAGGGCTATTTGAGGGGTTGATTAATCGCCGAATTGTGGCGCTTGGCAGAGCTTTGCAGCAGCGGACACTCTCACCGAATTCATCGGCTCGCCTTACGGACACGGTAAATGATGAGGTGGGTGTGCTCGCCCGGCAATTTAACCAAATGGCCGATGCGCTAGATGTTGCCTACCAGGACTTGGAAGACAAAGTCGCCGATCGCACCCGTGAGCTAACCGGAACATTAGAATCACTTAAAAGTGCCCAGGCCCGGTTGGTACAGGCTGAAAAAATGTCCAGTTTGGGGCAAATGGTGGGGGGCATTGCCCATGAAATTAACAATCCTGCTAACTTCATATACGGCAATTTGCAGCACACCCGAGAATATGTTCAGTCATTGATTGAGCTGGTGTCGCGGCTCCGTGGGGAAATACCTCCTGAGGGGCTTTCTGAAGCGTTGCAACAAGACATTGAGGAGATGGATCTCCCCTTTATAGAAGATGATTTCAAGAAGCTCAATCGTTCTATGCAGATTGGTGCTGAGCGGATTCGAGATATTGTTACATCACTGAGAAATTTTGCCCGTTTGGATGAAACGAGCTTTAAAAAGGTTGATATCCACGAGGGCATTGAAAGCGCACTATTAACGCTTTACAACCGACTGGAGGCCACGCCAGAGCGCAGCAAAATTGAGATTGTTAAAGACTACAGCCAACTGCCCCTGATACAGTGCTTTCCGGCTCAAATTAATCAGGTTATTTTTCATCTGTTAAACAATGCGATTGATGCGTTAGATGATCATTCTGCAACGGGCTATTTGTCTAAAACGGACTATTTGGCGACGGTGGGTCATAACGAGATATCAGATCAGGGCGCAGGGGTAGCTGTTGATGGTGGGTCATGGGTGCCAACTATTCAGATTAAAACCGATCGTATAGAAACTGGCTTTCGCATTAGTATTGTGGACAATGGCGGGGGTATTGAAGACAGTATTCGTCAGTCAATATTTGATCCCTTTTTCACCACTAAGCCGGTGGGTAAGGGCACGGGGCTTGGCTTGGCCATTAGCCACCAAATTATGGTTGAGACCCATGGTGGTGAACTGATTTGTGAGTCTACGCCAGGGCAAGGCACCATGATGATGATGATTCTCCCTTTCACAGCGACCTCAACCTATTCATAAGTCGTGTTGCACCGAAATAAGGCCTATTGTGGACAACCATCGGGGTGGACAAAGTTGAACTGCCCGTACCGGCAACCTGCGCCGATGGCATGGCTGCACTTTACAAAAGCTATGCTTGACTTTGCCCATAAGGCTGTAGCCTCTGAAGAGGTCCTTGTTCGAGAGATAATTTCCCATGGGAAAAGAAAAAATCAGCAGACGATTTTTCATCATGGCTACAGCCTCAGGCATGGCTATGATGGCAGCATCTCGTCGAGTATTGGGGCAATCGGCTGAACTAGAGTGGCATAACGTTCAAGACTGGGGCGTAGAAGGCAAGGGATGGCGCGATACCTTGAACTATTTCGAGCGCCTTCCGCGCAAAGCACAGGTCAGTGTCCGCGAGCCCGTTTGGCAACTCTCGCGACATGCCACGGGTATGCATGTGCAGTTTATTTCCGATGCCACTACTATTCAGGTCCGCTACACCCTTCTCTCTGCTCGATTGGCATTACCCAATATGCCTGCAACGGGTGTCAGTGGTCTTGATTTGTATGCGAAAGACGCACAAGGTATTGACCGCTGGGTGTCAGTCGTAGCACCCACGAATCAAATTATGGACGTGCCGCTTGCAACAGAAGACTTTGAGTTAGGCAGACGACATTACACGCTCTATTTACCTTTGCACAACAGCGTGGGCTCCTTGGAAATTGGGGTTGAGGCAGGCACTTTTTTTGAACCTGTGATGCCAAGAACAGAAAAGCCGATGGTCTTTTATGGTACGTCGATTATGCAGGGGCTTTGCGCTTCCCGACCAGGCATTGCCTTTCCGGCTATCCTTGGCCGCAGATTGAATCGTCCTTTCCTCAATCTTGGCTTTTCGGGCAATGGCACCATGGATGTTGAGGTTGGCGCGTTGCTAGGGGAGCTTGAGGCTTGTGTGTTTGTGATTGATTGCCTGCCTAATATGGGTGAGGAATTGATTGTTGAGCGAACAGAACCTTTTGTGCGTCAACTGCGGGAGGCTCAGCCAACAACCCCTATTCTGCTGGTTGAGGATCGCACGTTTCCTAATACGCCCTTTTACTTCGACCGTGCAGCGTTCTTAAAACGTCGGCGTGATGCTTTTAGGCGTGCATATCAGAAACTGTTGGATGAGGGTATTGAGCAGCTTTATTACCTGGAGGGCGATCATCTCGTTGGACATGACAGCGAGGGTTCAACAGATGGCACTCACCCGAATGATCTGGGGATGATGCGCTATGCCGATGAGTACGAACCGGTTCTTCGCTCGATTCTGACATCATGAGACGTCATGGACCTACGACTACTCTCTAGCGTTTCTAGTCCCATAAAGAGTCTAATAAAATCCTGGTTGAGACCTGAATTAATCTATCTGAGTCTCAGAATGAGACGTAAAGATCATTTTGTTTTCTCGCCACTTTTTGAGTGTGGAAGCTGAGTAGCTTGTGAGGGTTAGCCTGCAAGTATTGAGAAAAATTGAAGTTTGGACGGCATCTCTGGGAAATAATAAGTCCATGAGAAATAATAAGTCGATTGTTTTTGGGGAGAATGCGCCCCCTGTTGTGAGTGCTCCCAAGGTTGGTCGCCTTTTTTATGGCGTCCTCTTATTTGTTATTGCTATTGGCATTGTTTTTCGGTTCTCTCATTTAGGGGGAAAGGTCTATTGGCATGATGAGGTTTATACAGGTTTTTTCTCTACTGGTCACAGTCCAGTAGCGGCCTTGCACGACCTTTTTACGGGGGAGATCATCACGGCCGGTCAGGTTCAAAGTTTTCAAACTTACAGTGGCATTAAGCAAATATTTTTAAGCGGTATCAATTTGGCGATGCATGATCCTCAGCATCCGCCGCTTTATTACATGCTATCGGCGCTGATGATGCAGTTCTGCCGCGATACGGTGTTGGCGACGCGTTTGGTGGCTGCGATCGCAGGTGTTGCCCTTATTCCTGCTATTTATTTTGGCTCAATAGCTGTTTCTGGGAGCTAGCCGAGCAAGAGGCTTAGGAGACCATCTAACAAGGCTTTCCCTCTTTTTCTAGCATTATGAACGAACTCGAAGAATCCAAGATAAATCGGTAGCTTCTCTTGAGAGAGACC
>JBCDAG010000532.1:0-4264 GCA_039186165.1 Cyanobacteria bacterium P01_F01_bin.53
GCTTGCCGGAGCATGAAGCCGCTGCTAATGAGCTTGCGGCTAATGATCTAGCAGCACTCTATACACTCGATGCGCTAGACGTGGCCGAGCGAGATCAGGTGCGGCAGGAAATCGCGCGATCGCCCGAATTTGCCCAAACCGTTGATGAGTTTTCATGTACGGTTGGTGCGCTTCCCTACGATCTGCCTCCAGTGCCCCTATCTGAGTCGCTCAAGGGGCGTTTATTTCAACGGATTGCCCAAGAGGCTGTGGCGTCCGATTCCGAGCTTTACCAGTTGCTTCAGCTTTCGATTGATGAGCTGACTAAAAAAAGTGAGTCGCTAACCTGGGAGCCGTTAGCCGGTGGTACCGCCAAGGCCCAAGTGGCCGTGCTCGAAGTGGATGAAGTGCATCAAGAGCTAGCCTTTTTCGTTAAGGCAGAGCATGGCGGACATTTTCCTTTACATGCCCACGACAGCGGTGAAACCGTTTTAGTGCTTGCGGGTGACTTTATCGTAGAGGGGCTAACCCACACCACGGGCGATCGCATTCGTTCTACGGCCAATACCGCCCACCGTCCTGAAACGCATAATGGCTGTCTCCTTTTTTGCATTTCGTCACTGCATGATGAAATGCTGGCACAGTAATTCGTTCAAATGAATTCGTTCTAATGAATCCGAGCTAGCTCATCCGTCCTTCCCAAAATCCGTGCTTACTACCCCTTACTGCCTGTATTTATACAGTGTCAGATGATGTCGCCATCCGCTGCCTTTCCTGAAAATGAAGATGTTGCTGCTGCTAACGAGCAGCAGGCAGTGCAGTCGGAGCAGGCAGCGCTGTACGCCCTGGATGCGCTAGAGATTTCTGAGCGGGACCAGGTGCGAGAGGCGATCGCGCGATCGCCCGAATTCGCCCAAACGGTGGATGGGTATTCCGATGCAGCCAATGCCCTTCCGTACGCGCTGCTGCCAGTCGCCTTATCCGAATCGCTGAAAGGTCGGTTGTTTGAGCGCATTGCCCAGGAGACAGTCGCGGCGGACTCCGAGCTTTACCAGTTGCTTCAGCTTTCAATTGATGAGCTGAAGCAAAAAAGCAAAACGGTCGCTTGGCAGCCGATGGTGGGCAGCACCGCTGATGCCTACACCGCCACCTTAGAGATTGACGAATCGCATCAAAAAATTGCCCTCTACGTGAAAGCAAATCGCGGCGGGCATTTTCCCAGGCATACCCACGACAATGGTGAAACCTTACTGATGCTGGAGGGGAATTTGGTGATTGATGGCCTCACCTATACGGTGGGCGATCGCATTGATTCAAGTGCCCAATCCATCCATCGCCCAGAAACCCTGGGTGGCTGCTTAGTCTTGTGCATTACTTCGCTAAATGACGAACCTATTGAGTGAGTAGTGAGCGAGTAGCACGTACCGTTAGGTATGGACTCAACAGCACGAGCTGAGCATTCCCCCTATTCGGCAAGTTCCTCGAACAGATAAGCATGGGCTCCTGTCGGATCTTCTATGTAGGCGAAGAAACCAGTTTCAGGTATTTCTGTTTTTGGCATGATAATTTTGCCGCCTAAAGCAACGGCTTTTTTTGACCACTCATCGACAGAGGCTACGGTGAAGTAGTTCAGCCACAGTGGTGGCATTGCGGGTACCTCGGGGGGGCGCTTAAAGAGACCGCCCACACTTTCACCGTGAATATCAAAACTGATATATTCGCCCCCATTCATAGGCATGGGGGCTGAAAATTTCCAGCCAAACAGTTCCGAATAAAACGGCAATAAAGGGCTTGGATCATCAACCATCAGCTCCATCCAGCAGATTTCACCGGGGCCATTGCCAATCATATTCATGTCATCTTCAGCATTAAGCGGCGTGAAAATGTGAAAGGCGGCACCCACGGGATCCGTTATCACAGCCGTACGCCCAACCGCAGGAATATCAAAGGCTGGAACGCAAACTTTGCCGCCGAGGCTCTCTACCTGTTTACAGGTCTCATCCACATTTTCGACGGCAATATAAGCAATCCAGTGACTAGGACCTGGAAAATCGGCTTCTAAGGGAACAGGATTACCGAATCCACCTTTGCTAGCGGCATAAATAGTCGCATCGTCATGGCCTGGAATCTCCATGTCACTCAATGTCCAATCAAAAAGCTGTTGATAAAAGGTATTGGCTTTTTCAACATCCTTGGTCATTAAGCTCCACCAACAAAAACTGCCGATTTGCTCTTTCAGTGTCATGGGGTTCTCCTGAGTCTTCTTCATTGATATTTCTCAAGATAAAGAAGAATTCCTGAGACAGGGGGAATTTTGTCATAATAATTATATGGAGCAGAGATTATATGAATCAGAGAGTGCAGAACCCCTTATGGAATGAGGATTCAGGTCTATGCGTAGCAAGCGATCAGTCCCCTATGTTTTAAAGCTTCCGCCCTACAATTTCACCCCGCTACTAAATGGGTTAACAACCTTTTTGGCTTGGGTTTTATTATTGGGTGGCGGTGTGGCGCTGGGGCTGTTGCTTATATTTATCGCCAAGGCTAAGGGCACATTGGCGGGTGTGCTTTGGGTCGTCGGGATGGCAATACCTTGGGCAATCCTCGTAATAGATGATATTTATTTTCACCACAAACGTGCCTATCGAAAATTTAATCTTTATGCAAAGTGGTGTTATGTACCAAAGGCAAACAACAATGCCGAGGGTCAGAAAAAGGCATGGTTATCAAGCAAAGGACCTCGGATGATGCTGGATGAACCCGGATTCTACATCCTGAAAGCTGGATACTATGTGATGTTTGTCGGCACGACTCAAGAATGGGAGTCTTTTTTGGAGTTGGCTATGAATGGAGGCTTATAGATTTGGTCTTGAGCTACGTTACACCTAAATACTTTACCCAGCTCTGTAGGCTTTCGGTGTCATCCCCGTCAATTGGCGAAACTGCTTGCTCCTGACACGGTCACTGTTTTAATTGTTTTAATTTAACAATCCTCAAACGATGAAATAAGATATCGCAGGTCCTGGATGCATTCGGGAACTGCGATTGAATGCGATTATCTTATCAGGAGCCCGTTACATCAGTAGCCCTTTACGCTGTACAGGTTGGCCCGCCCTTGTTTGCCCATTAATTCGATTAGACCAGCCTCACGGAGAAAATAAGCCATTTTCTGAGCTAAATCTCGATTGATCTCCAGCGATTCTGCCAGGTCTTTTGTTGTCAATGAGGTCAGTCCCACTGGCAGCAACGCTAGCCAATCTGCGGGTTTTTCAAACACCCTTTTCTCGACGACTTCTAGCAACCGACGTTCTTCAGTGCGCCATCCTTTCCTGCGCCATTGTCGCTTGCCTGTGTATCGCCTGGCTTCTTCTTCCTTTATCAGCAATACTTCCAGTGAGAAATTGGGGCTCGACACGACCTGTGGTAAGCTCACCATTTCCCAAAACAGATCCTCTATTCGCCCTCTTTTGGGTGATTTGCGGCGAGTACTGCCACGTCCATCCCCTTTGCCTAGTTTAACAATCCATTTTTCTTGGGCAATCGGATAAATCAACCGTATGGGATGCGATCGCAACAGGTTATTGAGCTTCGACCGCATAGATGAAAAATTGCCGGTTTGAATTTCTAACAACAGATTGTCTCGAACAATATCAATCACATACCCATCGACGGCAACTTCAAAGCGATCGCCTGGCTGCGCATACCATTGCTTCAGCGATGCGTGGAGTGGCTTTTCATTGAGTAATCCAATTCCTGGCATACAATACCTGACACTTCAACAATGGCTTATGGCTCTCTTTGCTCCTGAAGTACTTTCACCTAGCCCTATAGAATCACACCTAACTGCATTCCCCAGAGCGATAGTGATAACAGGTAATACAGTTTTATAAAACAGTTGGTCTTCAGCTTACATCATGGATATGCGGATTCCATTAAAATATTCATCATGATCTTTGACCTTTTGAGAATTATAGGGATCTATACCACTGTTTTGAAGTTTGTTTATGATAATCACTCGCCAGCCAAGCCAAGAAATCAAAGCACTGAGATCGATCAAGAAAAACTCAATTGCATTCAACCTGCTCCCAGCTATCCTTTTTAGACTATCAATAATTGCAGCTATTTTTTATCAAAATGAGCACCCCCTTCCTTGTTTGCCAGATGTTTCAATACTTGATTTCTGTTTCTAAAATCTTTCGTATTGTCAGATGGGTGCCAAGTTAAGGTTACGTCGCAGTAGTCAAGGTTGCGAAACAAGGTTAGGAAAGGAGTATGGTAGTGAGCC
>JBCDAG010000533.1:0-4259 GCA_039186165.1 Cyanobacteria bacterium P01_F01_bin.53
AGCCCCCGTCTGGTGCCGATCCATCGGGGGTAGATGTGTTGTCACACGGTGCTCGCAATATCGCGTTTATAGATGCTGGCGTCACGGCGATCGATACCTTGATGCAGGGATTAGAAAATACGCAGGTTGTTTTGATAGATGGCGATCGCGATGGCATTGCTCAAATGACGTCTGCATTAGAAGGGGTTGAAAATCTGGAGGCGATCCACATTTTTTCCCATGGGGCGGATGGCTTGCTTCAGCTAGGCAATACGCTGCTGAGCAATGCCAATGTGGAAGACTATGGTGAGCGTTTTCGGCAGTGGTCGGCAGCGCTAACCGCAGAAGCAGATCTGATGATATATGGCTGTCATCTGGCAGCGGGTGCGGAAGGGCTGTCTTTGATGCATCGGTTGGGTGAGCTGACGGGGGCTGATGTTGCAGCTTCGGACGATGTAACAGGTGCAGGCGGTGACTGGGAGCTGGAGGCGAGTACTGGCGAAATAGAAAGCCCTGTTGCGCTGAGTGCAGCGATCCAAGCAACGTACGAAGGCTCACTTTCACTGTTGACCAACGGTGATTTTGAGTCGGGACTATCGGGCTGGAGAACGCTGCGCGGAACGGAGTCGATTACAACAGATGCGGTGTCGGGCAGCAGTGCGCTAGAGATTGGCGGAACGAGCCGGGGCGTGAGGCAGACGCTCTCAGCAGTGGCTGGTGAGACCTATCGGTTGACGGGATCAGGTAAAACAACCTCAGGTGGTAATACAACTGTGGGCATTACGTTTTACGACCAAGCTGGGGACCGGGTTGGTGGCAGAGCCCGAAAGGTGAGAAGTACGGATTGGGATGAATTTGTTATTGAGCAAGCAGCGCCAGCAGGTACGCAGTCTGTGCGCGTTTGGGCGTACAAGTCAAACGACACAGGTAGCTTCTTTTTGGATGATTTGGAGCTGAATACGGGAACTGTGGCGCCTCCAGAACCGCCTGCTCCGGGTGCTCAGCTGCTGTTGAATTCGGGGTTTGAGGCTGGGCTAAACCGTTGGCAAACCTATCAAGGTACTGAGCGAGCGGTGAATTCTGGGGCGTTTGCCGGGACGCGAGCATTGCGGCTCTCTACTGCGGGGAGCGGTGCCCGGCAAATTGTAGATGCGATCGCAGGCGAAACCTATGAGATATCAGGCTATGCAAAGTCATCGAGTGATGGCTATGTCGGTTTTGGTGTGACTTTTTACGACGCAGCAGGCGCCAAGATCAACGGCAGCGGTGCGGGGCGCTCGGTGCGCAGTGCGGACTGGCAGCTGTATGAGAGTGAGGCGATCGCGCCAGATAATGCCCGATTTGCCCGGTTCTGGACTTACAAGCGCAATGACAATGGCGATGGCTTTCTGGACCAGCTCTCGCTAAGAGTCGCCGGTGCCGTTACGCCAGAGCTCGGTAATATTCGCCTGGAAACCAGTACGATTAGCGCGGACGAAGGTGATGGAACGGTGCGCGTGAGAGTTGATCGCACCGATGGTAGCGATGGCGAGATTACCGTCGATTACAGTACGGTCGCGGGTTCGGCAGCTGTGGGAACAGATTTTGAAGCAGTATCGGGTACGCTCACGTTTGCCGATGGTCAAGCGCAGCAGTTTGTTGATATCACGCTGCTAGACGATAACACTCCAGAAGATTTAGAGACGTTTGCTTTTGTAATAGATAACGTTCAAGGTGGCGCTAACCTGCTAGCACCGCGCACCGCACAGATCTCTGTGGGCGATAATGATGGCTTTACCTACCGGGGCAACCAATACGTAACAACAACTGCGAAGACTTGGCTACAGGCGCAGGCAGAAGCTGAACAGCTGGGCGGTAACCTGGTCTCTATCAATACTGCCCAAGAAGAAAGTTGGCTGAAGCAGACCTTTGGCAGCACAGAAGGTTTTTGGATTGGTCTTAACGATATTGAAACGGAAGGGCAATTTAAATGGGCCAGCGGTGAACAGGTGGGATACACGAACTGGGCTCCAGGTGAGCCAAATGACGGCGGCCCTAGCGGTAGTCAAGACTATGGCTGGATGAATTTTGGCAGTTCGCGCCAGTGGGATGACAATTCATCGGAGGCAGTGTTGCGCGGTATTGTTGAAATCGGTGATTATAACGGTCCGGTGCTAGGGCAAGGGAATGGCCTAAAAGGCGAGTACTACAACAATATTGACTTTACTGATCTGGCGCTGGAGAGAACAGATGCCAGAGTGAACTTTGATTGGGGAGAGGGTTCTCCCAATTCTAGAATTGGCAATGATACGTTTTCTGTGCGGTGGAGTGGGCGAATAGAGCCGCTATATTCGGAGACATATACTTTCCAAACCACGAGTGATGATGGCGTGAGGCTATGGGTAAATGATCAGCTCATTATCGATGAGTTTCAAGATCAGCCGCCGACTAGTTTTACGGGGAGTATTTCGCTAAATGCCGGACAACAGTACGACATCCGCCTGGAATATTACGAGAATTTGGGCGGGGCGGTGAGTCAGCTAGCTTGGTCGAGTGCGAGTCAGGCGTTTCAAATTGTGCCGCGATCGCAGCTCTACTCTGACCCGGTAGATAGCCGCACGCTCAATAGTGAAACGGTGATTTCTGCTGGCCTTAGTCAGCCAACGGCGATTGACTGGCTCACCGATGGCTCGAACACCATGTTCATCGCTGAAAAGGGCGGTGTGGTGAAAGTGTTTGAAAATGGCAGACTGCTAAACAATCCGTTTATCGATATTTCGGCTCAGGTGAATGGAACACGCGATCGCGGCCTGCTAGATCTTGCCATTCACCCAGACTTTGTGAACAATCCCTATATATATCTTCTATTCACCTACGATCCACCGGAAGTGTTTAACTTCTCAGGGGATTCTGGGCCAGATGGCAATAACAACCGGGCAGCCCGGCTGATTCGAGTAACAGCGGACGCTGCCAACGGCTACCGCACCGCCATTGCTGGGAGTGAAGTTGTTTTGCTGGGTAAAAACAGCACCTGGGATAACTTTAATGGTCAAGTCAATAGCACCTTTGACTTTAACGAGCCCCCAGCGGGAATTTTGCCTGACGGTAGCAGTCTGCAAGATTTTCTCAATGCAGATAGTGAATCGCATACGATTGGTGCTGTAGAGTTTGGCCCAGATGGTGCGCTATATGTCAGCAACGGCGATGGTGCTTCTTATAACCGGGTTGATCCTAGGGCCACGAGGGTTCAAGACATTGACAATCTTTCCGGCAAAGTTCTGCGGATCAACCCCATTACAGGTCGAGGGCTTGCAGATAATCCTTTCTACAATGGGGACGCCGATGCAAACCGCTCGAAGGTGTATCAGCTGGGGCTGCGTAACCCCTTCCGCATGGCCGTTGATCCCAATAGTGGCAAGGTATATACCGGTGATGTGGGCTGGACTAGCTGGGAAGAAATTAATGCCGGGGATGCGGGGGCTAACTTTGGCTGGCCTTTCTACGAAGGGGGCGATGATCGCAATCTTCCAACCGGCGGATACGGAAACTTGCCAGAAGCGCAGGCTTTCTACAACAGCAATACAGCCGAACCGGCTTTCTTTGGCCTTGATCGTTCTGTAGATGGGATTAATGCGATTGTTATGGGCGATGTGTACACGGGTGATGCTTACCCAGATCGCTACAAGGGAGATGTGTTCTTTGGCGATTTGGGTCAAGGGATTATTCGCAACATTAATCTGGATGCCAATGGTGAAGTGAGTTCTGTTGAAACCTTTGCGAATGAAGATCCCTTCGTTGTTCAGATGGCGCAGGGTCCAGATGATCTGCTGTACTTTGTGAATCTGTTTAACGGAACGGTCAGTCGCTGGGTGTTTGAATAAGGATCATGGATTAAATAACTTGAGCGATTGAACCGGCCACCCATTCAATCGCTCAAGTTATCTTGTTAATTTGATATAAGGTGATACCCTGATTTCAATCACTTGGTCAACCAAGACGGCTAACTGCGACGCTTAGTAATACGTACAAAATTAGAAGCAATAATACGTGGCTCCCCATCAATCAATTGCAAAATATAAGTACGCTCTTCCTCTTGAGTTGTCCCGTCTTGATAGAAGTAAGTGTTGTTTCCTATGAGTGTTAGCGTTTCAGCTGTTTCTCCAATCACTATCAAATTTTCGACTCCAGGAGGAGGCCGGCGCGCGGGGCAAAAGCCTATTGTTCCAGAAGCGTTTCGCGGGAGGTGGCGAAAATCACTTTCCAGTTGGACTCGCCCTTCGATATGACGGTTTCGGTGTCGG